>NZ_JBQFLR010000060.1:0-528 GCF_056531345.1 Ruegeria sp. N7 | reverse complement strand
CCAGGATCGCCATGGTGCCGTAGATCGCATTGAACGGATTGGACGGGTTGTTGAAGAAGAAGATATACGACAGTCCCAGAACCATGCCCGGGATGGCCATCGGCAGCATGGCGAACATCTGAAAGATCGACCGCCCGGTTTTGAAGCCGTTCGATTTTTCCACCAGGTACGCCCCGAAGAAGACAACCGTCGTGCCGATCACCGCCGTCAGGAAAGCCAGTTTGATCGAGTTGAAATACGACCCCCAGCCGCCGCCATCCATCTTGTCGAACTGGTAGTTCTTGAGGCTCAGGCTCAGATCGTAGGGCCAGAACTTGATCAGCGCCGCAAACTGACACACGGCCAGAAGACCAACGATGAACAGGCCGATCAAACTGCAGTAGATCAGGAATATGCGATCAGTCTTTGGGTTTGGTGTTGCCTGATATGGAACCGAACGCGCAGACAGCAGCGCCACCTGCTTGGACTGAACCATCCGGTCGATGGCAAAAGCCAGAATTGCGGGGATGACCAGAACCACCGAGACCA
>NZ_JBQFLR010000059.1:0-528 GCF_056531345.1 Ruegeria sp. N7 | reverse complement strand
CCAGGATCGCCATGGTGCCGTAGATCGCATTGAACGGATTGGACGGGTTGTTGAAGAAGAAGATATACGACAGTCCCAGAACCATGCCCGGAATGGCCATCGGCAGCATGGCGAACATCTGAAAGATCGACCGTCCGGTTTTGAAGCCGTTCGATTTTTCCACCAGATACGCCCCGAAGAAGACAACCGTCGTGCCGATCACCGCCGTCAGGAAAGCCAGTTTGATCGAGTTGAAATACGATCCCCAGCCGCCGCCATCCATCTTGTCGAACTGGTAATTCTTGAGGCTCAGGCTCAGATCGTAGGGCCAGAACTTGATCAACGCCGCAAACTGACACACGGCCAGAAGACCAACAATGAACAGGCCGATCAAACTGCAGTAGATCAGGAATATGCGATCAGTCTTTGGGTTTGGTGTTGCCTGATATGGAACCGAGCGCGCAGACAGCAGCGCCACCTGCTTGGACTGAACCATCCGGTCGATGGCAAAAGCCAGAATTGCGGGGATGACCAGAACCACCGAGACCA
>NZ_JBQFLR010000058.1:0-541 GCF_056531345.1 Ruegeria sp. N7 | reverse complement strand
CCCCGCAGATATGTGATCTGCGGGGGTATTGAGTTTTTTGTGTGGATTACCTGCTGCGCCAGGCCTGTGTGCGGGCCAGGATGCCTTTTGATGCCATCAGATGAAAGATCCGGGCGGCTGCGTTGGTGTAGAAGATCATCATGCCCATTGCGGCTGCGGGTGCGATATCCCCGGCATCATCCATGTTCAGCACCGCGATGGACGCGAGTGTGGTTTTGGGTGAGTAGAGGAACACAACCGCCGACACGGTCGTCATCGCGTTGACGAACAGATAGATCGAGATGTCCAGCACCGCAGGCAGGCAGACCGGCACCGTCACGCGGGCAAACAGCTTCATTGTTGGCTGTTTGAGAGAGGCCGACACCGACTCGAACTCTTTATCCATCTGCTTGAGAGCGGTGACCGCCGTCAGGTGCGATACGGTATAGAAATGCGTCACCGTGCAAACCACCAGGATCGCCATGGTGCCGTAGATCGCATTGAACGGATTGGACGGGTTGTTGAAGAAGAAGATATACGACAGTCCCAGAACCATGCCCGG
>NZ_JBQFLR010000057.1:0-560 GCF_056531345.1 Ruegeria sp. N7 | reverse complement strand
GAAATTCGTCCGTCCGTTTCAGTCCCATAGTTCGTCTCCTTTGCTGCAATAAATGCTATCAAAGGAGCGGCAGCAAACCGCGACACGTCCACACATACCGCGTTCAGCCATGATCTCTTCAAGGCCCTGATGGGAAACCGTGTACAGTAGGTAGAAGAAATCTACGTACAAGTTTGCATCCTTGGGGAAATGACAGCCTATCAAAGAAATCATGCGGAAACCTGTTGGAGAGCAAAACGCAAACAACAAACATCGCTGCATATATGCTCGTCAATCCGGACCGATAGTTTGCGACACGTCTCACCGTACGTCTTCGACAGTTCAGCAAGCGTCATTTCCGCACGGATCGCTTCAAGCGCGACCTTGGCTTTGAGTTCACGAGAGCGGTTCTTTCTCGAGCCATTCTGAGTTGTCTCTCTCATCATTCGATCCACCTTAAAAACTGGTCCGATTCCCCGCGGCTACCTCTCCCCGCAGATATGTGATCTGCGGGGGTATTGAGTTTTTTGTGTGGATTACCTGCTGCGCCAGGCCTGTGTGCGGGCCAGGATGCCTTTTGA
>NZ_JBQFLR010000056.1:0-787 GCF_056531345.1 Ruegeria sp. N7 | reverse complement strand
CCTCCAGTCCTTGAGCCTACCAAACATGATCTCAATACGGTTGCGCCGTTTGTATCGGCGCTTGTCATACTTCACAGTTGTCTTGCGTTGCTTTCGACCTGGGATGCAGGCGCTTATTCCTTTGTCTTTCAACGCGTCTCGGAACCAGTCTGCATCATAGCCGCGATCCCCGAGCAGCCAGTCGACTTCTGGTATGCTGCTCATTAGCGCTCGCGCACCGATGTAGTCACTGACTTGGCCAGCGGTGACAAAAAGGCTGATCGGTCGCCCTTGGCTGTCACAGATAGCATGCAGCTTCGTATTCATGCCGCCCTTGGTTCGGCCAATCAGGCGGCCACGCCCCCGTTTTTCGCGGCCATGCTGGTCGCGGTGCGATGTGCTTTCAGATAGGTCACGTCCACTGCCCGGCAGGGCATTGCGGAGCAATGTCCCGAGAGGGGATCATCACGGTCTTTTCCTCGCCGTGTTCGGCTGCCAAGCCGACCATCATCCGAGCGAAGATGCCTTTCTCACTCCAACGCTTCCACCGGCTATAAAGCGTCTTGTGCGGTCCGTATTCTTTGGGAGCGTCACGCCACCGCAACCCATTGCGATTGATGAAGATAATCCCGCTCAGCACCCTCTTGTCATCGACCCGTGGCTTGCCGTGCGACCGCGGGAAGAAAGGGGAAAGTTTGGCCATCTGCTCGTCGGTCAGCCAGAAAAGGTCGCTCATATCACCACTCCATTTTTCGAGCCGTGAATCATGCAGCGCCTTGAAAATCAATGCATCCTGACCCTAGGCATC
>NZ_JBQFLR010000055.1:0-812 GCF_056531345.1 Ruegeria sp. N7 | reverse complement strand
GGTGTTGTCACGTTAACGTCCGGTCGACGAGGGAATGCTGATGGTCGGGATTCAAGCGGCTCGAGTGGCAGCATTCAAGGCTTCGAATGCCTCGAGGCGGTGATAACGGATTGTTTGTGCGGAGCGACGACGTGCCGGGACGCGGAAGCAATTTCTGCCGGCTGATGGGTGGTTACGAACCGCTGCAAACCTCTTGGAGATCGGTGTCCTAGCATCGTCCGTTCTCGCTTTCGGAATGGGAGGGGGCTGTTTTCAGCTCGATTGTTGAGGCCCTTGTGCGACCAACGATCCAAGCCCGGCGCGATTTCCCGTTTGGCGGTGCCAAAGGACCGCAACTTGTTCGTGATGATCCGCTTGGGAATGAAACCAAGGTGCTTGATCAGGCGGCGCAACAGCCGTTTTGCCGCCTGTTTGTCCCGCCTGGGTTGGAGGATTTCCTTCAGCACGACGCCATGCTGATCGACCGCGCGCAAAGCCGATACTTGCGACCTGAAATGTCCACGACAATTTCATCCAGATGCCAGACACCACCTGGACGGTTCAGTCTCTGCCGCAGATTTCGAGCTACCACCGGCCCGAATTTGATGACCCAGCGCCGAACAGTTTCATAAGAAGCATAGCGCACGCGCTGCAGCAGCATCTCTTCAACTTCCCGCAGGCTCAGATTGAAGCGAACGTACAGCCACACCGCGTGCTCAATGAGCTGAGGCGGAAACCGGGGGCGCTTGTAGCTGATTGACGATGTCTTCATCAATGTCACCTACAGCCAATGTCAAGCATCAGCAGCCTAACGACAGTTAATGTGGCAACAC
>NZ_JBQFLR010000054.1:0-829 GCF_056531345.1 Ruegeria sp. N7 | reverse complement strand
GCCAGAAAAGGTCGCTCATATCACCACTCCATTTTTCGAGCCGTGAATCATGCAGCGCCTTGAAAATCAATGCATCCTGACCCTAGGCATCAAAATCTCCAAGAGCGTCAATAGCTCCATCAGACATAGCTTCGATGATCTCGTCGGCTCCGGATCGAAGAACAACTCTTGCCGCAGCGCGAGCTCCAATTACCCCGATTTTTTTTGCCGAATCCAAAGCTTTCTTTGCTTTGCCTCCCTGTGTTTTAGGTACGGCCTCGACCAACGCACCAAACAGTGTAACAATGGGATCACCCGAGTGGTCCGATTGCTGAACGTCCACTTCGATAACAATTTCCCCAGACTGTCTGAGTTGTTCTGACCAAGCCTTCCGAAAGAACGTCTTTCCCCTGCCAAATCCAGCTTCAATGGAAACGACCTTTGTGGTTTCCATTGACTTAATCAGGTTTGTGAAAGTGTTCCCGATATGTTCGTAGTCCAGAAGATCGTGGTCCCAAATACTCTGTGTTTTCATAAATATAAGTGCCTCAATTCGGGTGCATCGCGCGCAGAAACTACAACTTAACGTGAAATTCAGTTGCTGGTATTCTATTCTACAGTTCGGGTAATTCTGCACATTGCCAATGGGATGAAAAGTGGTACGGCACCAAAAGTTCACTGATTTCTGGTGTTGCGCATTCATCACAGGGTGAATTTCGTCCCTAATGCTTCCAGAGTGCTTCCAGTTGTGCAGTGGCCCTGAACGCAGAAAGCGCCCCTTGGGGCGCTAAGTGCTTGATATCTGACTGGAAGTATTGGTTGCGGGAGTAGGATTTGAACCTACGACCTT
>NZ_JBQFLR010000053.1:0-1212 GCF_056531345.1 Ruegeria sp. N7 | reverse complement strand
ATGGCAAAGGAAAAGTTTGAGCGTAATAAGCCGCACGTCAACATCGGCACGATTGGGCATGTTGACCACGGCAAGACGACGCTGACCGCAGCAATCACCAAGTATTTCGGTGACTTCAAGGCGTATGACCAGATTGACGGCGCGCCGGAAGAGAAAGCCCGCGGCATCACCATCTCGACCGCGCACGTGGAATACGAGACCGACGCGCGCCACTATGCACATGTCGACTGCCCCGGCCACGCTGACTACGTCAAGAACATGATTACCGGTGCCGCTCAGATGGACGGCGCGATCCTGGTTGTGAACGCCGCTGACGGCCCGATGCCGCAGACCCGCGAGCACATCCTGCTGGGCCGCCAGGTTGGCATCCCGAAGATGGTCGTGTTCATGAACAAAGTTGACCAGGTTGACGACGAAGAGCTGCTGGAACTGGTGGAAATGGAAATCCGCGAGCTGCTGTCTTCGTATGAATACCCCGGCGACGATATTCCGATCATCGCAGGTTCGGCTCTGGCCGCGATGGAAGGCCGTGACCCTGAGATCGGCGAGAACAAGATCCGCGAGCTGATGGCGGCTGTTGATGACTACATCGACACCCCTGAGCGTGCTGTTGACCAGCCGTTCCTGATGCCGATCGAAGACGTGTTCTCGATCTCGGGCCGTGGTACGGTTGTGACCGGCCGTGTCGAGCGTGGCGTGATCAACGTTGGCGACGAGATCGAAATCGTCGGCATCCGTGACACCGCGAAAACCACCTGCACCGGCGTTGAAATGTTCCGCAAGCTGCTGGACCGCGGTGAAGCGGGCGACAACATCGGCGCCCTGCTGCGTGGTGTGGACCGTGACGGCGTTGAGCGTGGCCAGGTTCTGTGTAAGCCGGGTTCGGTGACACCGCACACCAAGTTCGAAGCCGAAGCCTATATCCTGACCAAGGAAGAAGGCGGCCGTCACACCCCGTTCTTCGCGAACTACCGTCCTCAGTTCTACTTCCGGACCACTGACGTGACCGGCACCGTGACCCTGGCGGAAGGCACCGAGATGGTCATGCCCGGCGACAACGTGTCGTTCGGCGTTGAGCTGATCGCCCCGATCGCGATGGAAAACGGCCTGCGCTTTGCGATCCGCGAAGGCGGCCGCACCGTCGGCGCCGGCGTCGTGTCGAAAATCGTAGAATAATCCGTAGGCCGGGCTTCAGCCCGGCACATCGGTGAA
>NZ_JBQFLR010000052.1:0-1216 GCF_056531345.1 Ruegeria sp. N7 | reverse complement strand
TGAGCAGCCTCATCTGACTGGTCCAAGTTGATTGTTAGTGGATCATCGGCCTGTGATCCATCGGGATGATGGTTTCAGGTGCCGGCGGGCGATAGCCCAGTGCACTGTGGGGGCGTTTTGTATTGTAGTGTCTCCTCCATTGTTCGATCAGGATTTGTGCTTCGCGCAGGCTGTAGAAGATTTCGCCGTTGAGTAGTTCGTCCCTGAACCGGCCATTGAAGCTTTCGCAGTATCCGTTCTCCCACGGGCTCCCAGGTTCAATGTAAGCCGTCTGGGCGCCAACTGCGGCGGTCCAGTCTCGGACAGCCTGGGCGACAAATTCTGGCCCATTGTCTGAACGTATGAAACAGGGTGCCCCCGAAGTATGAACAGATCCGTCAGGGCGTCGATCACGTCGACCGAGTTCAGCTTGCGCTTCACTCTAATCGCCAGGCACTCCCGGCTGTGCTCATCAAGGATGTTCAGCGTCCGGAAGGCTTTGCCATCGTCGGTTCGACAATGGACGAAATCATAGCTCCATACATGATTGCGATACTCCGGCCTCAGCCGAACACACGAGCCATCGTTCAGCCAAAGCCGTCCTTTCTTCGGTTGTTTCACTGGCACTTTCAGCCCCTCTCGTCGCCAAAGCCGTTCAATTCGCCCATCGCTGACAGACCATCCAGCCTCTCTCAGCAATGCAGCGATCCTGCGATAGCCATATCGGCCGTATTGACGGGTCAGCTCGATCATGTCGGCCACCAATCGGTCTTCGTCTGCGCGACCTTGTGGGACACGCCGTTGCGTGGACCGGTGTTGTCCAAGCACGCGGCAGGCGCGTCTCTCGGAAACGTTCAGTTGGTTGCGAACATGGTCAATACAAGCACGACGACGAGCGGGGCTCAGTAGTTTCCCTTCGCGGCTTCCGTCAGGATCAGCTTGTCCAACGTCAGATCGGATACCGCACGTCGCAGTCGCTCATTCTCTTTCTGAAGCCGTTTCAGTTCTTTCAACTGATCTACGCCCATTCCGCCGTACTTCTTGCGCCAGCGGTAATAGGTTTGTTCAACAACGCCGATCTGCCTGATCGCATCAAGACGGGACATGCCTTGCCCCATCAGAACTTCAACCTGCCGTAACTTCGAGACAATCTCTTCGGGCTTCGGTCGCTTGTTTGCCATTCGTGGTCCTCCGTTTCCTAAACATAGCGGTGGACCAGTTCAGTTGGGGAGGCTCA
>NZ_JBQFLR010000051.1:0-1231 GCF_056531345.1 Ruegeria sp. N7 | reverse complement strand
TGGACCTGTCCCGTTTTTGTGCCGCCCCAAGTGCTCGTTTAAGCCACTTTCCTTTCGAATGCGACAGGGCTTTTCCAGCCCAATGCTGAGTGCCTTCGCCGCGGATTGTAGAAGCCATTGATGTACTGGAAGATTGCCAGTTCCGCGTCTCGTCGCGTGTGCCACGACCTGCGCCAGATCAGCTCTGCCTTGATGGTCTTGAAGAAGGTCTCGACTGCCGAGTTGTCGTAACAATTTCCCTTGCCACTCATCGATACTTGGAAGCCGTGCTGACGCAGGAGCTTCTGGTAGTCGTGTGAGCAGTATTGGCTGCCACGGTCGGTGTGGTGAATGCATCCCTTTGGCGGCTGCCGCAGCGCCACAGCCATTTCCAAAGCCCGGATCGCCAGATCACGCTTCATTCGGTTCGACACGGCCCAACCGATCACGCGACGTGAATGCAAGTCGAGAACAACAGCCAGATAGAGCCAGCCTTCTCGCGTCCAGACATAACTGATGTCGCCTGCCCACTTCTGGTTCGGCTGATCCGCACGGAAGTCCCGGTTCAGCAGGTTGGGCGCGATATTGAAGGCGTGGTTGCTGTCGGTCGTTACTTTGTATTTCTTGGATCGTTCGACGCGTATGCCATTCTCGCGCATCAATCGGCCAACGCGGCGATGGCCGATGGGCAGGCCAAGCTCCTTCAGCTCTTCAGTCATCCGTGGACGGCCATAGCTGCCCAGGCTGAGACGGGATTGTTCCTTGATATGCGCCAAGACCACCATGTCGGTTCGCTGTCTTTGGCTGGCTGGGCGGCTGCGATAGGCGCGCAGTCCACGTGAACTGACATCCAGAACCTGGCAAAGGCGGTTGGTCGGGAATTCGTGGCCATGCTCTTCGATGAACCGGAACCTCATGGCTTTTGGCTCGCGAAGAAGGCTGTGGCCTTTTTTAGGATGTCCCTCTCCTCCTTCAGGATGCGGTTTTCACGTCGAAGTCGTTCGTTCTCTCGGGCAAGGTCGAGGTCTTTGTCAGACACCACCTCAGTGTCACGATGTGCTGTCACCCACTTGTTCAGTGTCGAAAGACCAACGCCCAAATCAGATGCTACCTGCTTGCGCGTCAGCCCGCTCGTCAGTGCGATCCGCACAGCGTCAGCGCGAAATTCGTCCGTCCGTTTCAGTCCCATAGTTCGTCTCCTTTGCTGCAATAAATGCTATCAAAGGAGCGGCAGCAAACCGCGACACGTCCA
>NZ_JBQFLR010000050.1:0-1272 GCF_056531345.1 Ruegeria sp. N7 | reverse complement strand
TTACAGGTTCGGGTATATGGGGAAGCGGTTGCAGAGGTCTGCGACCTGGGCGCGGACGCGGGCTTCGACTTCGGCGTTGCCGTCTTCGCCGTTGGCGGCCAGGCCGTCGACCACTTCGATGATCCAGTCGGCGATCTGGCGGAACTCGGCCTCGCCAAAGCCGCGGGTGGTGCCGGCGGGGCTGCCAAGGCGGATGCCCGACGTGATGGTCGGCTTTTCCGGGTCAAACGGCACGCCGTTCTTGTTGCAGGTGATATGCGCCCGGCCCAGGGCCTTTTCGGTGGCGTTGCCCTTGACGCCCTTGGGGCGCAGGTCGACCAGCACCACATGGGTGTCGGTGCCGTGGGTCACGGTGTCGAGTCCGCCCTTGATCAGCTGATCGCTGAGCGCCTGCGCATTGGTCACGACCTGCTGGATATAGCTTTTGAACTCGGGGCGCAGCGCCTCGCCAAAGGCCACGGCCTTGGCCGCGATCACATGCATCAGCGGGCCGCCCTGAATGCCGGGGAAGATCGCCGAATTCACTTTCTTAGCGATATCTTCATCATTGGTCAGGATCATGCCCCCACGTGGGCCGCGCAGGGTCTTGTGTGTGGTGGTGGTCGCCACATGCGCGTAGGGGAACGGGCTGGGGTGCTCGCCCGCCGCGACCAGACCGGCGAAATGCGCCATGTCAACGTGCAGATAGGCGCCGACCATGTCGGCGATCTGACGCATGCGGGCAAAGTCGATCTGACGCGGGATGGCCGAACCGCCCGCGATGATCAGCTTGGGGTTATGCTCTTTCGCCAGCGCCTCGACCTGATCATAGTCCAGCATGTTGTCCTGCTGGCGCACGCCGTATTGCACGGCGTTGAACCACTTGCCCGACTGGTTGGGCCGCGCGCCGTGGGTCAGGTGGCCACCGGCATCCAGGCTCATGCCCAGAATGGTGTCGCCGGGCTGGATCAGCGCCTGGAACACGCCCTGGTTGGCCTGGCTGCCCGAGTTCGGCTGCACATTGGCAAAGCCACAGCCAAACAGCTGCCTGGCGCGGTCGATGGCCAGATTCTCGGCGATATCAACAAACTCGCAGCCTCCGTAATAGCGCCGGCCCGGGTAACCTTCGGCATATTTGTTGGTCATCACCGAACCCTGCGCCTCCATCACGGCGGCAGAGACGATGTTCTCGGACGCAATCAGCTCGATCTCGTCGCGCTGACGACCCAGCTCAGACCGGATCGAGCCAAAAAGCTCAGGATCGCGGTCCGACAAGGACTGGGTGAAAAATCC
>NZ_JBQFLR010000049.1:0-1499 GCF_056531345.1 Ruegeria sp. N7 | reverse complement strand
CGCACAGCGCTTACGGCCAGATCCTGACCAGCCATGGCCGCGGCCAAAGCCGCAGGGTCCGCAACATTCGCAACAATCGGCTTGGCGCCTTTGGGCAGGTTTTCGATCCCTGCCTCGTTTCGAACTGCCGCGGTAACGTCATGGCCACGCGAGATCGCCTCAGTCACGACACGAGAACCGACATCGCCAGTTGCACCAAATACGACAAGTTTCATGAGCATTCTCCTTTTGAGACGAGGTGTGTATGGGCAGTTTCTGAAAGAACGAGAGGGCTAATACGCCCGGCACGCTGCCCAAGCCAGATTGCCGTGAGCACCACTCCGGCTCCGGCGATCTGGGTGGGCGTCAGAGCCTGGCCAAGAAGCATCCAGCCAATAACGACTGCGGAAAGCGGGCTGAGAAAACCAAGGGCTGAAACGGCGCCGGGCTCGATCCGGGAAACACCTCGGAACCATAAGATGTATGTCAGCGCAGCCCCGATCAGAGTGAGATAGGCGATTCCGGTGAAAAATTGCGATTTCAACGGCGGAAGCGCAGGCTCAAACAGATATGCCAGCGGCATCAGCAACAGCCCCCCTGCCGAAAGCTGCCAGGCCGCCAAGGTTAAAAGGGGCACGGGGGCTTGCCACTTCCGGGTCAGAACTGTGCCAGCTCCCATGGAGACTGCGCCGCCGATAGCTGCGAGTAACCCAATCGGATCAAGTGAAACCCCCGAACCAAGAACAAGAAGTCCAACCCCAAAGATACCGATCAGTGCCGCGATCACCGCAGATAACTTGACCGTCGTACCAATCAGCATCGCAGCCAAGAACACGACAATCAAAGGCTGAACCGCCCCAACCGTTGCGGCTACACCACCAGGCAGCCGGTACGCCGCCACAAATAGCAATGTCCAGAACACGGTGAAATTGAGCGCACCAAGAACGAAAGCGCGTATCCACCAGATACCCTGCGGCAGTTGCCGGGCCAGAACGAGCAATAGCAGGCCAGCAGGCAGCGCACGCAGGGCAGCCATTGTGATTGGATACCCAGCAGGAAGGAATTCAGTCGTAACGTAATACGTGCTGCCCCAGATCAGCGGCGCGATGGCAGTGAGCGCGATGTCGACATGACGTTTCATGAGGGATCTCCATATATCTTGACATCAAGATATCTTATATTCTCTTGACGTCAAGATAAATCTTCGCAATATGCTTCCATGGACCACATCGATCGTATCATTTCTCAATGGAACAAAGCCCGCCCCGACCTCGATGTGGGACCGATGGAAACGATTGGGCGTCTTTCCCGCCTGGCGGCTCAGCTCAGAAAAGAGATGGACAAAACCTGGAAGGTCTACGGGCTCAACCTCGCCAGCTTTGATGTGCTGGCGACCCTGCGCAGGTCCGGAAAGCCTGAAGGCCTGTCGCCGGGGGAATTGCTTGACCTGACCATGGTGACATCGGGGACAATGACCAACCGAATTGACCAGCTCGTCAAGGCCGGCTTGGTCGAGCGCG
>NZ_JBQFLR010000048.1:0-1833 GCF_056531345.1 Ruegeria sp. N7 | reverse complement strand
GTGATGCGGGGGTCGTTGCCTTCGCTGAGGGCGATTATGGGACGGGTGGCCGGAGCGTTTTGCCGCAACAGCTCGACGGGTGTCAGGGTCATGTGCTCCGGCCTCGTCCTGGGGTTAAGCGCCCTGCGCTTTCATGTCATCGGCGCTGATGCCGGCGACTGCGACGGGTTTTTTCATCGCGTCGCGGCGGAAAGGCTCGCCAAGCTCCTGGTTGATCAGGGCCTCGATCAGCGTGGTGATGCCGTTCTTCTGGTCCTCGATCGCCTGGTTCAGCGCCGCGGTCAGCTCGTCCTGGGTGCGGGCGACAACGCCTTTCAGGCCACAGGCCTGCGCGATACCGGCATAAGACACCTTGGTGTCCAGCTCGGTGCCCACGAAGTTGTCGTCGAACCACAGGGTCGAGTTGCGCTTTTCCGCGCCCCACTGGTAGTTGCGGAACACGATCTGGGTCACGGCGGGCCATTCCTCGCGGCCAATCGCGGTCAACTCGTTCACCGCGATGCCAAAGGCGCCGTCACCGGCAAAGCCCACAACCGGAACATCCGGGCAGCCGATCTTGGCACCGACAACGGCGGGCAGGCCATAGCCGCAGGGGCCGAACAGGCCCGGCGCCAGGTATTTGCGACCCTCTTCAAACGACGGATATGCGTTGCCGATGGCGCAGTTGTTGCCGATGTCCGAGCTGATGATCGCCTCTTTCGGCAGCGCCGCCTGAATGGCGCGCCACGCCATGCGCGGGCTCATCCAGTCGGGCTTGGCCGCGCGGGCGCGCTGGTTCCAGGTGGTGCCCGGATCGTCATCCTCATGGGTCATCGAGGTCAGTTCCTGCGCCCAGGCCGATTTCTTCTGCGCGATGCGCTCTTTGCGCTCCTTGCGGCCTTCGTCACCGGCGGTGTCGCTCAGCTGGGCCAGAATGCCCTTTGCCACCTTGGCGGCGTCGCCGATGATGCCGACGCTGACAGCCTTGGTCAGGCCGATACGGTCGGGGTTGATGTCAACCTGGATGATCTTGGCATCCGCGGGCCAGTAGTTGATGCCATAGCCCGGCAGGGTCGAGAACGGGTTCAGACGGGTGCCGAGGCACAGGACAACATCCGCCTCGCTGATCAGTTCCATCCCCGCTTTCGAACCGTTATAGCCCAGCGGACCG
This sequence comes from Ruegeria sp. N7, assembly GCF_056531345.1. Lineage (NCBI taxonomy): Bacteria > Pseudomonadati > Pseudomonadota > Alphaproteobacteria > Rhodobacterales > Roseobacteraceae > Ruegeria > Ruegeria sp. N7. The sequence continues at coordinate 683 of NZ_JBQFLR010000048.1, read as the reverse complement.
GCAAACAGCGGGTGGCTGCCCGGGAAGGCGTCATTGTGCTGGTAGCCGACGCAGACCGGCGCATCCAGGCGCTCGGCCAGCGCTTTCGACGCCTCGATGCCGCCTTCGGCCAGAACCACACCGGCCCCGTTCAGGATCACCGGGTTCCTGGCGTTCGACAGCAGCTCGGCCGCCTGAGCCACGGCGCTTTCGCCGCCCGAGGGGCGCTCGAACTCGACAATGGCGGGCAGGTCGATATCGACAACCTGGGTCCACATGTCGCGCGGGATGTTCAGCTGGGCCGGGGCGCTGGCGCGCTTGGCCTGCATGATCACACGGTTCAGAACCTCGCAGACGCGGGTCGGGTCGCGGACCTCTTCCTGATAGGCGACCATGTCCTCGAACAGCTTCATCTGCTCGACTTCCTGAAAGCCCCCCTGACCGATGGTCTTGTTGGCCGCCTGCGGGGTCACCAGCAGAAGCGGGGTGTGGTTCCAGTAGGCAGTCTTGACGGCGGTCACAAAGTTGGTGATGCCCGGACCGTTCTGCGCGATCATCATCGACATCTTGCCGGTCGCCCGGGTGTAGCCATCCGCCATCATCCCCGCGCTGCCCTCATGCGCACAGTCCCAGAACATGATCCCAGCCTTCGGAAACAGATCCGAAATCGGCATCATCGCAGAGCCAATGATCCCAAACGCATG
>NZ_JBQFLR010000047.1:0-1936 GCF_056531345.1 Ruegeria sp. N7 | reverse complement strand
GGGTTTGGTGGTGAGGTCTTATTTAGCGTGTTTGGATGTTGGGATGGGTTGGTCTGCCGCAGGGTAGCATCAGCCCTTTAGGCGCGGCGGGATATGGGGTATCTGGGCGTGCGCACCGTTTCACGGATTTGGAGAACGCAATGATGAAGCGCGCCTGGAACAAGTGGCGATCGGGCTATATGGGCCGGCTTGTCGGTGAGAGCTTTTATGCGCAGGGCGGGCTTTACGGCGTTGCGATCCTGGCGATGATCGCGGTGGCGGTCACCACCGCCGGCTCGGCTTACATGATGGAATATATCGTTGATGCCATGACCAGCCCGGAATTGCGGGGATGGGCGCATGTCATTGCGCTGGGGGTTGTGCTTCTGTTCCTGACCAAGGCGGTGGCCTCGTATATTCAGGCCGTCTTTCTGGCGCGCGCGGGCAACCGGATTGTGGCCCAGCAGCAGGAGAAGCTGTACCGCAAGCTGGTCCGGCACGGGGTGTCGTTCTTTTCGACCAATGAATCATCGGATTTGCTGATGCGCACGACCAATGGCGCGCAATCGGCCCGGGGCCTGATCGATGTTCTGGTCACCGGGTTTGTCCGCGATGCCCTGACCCTGGTCGGCCTGATTGTGGTCATGGTGTATCAGCAGCCGGTCCTGTCGGTGATGTTCTTTGTGGTGGGCCCGGTTGCCCTGCTGGGGGTGCGGTATCTGCTGAAAAGCGTCCGCTCGATCATGCAGGCCGAGTTCAAATCGCTGGCCGAGATCATCCGGGTGCTGCAGGAGACCTCGGCGGGGATCAAGGTGATCAAGGTGTTTGCGCTTGAAGATCGCATGATCGACCGAATGGAGACCGCGATCCGGAAGGTCGAACAGCGCTCGAACGACATCGCCCGGCTGCAGGCCATTGCCAGCCCGCTGATGGAGTTTCTGGCCGGTCTGGCGGTTGCCGGGGTTCTCATTGTCAGCACGATGGGCATCGCGGGCACCGAACAGCCGACCGCGGGTCAGTTGATGTCCTTCATCACCGCTTTGCTGATGGCCTATGAACCCGCCAAGCGCCTGTCCAGGATGCGGGTCCAGATTGAAACCTGCATGGTCGGTGTCGGCCTGTTGTTCAGCCTGCTGGATCAGGAGGACACGATGGTGGAAAGCCCCCGGGCCCGTGACCTGAGTGACGGCCCCGGACAGATCACGCTGCGCAATGTGACCTTTGGCTATCAGGGCACGGTGCCGGTGATCGACAACATGAGCGCCACTTTCGAGGCCGGGAAAACCACGGCCCTTGTCGGCCAGTCCGGTGGTGGCAAATCCACGTTGTTTGGCCTGATCATGCGGTTTTACGACCCCGATCAGGGCAGCGTCGAGATCGATGGCCAGGACCTGAGGGATGTCAGCTTTGCCTCGCTGCGGCGGAAAATCTCGTATGTCGGTCAGGACACGTTCCTGTTCTCGGCCTCGGTGATGGACAACCTGCGCTGCTCGGCACCCGAGGCGAGCGATGAAGAGGTGATCGCGGCAGCCCGGGCCGCACATGCGCATCAGTTCATCACAGACCTGCCGCAGGGCTATGAGACCCCGGTGGGCGAAAACGGAACCTTTCTGTCGGGCGGTCAGAAACAGCGCATCGCGATTGCCCGCGCCATTCTGCGCAAGGCCGAAATCCTGCTGCTGGACGAGGCCACAAGCGCGCTGGACGCGGAATCGGAATCGCTGGTCAAAGAGGCGCTGGACGCCCTGACACAGGATGTCACCGTCATCGTCATCGCCCACCGCCTGTCAACCGTGCTGGAGGCAGACAAGATCATCGTCATCCAGGACGGCGCTATCGCCGAACAGGGAAACCTCGACCAACTCATGCAGAAAAACGGACCCTTCAAAAACCTCTTCGACCAACAGTTCAATAAACACAAACACAAACAAAAAGTCGCAGAATAATAAGGGGAGGC
>NZ_JBQFLR010000046.1:0-2375 GCF_056531345.1 Ruegeria sp. N7 | reverse complement strand
TCCCCCGTCAACCGCGTCGACAACGCATACGGCGACCGAAACCTCGTCTGCACATGCCCACCCATGGACGCATACGAAGACGCCGCAGAGTGAAACCCGTGTCTGTCCGATCCGTCAATTCGCCTGACGGATCGGATTTACACCCTGAGGGCAGCGCCAATCGGGGCGCTGCCACGCCCAAATCGTCGGAGGAACAATGAAACACTATGTCCTCGAAAATGATCACGCCAATCTGTCTGAAACGGAGCCTGAGGCACCCGAAAGATTGAAACATATCGATGTCATTCTCAACGGTGAAGCGGCTATGGCGTCAGCTGGAATGGTCATCGAATTCTATCAGGCGTTAAACACTCTGGCCGAAGACTGCACCTATGCGGTCAACCTTCGTGTCGCTGGCTCGGAACCCGCGGGCGGACCGTTATACTGGGCCGGACGAACGGCGGTTTTCTGGGGAGATCTGGAGAACATCTGGTCCATTCCACATTCGCGCAGATTCTGGGTATCGCAGGTCCTGAACCTGTCTTCGCGGGTTGTTCTGGTCGGCGGCGCGGTGCTGCTTCTGCCGCAACTCGGAAGAACAGGCCGGAACACCGTTGCTGTCCACCCGAATTTCGCAGCCGCTGCACTGGAGGGCGGGCTGGAAGATTGTGGCACCGGCACGCATCTGGCCGCAGACGGGTGCGCCCATAGCGCAACCACCCGGTTAAGCGCGCTGCGCCTGCTGTCAGAATTTGTGTCGATCGACCACGGGGAACATATCGCGGACATACTGCGCGGATACATTGGACTGACGGAACCCACACAAAAGCACGGCAGCACGCTTGCCGCCCGTCTGGTGCACCGTGCAAAAGGTGATCAGCTTGTCATGCGCACGCTGGATGCGATGCAGGAAAACATCGAAGATCCTTTGACGATCTCGGAACTTTCCAATGTACTCAGGACCTCGACCCGCCAGTTACAGCGAAGGTTTCTAAGCAAAACCGGTGCGAAACTTTTGTCGACCTACAAAGAGCTACGGCTGGAGCGGGCGCAGAGCCTTTTACAATTCACCAACATGTCGCAGATCGAAATCTCGACAGCGACCGGCTTTTCATCGACTGTCGCGCTGAAACGCGCCTTTCAACGCAGCTTTGACGTCAGCCCGGACGAAATTCGGAACAAGCGATTTCTGGGGACGGCCGCCCCGGAACACGGATAACCTTTCGCGTTGGTCTCGTGATCCACCAGTCAACGCAGCACCGAGCCCGCGTGGACAATGCGCCCACGCAGGTCGGGTTTGGTGCAGGCGATCAGGCCGCAGCGATCTGACTGGCCTTTTCAACCAGTACTTCGGCCTGCCGGATCGAGGCATAATCGATCAGACGACCATCCAGAGACACGGCACCTTTTCCGTCTGCCTCGGCCTCGGCCATGGCGACAAGGATACGCCGTGCCTTGGTAACTTCGGCATCCGAGGGCGACATCACCTCATTGGCAAGTGCGATCTGGCTGGGGTGGATGGCCCATTTGCCCTCGCAGCCCAGAACGGCGGCACGTTTTGCTGCGGCCTTGTAACCGTCGGGGTCCTGAAAATCGCCAAAAGGCCCGTCGATGGGGCGCAACCCGTTGGCGCGCGCCGCAACCACCATGCGGGCAAGGGCATAGTGCCACATGTCGCCCCAGTGGGTCAGGCGGCCGCCGTCGGCATCCGGGTCGGTCAGAACCGAATAATCCGGGTTCACGCCCCCGATGATTGTGGTTCGCGCGCGGGTTGAGGCGGCATAATCCGCGACACCAAAATGAAGGCTTTCATTGCGCTTTGATGCAGCCGCAATCGCGCTGACATTCTGCATACCAAGCGCGGTTTCGATGATGTGTTCGAACCCGATCCGTTTCTTGTATCCCTTGGCGTCTTCGATCTGGGTCACCAGCATGTCGACCGCATATACATCTGCAGCTGTCCCGACCTTGGGGATCATGATCAGGTCCAGACGCTGGCCCGCCTGTTCGACAACATCCACGACGTCCCGGTACATGTAATGGGTGTCCAGACCATTGATCCGGACCGACATGGTCTTGCTCCCCCAGTCGATATCATTCAGCGCCTGAATGATGTTCCTGCGCGCCTGCTCCTTTTCATCGGGCGCGACGGCGTCTTCCAGATCGAGGAAGATGACATCCGCGTCCGATTTCGCAGCCTTCTCAAACATTCCGGGCTGGCTGCCGGGCACGGCAAGCTCGCTGCGGTTCAGGCGGGCGGGGGCTTGTTCAATTGGTTGAAAGCTCATGGTTGGGACCTTTCGGCTTACAGGTTCGGGTATATGGGGAAGCGGTTGCAGAGGTCTGCGACCTGGGCGCGGACGCGGGCTTCGACTTCGGCGTTGCCGTCTTCGCCG
>NZ_JBQFLR010000045.1:0-2402 GCF_056531345.1 Ruegeria sp. N7 | reverse complement strand
GAATTGTTTGACAGGTTCGCCATTCTTGCGCGGCGTAAAATTCACATTTGAGCAATGGTATCTTGACAGATTAATATGCCAAGAAAAATCGATTATACCTTCAACGTCATAAGTCTGACCTATGGATGACCTTACATAAGAGTTTCGATGTGATCCGAGGGAGCCTCGTGTGGCAAGCTGATCAGAATAGAGAATAGACGGGGATAACCAGACGGTTCCTTTCCTTCAGTACAAACGCCCCAATTCCCTGATCCTTTGCGGATAATCGTCTGGAAAACGCCAGATGACTTCGCCGGGTGCGCGCACCAGTCCGCGCGCGGCGGGGTCTTTGTTGGTCAGCAATGACAGGAAAAGATCGCTGCTGGCCCATGGTGAAGACCGGAAGTACCAATGCCCGTTGCCAGTGCCCGCCTCTTCGGCATCCGTCACGTCGATGACATGCAGCCTTGGGGTCCGGGCCAGTTCCGCTTGCACCGCAGGCACTGCTTCGCCGGGCGGCGAGGTCTCTCCGACGCGCTTGCGGCCAAAGACAAACCTAGACATCGCCAGCGCGGAATCCGTTTGCGACTGATAGATCGTCAGGTCCGTAACCGCATCGAGAAGACCGTCCTCGATAGCATGAAGGAAATAAGCGCGGTCTAGGTCGCTGCCGATCAGGATGAGTTTGCCCAACCGCGCATTTTCCTCGGCTCCCAACGCGATTTGATAAGCGGCATCAAAGGCCAGCCTAGTCCCGGCGCTGTAGCCGATCAGGTGAATGCGACGGGCATCGGTATGAGTCGAAAGAAAGGCAATCAGCTCGCGCAGATAGCGTCGCGAGGCCAGCGCCGATTCCTGATCGCGGAAATAGGCCAGCGTACTTGGGGTTGCTGTCCAATTGTAACTGATGAAAGCGCCCTGATAGCCCAGGAAATGCTGCAACTGGCTTGAGACCAGGGTGGAATAGTCGAAGTCCACATTATAGCCGTGGATGTAAATGAAAATGTCGTTGTTGGCCGATTGCGCCAATTGCGCATTGATTTGTGACGCAAAACGGCGACCGGCAGATTCGACCTCGGCACGGCTGGGTGGCGTATCCATGTATTTGATTGCGCTGAACGGCAGAATGCCGGTCTCGGTCACGCCCGCCACACGTAGCCTATAGTCCCGATCCCGCGCCGCGGCGAGCGTGATGCGCCTTGCGTTTTCCCAGCTTTCAAGCGGCGGGTCCGACGCAACCTGCGCGACACCCGCCCGCAACACGTGCCCCCGTGCGTTATTGTAGCTTTTCTGTGGGTCGTCCGGTTCCGCAGGCTGGCGGTCGGTTGCGTAAAACAGACGCGTCCGCGCCTCAAAATTGCCCTCGGTCACATCCCCGAACGGGTCAAGCGTGCCATTGGCAAAGACCGTTGGCGAAGGCATGATGTCAATTTCATTGTAGGTTTTCGCCGCGCACCCCGTCAGGGTTATGAAGAAAATTAGCCAACAGAACCTATGCATCAGACACTTTACGCCCCAGAATTTCCGCCGCATTGAGATCTGCCGGCACGAGCTTTCAACCATTTTTGCAAATGGACCATCTTTGGCAAGCCTTAGAGGATGCCTGCGACAACGATGGCAGCAGATTGCGGGCCGTGACCGTGGATGATGTTGTCAGAGAGACGTTTGAAGAGTTCGAGTAATCGGCCACATTAACCAATGTTCGCCGATTTCGGGGTCGGCTTCTTGATGAGTCTTTTACAATGTGAAGCTACGCAAAGGCGAAAGGGACCATGTGAAAACGGCTATGAAACGGGCCAGATGTTCATCAAGGTGAAGGGCATGTGCGAATAGTCATGAACGTTTCCTGCACTGAAAAGGTTCGCACCAGAATTTTACCACTCTTGGCTGTCCGGCTCCCGCCGCACGTTTGTGGGCTCCAAAAGGATGTTTGTTTGCTGTTTTTTACCTTGGCCTCACCCTATCCAGGGATCGAAGCTTCCAGAGTACCCGGCGCAATTCAGCGGTTTTTCGATTGGATGAAACTCCTCCAGTGCACTGCCTGTGCCCCAAAGTTAAAACGATTTGCGATCGTGTGGCTTTTTGTTGCTTTTTCTTGACCGGGCAAACGAATTGATACATTTTACCAAAATAAAACCAGAATGGAGCACAAATTATCACGAACATAGACCGTTTTTGTCGCTCCATACCGCCCTTGAGTCAGAGGTTTCGTCTCGGTGTAAGGATGGTTTCGGAGCGGTGGCAGTGCTAATAACGGAATGTCCTGTGCGGATTGGTTATGGTAACCTGAGATAGAAAGGTATCGCCCCGACAGTTTGCAGTTAACTGCACATTTTGAGGGTGCAATTCTGTCAAATTGGCGGTCACTGGCTTCACTTGACCCAAAGCGCCTCGAAAAAGAAGGCACCCAACAAAAATGATCA
>NZ_JBQFLR010000044.1:0-2462 GCF_056531345.1 Ruegeria sp. N7 | reverse complement strand
TTCACTTCCCCAGCTGCATGATGTTGTGATTTCCGGTTGCGAAGCCGACGTGTTTTTGTTCCATGTAGAACTCGAAGCTCCAGTTGCCGCCGTCGCGGCCGATACCGGAAGCCTTGACGCCGCCGAACGGGGTGGGCAGGTGGCGGACGTTTTCCGAGTTCACCCAGATCATCCCGGCTTCAAGCTTGTCGGTGAACCGCAAGGCGCGGGTCAGGTCATTGGTCCAGACATAGCCGGTCAGACCGTATGGTGTGTCGTTGGCAATCTGCAGCGCCTCGTCCTCGGTCGAGAACGGGATCGAGGTCAGAACCGGGCCGAATATCTCTTCGCGCGCGATACGCATCTGGTTATTGGCATCGGTAAACAGGGTTGGGCGAATGAAGTACCCTGTGTCGCCCACCTTGACACCTCCGGCGGCGACAGTCGCACCGTCTTCCTTGGCGATGTCAAAATAGGAAGTCACCTTGTTATAATGCTCCTCGGTCACCAGGGGCCCGATCTCGGTCGCAGGATCCAGCGGATGACCGACCTTGATGGTGTTGACCCGCTCGATCAGCTTTGCCTCGAACGCGTCCTTGATGGTGTCCTGCACCAGCAGGCGCGAGGATGACGTGCAGCGCTCGCCATTGATCGAGTAGATCATGAAGATCACCGCATCCAGCGCCCGGTCGAGATCGGCGTCGTCGAACACAACAACCGGGTTCTTGCCGCCCAGTTCCAGATGCATCCGCTTGAGCGTATCGGCACCTTGTTTGGTGATGATGCTGCCGGTGCGGCTTTCACCGACAAAGGCGATCGCCTTGATCAACGGATGCTCCGTCAACGCCTTACCCGCATCGGGGCCGAACCCGTTCACGGTGTTCAGCACACCCTTGGGCAGCCCGGCCTCTTCGGCGATCTCCACCAGCAGGCGAGCGGACAGCGGAGAATCTTCGGCCGGTTTGTGAACCACAGTGCACCCGGCAGCCAAAGCAGGTGCGATCTTCCATGTCGACAGCATGAACGGCGTGTTCCACGGCGTGATCACCCCCACCGGACCAATCGGAACGCGCGTGGTGATGTTCATCAGGGTCGGCGACTTAAGGTGCTGACCGTCCCGCGCCTGGACCACCTGATCCGCGAAATACCGGAAATTCTCGGCCCCCCGCAGCGCGGCCTTGGACATAAAGCGCAGGGTCTGGCCGGTGTCCCAGCATTCACACAGCGCAATTTCCTCGGCACGGGCCTCGATCGCATCGGCAACGTTCAGCAAGATGCGGCGCCGCTCGGTGGCAGGCATGTCGCGCCAATCGGCAAATGCGGCGTGGGCGGCATTGGCGGCAGCGTCGATATCATCGGCTGTGCCATGGGCGACATCGCAGATCACCGACCTGTCAACCGGGGAGGTGGATTGGAACACCCCTGCGGAACCGTCGCGATCTTCGCCCGCGATCCGGTTCTTGATGCCGGTTTCCTTAAACCGGGTCAGAAAGCCCGCCAGCTTCTCGATATTCGTATCCAGTGCGCTCATGGATCAGGTCTCCTGGTTGGTCGCGCCCAAATGGTCCCGGATCGTGCCGGTCTTGGGCGAAAGGTCTGGGTCAATGTCACGCATCTCAAGCGAGAGCGCGATGGAATGTCCGGCGAAGGCGGGGGACAGATAGGCCTCAACCGCCTCAAAAATGCGCTGCGTGGCGTCCCGTTTGACATCCGCAGCCCGGCCAGCGCGCAGGCGGATCGAGATATCGATAAACCCATGCGCCGGATTGCCGTCCGCGATGGCATAGTGATCGACCCGCGTGGCCCGGACACGAATACCGGGCAGGGGAAATGTCTTGATCCCGGCAGCCGTGGCCCGGATGCATTCGCACAAGCCACTCATATCGATCCTGTCCTCCAGATTGCCGGAATACTCGACGTGAAAATGTGGCATGTGCTCCCCTCCAATGGTAAACATGTTTAGTAAATTGGAGCCCCCGCTGTCAAGAACTTGCTTTGTTAATCTTTGCATCTTTTGACTCTGCGAATTAGAAGACTGTCATGAGTGAACAAAGCCACACCAAGAACACCTCGCGCGCCCTTCCGATTGCCTTGCTGCGCGCACGCGAAACCGTCATGGCCCCCATCCGGGACATGCTGCAGGGGATACAACTGACCGAGCAGAAATGGCGCATCCTGCGCGTGCTGGACGAGTTGGGTGAAGTGGAGCAAAGCTCGATTGCCAAAGAGGCCTGCCTGCTGTTGCCAAGCCTCACCCGCATCCTGCGCACGATGGAAGCAGAAGGCCAAATATCACGCCGCCAGGACAGCCACGACAAACGACGCACAATGGTGAAGATCACAAACGAAGGACGAAACATCCTCGCCGAAAACCTCGGAACCTCTCTCCAGATCTACCAAAGCATCGAAAAACAAATGGGACGAGAAAAACTCAACCAACTCCTCGACCTGCTCGAAGAACTACAAGCCGTCAAAGTCTGACC
>NZ_JBQFLR010000043.1:0-2885 GCF_056531345.1 Ruegeria sp. N7 | reverse complement strand
AGAAAGAAAGGCTCGAGACACGCCATTTGCGCGTCGATCAGCCAGAAAATCACTCATGTCACCGCTCCGTTTTCGGAGCTGTGAAGCACGCGGCACAACAAAAACCAATGAATCCTGACCCTAGATTTGCTGCAAAGCTGTCCGAGAAGACGGGACCACTTAATCTGCCCCCTGTTGACTACTTTGTCGTGCCTTCAGTCGGTGGCCGACCTGAACAATCGCGTCAAGGGCCGGGATCAATTCGGCCCCAAGCTCGGTCAGGCTGTATTCCGTCGAGGGGGGCGACGTGCGCCGGACATGGCGGACCAGCACACCTCGTGCGGCCAGTTCCGACAAACGGGCCGAAAGTACCTTGGCAGAAATCGGCGGAATATCCGAACGCAGTTCACTAAAGCGGCGTGGCCCGGCCCGCAACGACCAGATCACGTTCGGCGCCCAGGCACCTGCAATCACAGCCATGCATTCGGTCAGCATGCAGGGTTCGGGTGGCGCCGGGCTTCGGTTTTTCCGCATCTTCAGGGCCATGAGGCGTTACCAGGTTTCTGCTGGGTTACTCTATTTTTTAAGTAACCATCAGAAACCTAGTTGTCAACGGATATGCCCTTCTCCATGTCTATGGTGCCACCAGTAATCCCCAGAAAGGAATACCATGAAACTCTACTACAAACCGGGCGCATGTTCGCTTGCCAGCCACATCGTGCTGACCGAAATCGGCACTCCCTTCGAAACTGAGGCCGTTGATACCGCGGCTGACCGCACTGAATCCGGCGCGGATTTTAGATCCATCAACCCCCGAGGATATGTGCCGGTGCTTGCGCTGGACGACGGTGAACTTGTCAGGGAGGGATCCGCTATTCTTCAATATCTTGCTGATAAGTACCCGTCCTCTGATCTGGCACCATCAAACGGAACGATGGCCCGTACACGGGTTCAGGAATATCTGAGTTTTGTGGCGGCCGATCTGCACAAATCCTTCAGCCCGCTGTTCAAGGGTGATTCCACCGACACCGAAAAAACCAAGGCGCGCAGTATCGTCAAAACAAAATTCGATCAGGTCGAAAACATACTGGCCGATGGGCGGGAATACCTTGTGGACGGAAAGTTTTCGGTCGCGGACGCATATCTTTTCGTTGTCTCGAACTGGGCAAATTTTACGGAAATCGATTTGTCCGGCTGGCCAAGCCTGAAAGCCTATGTCGAGCGGGTGGCAGCACGTCCCGCAACACAAACGGCGATGCGCGCCGAAGGGCTGATCCAATGACCCCGGCCGATCACAAAGCTGTGGTCGAATTGATGGAGGCCTATTTCGAGGGCCTTCATCACGCCGACAGCAACGCCCTGAGACAGGTGTTTCACCCGAAACTGGCGTATATCTGCGCCACCGAAGGGGATGAGCTGTATCTGGATCTTGAGAGCTATATGGCCCGTGTGGATCAGCGTGAACCGCCAGCCAAGCGCGGTGACCCGCGCGATGAAGAGATATTGCAGATCTCCTTCGGCAGTCCGAGGCTGGCCCATGTCATGGCCCGTATGTCGATGATGGGGCGCGATTATCTGGATTACCTTTCCCTTGTCCGCCACGGCAATGACTGGCGGATTGTCACCAAGGTCTTCTCCTACGTTCCAAGGAAGGATTAAAACCATGCCATATGTGAATATCAAAGTAACCCGTGAAGGTGGTCCTGACGGAACCGGCCCAAGCCAGAGCGAGAAAGCAAAGCTGATCGCCGGAGTGAGCGAACTGTTGCACGAGGTGCTGGGCAAAAACCCGGCAACCACAGTCGTCGTGATTGACGAGGTCGATCTGGACAACTGGGGCATCGGTGGGCTGCCGGTTGTCGACTACCGAAAGACGGCCACGTGAAAACCCGGCTGACCGAGCGCCTGAACCTGTCCCACCCGACCATTCAGGCGCCAATGGCGTTTGTTGCGGGTGGGTCGTTGGCCTCGGCTGTGACGCAGGCGGGCGGGCTTGGGTTGGTCGGCGGGGGGTTACGGCGATCGGGACTGGATTGCGCAACAGTTCGATGCAGCCGGAACCACCCCTGTCGGGTGCGGTCTGATCACATGGAAGTTGGCAGAGCAGCCCGCTCTGCTCGATTACGTGCTGGAGCGCGGGCCAGCCGCGGTCTTTCTGTCCTTTGGTGATCCTGCACCCTTTGCCGACAGGATCAAACGGACGGGCGTTCCGCTTATCTGCCAAATCCAGACACTTCGGGACGCGCTGCGTGCCATTGCGGTTGGCGCCGATGTCATCGTGGCTCAGGGGGCCGAAGCTGGTGGCCACGGCGAGGTGCGCGGCACGATCGCGCTTGTGCCCGAAGTGGCGGATAAAATTGACGCATCGAACAGTTCGGCTGTACTTTGCGCCGCCGGTGGTATCGGCGATGGTCGCGGTCTGGCTGCGGCCCTGATGCTTGGCGCAGATGGCGTTGTGATAGGAACTCGGTTTGTTGCTGCAGATGAGGCGCTGATCCATCCACAGATTCTCAGTGACATCTTGCGCGCATCAGGGGATGAAACCGTTCGAACCTCGGTTCCCGACATCATTCGCGGTTATTCTTGGCCGGACCGATACTCAATCCGGGTACGTCGAAATAATTTTGTCAGTAAATGGCATGGTCGAGAAGCCGCGCTAGACGCCGGCTTGGATGTTCAAAGACGACTTTGGAACGATGCTCAGAATTCCGGAAATCCGTCAATCGTTCCCGGTATTGTCGGCGAAGGTGTGGGTATCATAAGAACCTCGAAACCTGCAGAACAGATCATTGACGAGATCATGCGCGATGCGATCAACCTTATCAAAGGTGAAGGCGGCAGACATTTGTTTCGGCATAAGGCTTGATTGTCAATCGGTCAAAAACGCGATTAGGTGGGATTTAACG
>NZ_JBQFLR010000042.1:0-3004 GCF_056531345.1 Ruegeria sp. N7 | reverse complement strand
CCGATCCGGCCCCCGCGTATATCACGCGGTCAGGCCTTCTGGTTCGGGGAGTTTGTTTGCGCGGCAGCAGGCGGTGAGGGTGTTGGCCAGCAGGCAGGCGATGGTCATGGGGCCGACGCCGCCGGGGACGGGGGTGATGGCGCCGGCGCGTTCGGCAGCGCTGGCATAATCGACGTCGCCGACCAGCTTGGTCTTGCCATCGCGTTCGATGCGGTTGATGCCCACGTCGATCACGGTGGCGCCTTCCTTGATCCAGTCGCCGGGCACCATCTCGGGGCGGCCGACAGCGGCCACGACAATATCGGCGCGGCGCACCACATCCGGCAGGTCCCTGGTGCGCGAATGCGCGATGGTCACAGTGCAGCTGTCCCCCAGCAGCAGCTGAGCCATCGGCTTGCCCACGATGTTCGAGCGACCGATGACAACCGCATCCATGCCCGACAGCGACCCGTGGTGATCGCGCAGCATCATCAGGCAGCCCAGCGGGGTGCAGGGCACCATCGATTTCTGACCAGTGCCCAGCAGGCCCACATTCGAGATGTGGAAGCCGTCCACATCCTTGGCCGGATCGATCGAGTTGATCACCAGATCCTCGTTCAGGTGTTTTGGCAGCGGCAGCTGGACCAGAATGCCATGCACCGCCGGATCAGTGTTCAGTTTGTCGATCAGCGCCAGCAGGTCCGCCTCGGAGGTCTCCACATCGAGCTTGTGCTCATACGAGTTCATGCCAACCTCGACGGTCATCTTGCCTTTCGAGCGGACGTAGACCTGGCTGGCCGGATCCTCTCCCACCAGAACCACGGCCAGGCCGGGGGTGATGCCGTTTTCCTCTTTCAGCTTTGCAACCTGATCGGCCACCTGCGCGCGCACTTTGGCGGCAAAGGCCTTCCCGTCGATAACCTGCGCTACCATCCTTTGGTCCCTTCTTTCAAAACCCAAACGGGCGCAGAACGCGCCCGGTCTTTACTCGGGGCCGAGCACACGTTCCTCACGTGCAATCGACCAGTCAATCAGAATGCGCCAGAGCGTTTCGGACAAATCGGGGTCCATCCCCGCCGCCTGCGAACTGGCGCGCACCTTTTGCACCACATCCTCGACCCGGTCCGGGATGCGGGCGGGCAGGCCCTCGCCCGGCTTCAGCTCAGACGCGCGGTCGATATAGCTTGCGCGCCTCACCAGCATCCCGATCAGCTGGCGGTCCAGCCTGTCGATCTGAACCCGCAGATCCCGCATCGAATGGCAGTCCTGCGGCGGTGTCAGAGTGGGCATCATCGTCTCCTCATGGCCCGGGGGTCCCGGACCACGAGATGTCTTATTCAGCGGCTTAGAACAAGCCCTCGATCTCACCTGCGTCATTGAGGCAGATGGTTTCCGCGGCCGGTTTGCGGGGCAGGCCCGGCATGGTCATGATCTCACCGCAGACAACCACAATAAAGCCCGCACCCGCGCTCAGGCGGACCTCACGCACCGGCACCGAATGGCCGGTGGGCGCGCCCCGCAAGCTCGGGTCGGTCGAGAAGCTGTACTGGGTTTTCGCCATGCAGACCGGCAGGTTGCCATACCCCGCAGCTTCCCATTCTTTCAGCTGCGTGCGGATCTTGTTGTCGGCCAGAACCTCGTCGGCGCGGTAGATGCGCTTGGCGATGGTTTCGATCTTCTCAAACAGCGGCATCTCGTCGGGGTAGATCGGCGCGAAGTTCGCAGACCCCCCTTCGACGATTTCCACAACCTTGCGGGCCAGATCGGCAGAGCCTTCCGAGCCCAGTTCCCAGTGGCGCGACAGAACCGCCTCGACCCCGTGAGAGGAACAATAATCCTTCACCGCCTGAACCTCGGCATCGGTGTCGGTGACAAAGTGGTTGATGGCGACAACAACCGGCACACCGAACGACTTCACGTTCTCGATATGGCGGCCCAGGTTGGCGCAGCCCGCCTTGACCGCATCGACATTCTCGGCGCCCAGATCGGCCTTGGCGACACCGCCATTCATCTTCATCGCCCGCACGGTGGCAACCAGAACCACGGCAGAGGGCGCAATGCCCGCCTTGCGGCACTTGATGTTCATGAACTTCTCGGCACCCAGATCGGCGCCAAAGCCCGCCTCGGTCACCACATAGTCAGCCACTTTCAGCGCGGTCTTGGTGGCAATGACCGAGTTGCAGCCATGCGCGATGTTGGCGAACGGGCCGCCATGGACAAAGGCCGGGTTGTTTTCCAGCGTCTGCACCAGGTTCGGCTGCATCGCGTCTTTCAGCAGAACGGTCATCGCGCCTTCGGCCTTGATGTCGCGGCAGTAGACCGGGGTCTTGTCGCGGCGATAGGCCACGATGATGTCACCCAGACGCTTTTCCAGATCCTTCAGGTCGTTGGCCAGACACAGGATCGCCATGACCTCGGACGCCACGGTGATGTCAAAACCTGTTTCGCGCGGGAACCCGTTCGACACGCCGCCCAGGCTGGCAGTAATCTGGCGCAGGGCGCGGTCGTTCATGTCAACCACACGACGCCATGCGACCCGGCGGGTGTCGATCTCGCATTCATTGCCCCAGTAGATGTGGTTGTCGATCATCGCCGACAGCAGCGAATGGGCCGAGGTGATCGCGTGGAAATCGCCGGTGAAGTGCAGGTTCATCTCTTCCATCGGAACAACCTGCGCATAGCCGCCCCCCGCAGCGCCGCCCTTCATGCCGAAGTTCGGACCCAGCGAGGCCTCGCGGATACAGATCATCGCATTCTTGCCGATCCGGTTCAGACCGTCACCCAGACCAACGGTCGTGGTAGTCTTGCCTTCACCCGCAGGCGTCGGGTTGATCGCAGTCACCAGCACCAGCTTGCCGTCCTCACGACCCTGCACCGAGTTGATGAACTCCTGGCTCACCTTCGCCTTGTCATGCCCATACGGCAACAGATCATCACTGGATATTCCAAGCTTCGCGCCGATCTCCTGGATCGGCTTCTTATTCGCTTCACGCGCAATTTCGATGTCGGATTTATAGCTCATTGG
>NZ_JBQFLR010000041.1:0-3462 GCF_056531345.1 Ruegeria sp. N7 | reverse complement strand
ACCAACAGAGGAAAACCATGAAACGGACGACATCATTTTATTCGGCATTGGCGGTCGGTTTACTGACTGCGACGGTTGCGGCATCGGAGACGGAACTGACAGTTTACACCGCCGTTGAGGCGGAGGATCTGGCGAGGTATGCAGAGACGTTCAACCAGAGTAACCCGGATATCAAGATCAACTGGGTTCGGGACTCGACGGGGATCATCACCGCGAAACTGCTGGCTGAACGGGACAACCCACAGGCGGATGTGGTCTGGGGGTTGGCTGCGACCTCTCTGCTGCTGTTGAAATCCGAAGGGATGCTGGAGCCTTATGCCCCGGTTGGCGTAGACAAGCTGGATGCGAAATTCGTCGATGGTGACAACCCGCCTGCCTGGGTTGGCATGGACGCCTGGGTTGCCTCGGTTTGCTACAACACGGTTGAGGCGGAAAAGGCCGGGCTGAAGCCGCCCACTTCGTGGAAGGACCTGACTGATCCGATGTACAAGGATCAGGTGATCATGCCGAACCCGAATTCGTCTGGCACGGGGTTCCTTGATGTGTCCAGCTGGCTTCAAATGTTTGGCGAAGAAGGTGGCTGGGAATACATGGATGCGCTGCACGAGAATATTGCGCGCTACACCCATTCCGGTTCGAAGCCTTGCAAACTGGCGGCGGCGGGCGAGATCCCGATTGGTATTTCTTTTGCGTTCCGTGGGGCGAAGTCCAAAGCTGATGGTGCACCGCTGGAAATCATTGTGCCTTCGGAAGGCGTCGGCTGGGACATGGAAGCAACCGCGATTGTGGCCGGTACCGCAAATCTGGAAGCCGCGCAGAAGCTGGTGGACTTCACCGTCACCAAAGAGGCCAACGAGATGTACAATACCGGCTATGCGGTCGTGGCGTATCCCGGCGTTGCAAAACCGGTTGAACACTTCCCAGAAGGTCTTCTGGATGCGATGATCAACAATGATTTCGAGTATGCCGCCAACAATCGCGCGGCAATCCTGAAGGAATGGCAGTCTCGCTATGACGGAAAGTCTGAAGCGAAATAATTCCATTGGCAGGAGGGGCTTTTGTGCCGCTCCTGCCCGCCACTCTCTTGTTCCCACCAACACAACCAACTCACCCGGCGCGCACCGGCCAGGATCGGTCGTGCCCGAGGTGCAGATGTGAGGACCTCTCCCGTGCTTCAGAAAACACCACCCGGTGAACTGTATCTCAGCATCCAGAATTTGTGGAAAGCGTTCGGCAGCTTTCTGGCACTCAAGGACATCTCTCTTGAAATCAAAGAAGGTGAATTCATTTGTTTCCTTGGCCCGTCCGGCTGCGGCAAGACCACCTTGTTGCGGGCGATTGCCGGGCTGGATCTGCAGACCAAGGGTACGGTTATGCAGGATGGCAAGGACGTCTCCAACCTGCCCCCGTCCGAGCGTGATTTCGGGATTGTGTTTCAGTCCTATGCGCTGTTCCCGAACCTGACGATCGAAAAGAACATCGCGTTTGGCCTTGAAAACACGGGCCGCAGCAAGTCGGATATCGCAGTTCGGGTGAGCGAGCTGTTGAACCTTGTTGGTCTGCCGGATCAGGGCAGGAAATACCCGGCACAATTGTCCGGTGGCCAGCAGCAGAGGATTGCGCTGGCCCGCGCCATTGCAACCAATCCCGGTTTGCTGCTGCTGGACGAACCCCTGTCGGCGCTGGACGCCAAGGTGCGCGTTCACCTGCGGCATGAGATCAAGGAATTGCAGCGCAAGCTGGGTGTGACCACCGTGATGGTGACGCACGATCAGGAAGAAGCGCTGGCCATGGCCGACCGCATCGTGGTGATGAACCACGGGGTGATTGAACAAGTCGGATCGCCCACGGAGATCTACCGCGAACCGGCCAACCTGTTCGTGGCCGACTTTATCGGTGAAATGAACCAGATCCGATCTCAGGTCACCAAAGGCGGGCGGTTGAGCGTCGGGGAAAAGACCTTTGCCTGCCTCAGCCACACGTTCAATGATGGCACTCCGGTCATCGCAGCCATTCGTCCCGAAGACATCATCCCTCATGAAGCTGGTTATCTTGACACGGGCGGCAATCGGAACTGCATCGAGGTCACGCTTGATGAAATGGAGTTTCTGGGCTCGTTCTGGCGCTGCCGCCTGAACAACGAGCGGTTCGGATCTTCTGAACTGATCGCGGATTTTTCGATCAACGCCGTGCGTCGTCTTGAGCTGGAAGAGGGGTGCAGCATGGTGATCGAGCTTCCCGAGAACCGCCTGATGGCGTTTGACCTTCCGGAGGCTGCGGCATGAGCACGATGTCGACCAATCACGACACATTGCCTGTCGGGCCGGATATCAGGCCCAGGCTCAGCCGCGATGACATCCTGATGCGCGGAAGCATGATGGTGATCGCGCTCTATCTGATCGTGACACTGGCGCTGCCGCTTTACACGATGCTTTCCAAGTCCTTCTCGACCTACCGGGTCGAGCTGTCCCAGTATGAGTTTCAGGTCAGTGATGAAGCGGGTGTGTTTGACGGAACGATCCTGACGGCTGACGAACTGAACAGGCAATTGGGGGTGTATTCCGACACCGATCTGACAACCGGCTCGGACGGGCGTTTGCCGGTGACCGGGTTTTTTCCGGATTTCAGCTTTCGCAGCCCGGTCATGTACCAGATGCGGAACACGACGGAGGCCGGGCGCTTTCTGGTCGGGTCGACTTTGAACGAAGGCACCGATTGGGTCGAGCTTGATTCCAACACGTTCCGCCGGGTGCAGATGCGGCCGGTTCAAGCGCGGGGTCTGGGCAACTTCATCAACTACTTCTCAACCCCGGCCCTGTTCAACTCGATCAAGAACTCCCTTTGGATTTCGGTTGTCAGCACAATCGTTACGGTGACGCTGGCGTTCTGGTTTGCCTATGCGCTGAACCGAAGCTGCATGCGGTTCAAGGGGGTCTTTCGCCTGATCGCGATGGCGCCGATTCTGGTTCCCTCGCTGCTGCCGGGCATCGCGCTGGTCTACCTGTTCGGCAATCAGGGGATGATCAAGGAGTTGCTGTTCGGAGCCAGTATCTACGGCCCCATAGGCATCGTGATCGGATCGGTCTTCTTTACCTTTCCACACGCGTTCCTGATCATATCGACCGCGCTCGCGATATCGGATGCGCGGTTGTACGAGGCCGCTGTCAGCTTGCGCTCAACCCCCTGGCGGACATTCTGGACCGTTACCATACCCGGCGCGCGCTATGGCCTGATTTCCGCAGCCTTTGTCGTGTTCAATCTGGTGATCACCGATTTTGGCCTGCCAAAGGTGATCGGCGGCCAGTTCAACGTGCTTGCCGTGGATATCTACAAACAGGTGATCGGCCAGCAGAACTTTGAGATGGGCGCCGTGGTCTCGGTGGTTCTGGTCATCCCCGCAATTCTGGCTTTTGCCATCGACCGGATGGTTCAGTCCAAGCAGGTGGCGCTGCTGTCTGCGCG
>NZ_JBQFLR010000040.1:0-4446 GCF_056531345.1 Ruegeria sp. N7 | reverse complement strand
ATGACCGAGATTAGACGCACGCCGCTTTTTGGGCTTCACGTTGAGTTGGGCGGCAAGATGGTTGATTTTGCCGGGTGGGAGATGCCGGTTCAGTATCCGCTGGGGATCATGGGCGAGCATAAGCAGTGCCGCGAGAAGGCGGCGTTGTTTGATGTGTCGCATATGGGTCAGGTGATATTGCGGGGCGAGAATGTGGGCGAGAAGCTGGAAGCACTGTGTCCGCAGGCTTATGCGACGCTGAAGGAAGGCAAGGCGCGGTACGGGTTCTTCACCAATGCCGAAGGCGGGATCATGGATGACCTGATCGTGTCGAACGCGGGGGATCATTACTTTGTGGTGGTGAACGCGGCGCTGCGCCATCAGGACATTCCGCATATGCGCGCCAATCTGGACGGGGTTGAGGTGACCGAGATCTTCGACCGCGCGCTGGTTGCGGTGCAAGGCCCCAAGGCCGAGGATGTGGTGGGCGCGCTCTGCCCCGCGGCGCGCGATCTTAAGTTCATGGAAACCACGATTGCCGACATCCTGGGTGTCGAATGCCGCATCTCGCGGCTGGGCTACACGGGCGAGGACGGGTACGAGATCTCGATCCCCGAGGACAAGGCGATCGAGATCACCCGGGCGTTCCTTGCGCATGAGGATTGCGAACCGGCGGGTCTGGGCGCGCGCGACAGCCTGCGGCTTGAAGCCGGTCTGTGCCTTTATGGCAATGACATCGATCAGAGCACCTCGCCGGTCGAGGCCAGCCTTGGCTGGGCGATGCAGAAGCGCCGCAAGGAAGAAGGCGGCTTTCCGGGTGCGGAACGTGTGCAGCGCGAACTGGCCGAGGGGCCTGCGCGCAAGCTGGTGGGCATCAAGCCCGACGGCCGCGCCCCCGCGCGTCAGGGCGTGGAAGTGCAATGCCTTGAGGGCAATACCATCGGTCAGATCACCTCGGGCAGCTTTGGCCCCACGGTCGGCGGCCCGGTTGCGATGGGCTATGTGTCCGCGGGCCATGGCGAGCCGGGCGAGAAGGTCAACCTGATCATCCGGGGCAAGGCGCAACCGGCGCAGATTGTGGCGCTGCCCTTCGTCAAACAGAATTACAAGCGTTGAAGTCAGGAGAGAGACACCATGGCAACCTATTATTCCGAAGAACATGAATGGCTGGCGGTCGACGGCGACACGGCCACGCTGGGCATCACCAAACACGCGGCCGAGCAGCTGGGTGAGGTGGTCTTTGTCGAGCAGCAGGAAGTGGGCGACGAGTTCGAGAAGGATGGCGAGATCGGCGTGATCGAATCCGTCAAGGCCGCCTCCGAGCTTTACGCGCCGGTTGATGGCGAGATTACGGAAGTGAACGAGGCGCTGGCTGACAACCCCGGCGCGCTGAACGACGACCCCGAGGGCGAGGCCTGGATCTACAAGATCAAGATCGCCGATGCCGCGCAGCTGG
Organism: Ruegeria sp. N7; assembly: GCF_056531345.1. Lineage (NCBI taxonomy): Bacteria > Pseudomonadati > Pseudomonadota > Alphaproteobacteria > Rhodobacterales > Roseobacteraceae > Ruegeria > Ruegeria sp. N7. Next base: position 3,011 of record NZ_JBQFLR010000040.1, on the reverse strand, counting down.
AAGACCTGATGGACGAAGCCGGCTACAAGGCCTTCATCGGCTAAATCCGGCCCGGAGCCCCAGAGACCGGGGCTCCCTGCTTCATCTTTTCCAAATACTCCCGCCGGAGGCTCCTGCCGTCTCCGCCGGGTCTGACCTATCCTTGAGGAGCGCTGCAATGGCCTTCAAACTGACCGATTACGAAGCCTATGACTTCGCCAATCGCCGCCACATCGGCCCGTCGCCCACCGAAATGCGCGACATGCTGCAGGTGATCGGCTTCAAGACGCTGGACCAGCTGATCGACGCCACCGTCCCGCCCGCGATCCGGCAGAAGGAACCGCTGGACTGGGGCCCGGCGATGACGGAACGCGATGCGCTCTTTCACATGAAGCAGGTGGCGGGCAAGAACAAGGTTCTGACCTCGCTGATCGGTCAGGGATATTACGGCACCACCACTCCGGCGCCGATCCTGCGCAACATCCTGGAAAACCCGGCCTGGTACACCGCCTACACACCTTATCAGCCCGAGATCAGCCAGGGCCGGCTTGAGGCGCTGCTGAACTTCCAGACCATGGTCAGCGACCTGACCGGGCTCGATGTGGCCAACGCCTCGCTGCTCGACGAAGCCACGGCTGCGGCAGAAGCCATGGCAATGGCCAAGCGCGGCGGCCGGTCCAAGGCCAATAACGCGGCCTTCTTCGTGGATCGCAACTGTCATCCGCAGACCATCGCGGTCATCAAAACCCGCGCCGAACCCTTGGGCATCGACGTGCAGGTGGGCGATCCCGATCAGCTGGATGCAGGTGCCGTCTTTGGCGCGATCTTCCAGTATCCGGGCACCCATGGCCATGTGCGCGACTTCACGAACGAGATCGCGGCGCTGCATGAACATAACGCCATCGCCGTTGTCGCCGCCGATATCCTGTCACTGGCGCTGCTGAAATCCCCCGGCGAGATGGGCGCGGATATCGCCATCGGCTCGACCCAGCGCTTTGGCGTGCCGATGGGCTATGGCGGCCCGCACGCCGCGTATATGGCGACCACCGACAAGCTGAAGCGCTCGATGCCGGGCCGGATCATCGGGGTCAGCATCGACAGCCGCGGCAACAAGGCCTACCGCCTGTCGCTGCAAACCCGCGAGCAGCACATCCGCCGCGAAAAGGCGAACTCGAACGTCTGCACCGCGCAGGCGCTGCTGGCTGTCATTGCCTCGATGTATGCGGTCTATCACGGACCCGACGGCATCAAGGCGATCGCGCAATCGGTGCACCGCAAGACCTCGCGCCTGGCCGCCGGTCTGGAAGAGGCGGGATTTGCGGTCGAACCCGAGGTGTTCTTCGACACGATCACGGTCGAGGTCGGTCATCTGCAGAATGTCGTTATGGAGGCCGCCGTGGCCCGTGGCGTCAACCTGCGCAAGGTCGGCGAGACCCGCGTGGGCATCAGCCTGGACGAACAGACCCGCCCCGAGACCATCGAGGCGGTCTGGGGTGCCTTCGGCATCGACCGCAAGGATGACAGCTCGAACAAGCAATACCGCCTGCCGGATTACGCGCTGCGCGAAAGCGCGTACCTGACCCACCCGATCTTCCACAAGAACCGGGCCGAGGCCGAGATCACCCGCTATATGCGCCGTCTGGCCGACCGCGACCTGGCGCTGGACCGGGCGATGATCCCGCTGGGGTCCTGCACCATGAAGCTGAACGCCACGGTCGAGATGATCCCGGTCACCTGGCCCGAGTTCGGCAACCTGCATCCTTTCGTGCCCGAAGATCAGGCGCAGGGCTACCATCAGATGATTGCGGATCTGAACGACAAGCTGTGCCAGATCACCGGGTATGACGCGATCTCCCAGCAGCCCAACTCGGGCGCGCAGGGCGAATATGCGGGCCTTCTGACCATCCGCAACTATCACTTCGCCCGCGGCGAAGGGCAGCGCAATGTCTGCCTGATCCCGACCTCGGCCCATGGCACCAACCCGGCCTCGGCGCAGATGGTGGGCTGGCAGGTTGTGCCGGTGAAATCGGATGACAAGGGCAATATCGATCTGAATGATTTCCGCGAAAAGGCGGAAAAGCATTCGGACCATCTGGCCGCCTGCATGATCACCTATCCCTCGACCCATGGCGTGTTCGAGACCACCGTGCAGGAGGTCTGCCAGATCACCCATGATCACGGCGGTCAGGTCTATATCGACGGCGCCAACATGAACGCCATGGTCGGGCTGGCACGTCCGGGTGACATTGGCGGCGATGTCAGCCACCTGAACCTGCACAAGACCTTCTGCATCCCGCATGGCGGTGGCGGCCCCGGCATGGGTCCGATCGGCGTCAAGGCGCATCTGGCCGAGCATCTGCCGGGCCACCCGGAATACGGCACCGCCGTGGGTCCGGTCTCGGCGGCACCCTTCGGCTCGCCCTCGATCCTTCCCGTCTCATGGGCCTATGTGCTGCTGATGGGCGGTGCGGGGCTGACGCAGGCCACCAAAGTGGCGATCCTGAACGCCAACTACATCGCGGCGCGCCTCAAGGACGCCTATCCGATCCTCTACACGTCGGAAACGGGCCGGGTGGCACATGAATGCATCCTCGACACAAGGCCGCTGGACGAGGCGGCGCATGTCACCGTCGACGATGTGGCCAAGCGCCTGGTCGATTCAGGCTTCCACGCCCCCACGATGAGCTGGCCGGTGGCCGGAACCCTGATGGTCGAGCCCACCGAATCCGAACCCAAGGACGAGCTCGACCGCTTCTGCGACGCCATGCTCTCGATCCGCGCGGAAGCGCAGGACATCATCGACGGCAAGATCGACGCGGAAAACAACCCGCTGAAAAACGCCCCCCACACGGTGCGTGATCTGGTCGGCGACTGGGACCGCCCCTACACCCGCGAACAGGCCTGCTTCCCTCCGGGATCCATGGGCGTCGACAAATACTGGTCCCCCGTCAACCGCGTCGACAACGCATACGGCGACCGAAACCTCGTCTGCACATGCCCACCCATGGACGCATACGAAGACGCCGCAGAGT
>NZ_JBQFLR010000039.1:0-5946 GCF_056531345.1 Ruegeria sp. N7 | reverse complement strand
GGCATTCGAAGCCTTGAATGCTGCCACTCGAGCCGCTTGAATCCCGACCATCAGCATTCCCTCGTCGACCGGACGTTAACGTGACAACACCCGCGTACGTCCTGATTCATAAACATCTCCTTTGTCCCCGAAATGGGAGGTCGAAGGAAATGTCCCGCGAGTAACGGCATATCTACAGGCGAGTCATTCTGCTCGCCAGATATGCACCCAAGCCACAACGGAAATGGCTAACCAGACACCCGTGCGCAAGGTCATCGCGCCGAGGGTGCGCATCTCATAGGCATTGCCTTGCAGCACATGAGCGCCGAAGGCCAGAAAAACCAGAACGGTGGCAACCAGAATGCCTGTTGATATCCAGGCCGCTGACCGGTGCCGTAGAAACAGTCCAAAGCCGGCCACGACATAGGCGAATCCTGCCAGAAAGTTGAACCACAGCACGAAGGGCACTGCATTACCAACGGCGGCGCGTGCTTCATCGCCACCAAACAAGGCCCGTCCGCCTGAGAAAACAGTCAACGCGCCGAACACTATTGCCACGCTTGCCGCTATGTTCAGGGCGCGGTTGCCAGTGGTTGCATTTTTCATGTCGCGCCCCCTTCCGTTCCATCAAGTCGACCGTCGCGTAAGTGGAACAGCTTGTCGAACCGGTCGTAAATCTTTTCATCATGCGTCACCGCGATGATGCAGGCGTCTTGCTCAGCTGCGAGCTTGCGCATCAGGTCCATCACGATCCCGGCCCTCTGGCTGTCAAGCGCCGCAGTTGGTTCATCTGCCAGAATGATGCGCGGGCTGTTGGCAAGGGCGCGTGCGATGGCCACACGCTGCGCCTCACCTCCGGACAGAAGCGCGGGCATCGCATCCCTGCGGTGACCGACCTCCAGATAGTCCAGCAGTTCGACAGCGCGCCTTTGCGCCTCGACCGTCGATTTTCCAGCCAGTTTCAGCACCAGAGCAACGTTATCTTTGGCATCGAGAAATGGCAGAAGATTATGGAACTGAAAGATAAACCCGATCTTGTCGAGCCGTAGCCTACGCAAATCGTTTCGCAGCCATTGCTTGTCGTAAACCACCTCATTGTCCAGCGTAACCTTCCCCGTACTCGGAGCAATGATGCAGCCAATGACATTCAGAAGCGTCGTTTTACCCGATCCAGACGGGCCGAGTAGTGCCACCACTTCGCCCGCCTCGACTGACAGATCAACACCCTTCAGTGCGTCGACACGAGCATCGCCCTCGCCAAAGTGCTTTGAGACATTGGTAACATCTACAATCACGCGGCGCGGATCATTGAGCATGACGTCACCCTCCGATTGCCGTGGCCGGATCGACCTTGAGTGCTGCTCGAACGCCAAGGCCGCTGGCGACGATGCAGACAATGAGGATGATCCCTGCCAGCGCGATGGCGTTGATCGGCTCCAACACAACCCGGCGGGGGAAGTAGTCTTTGACAAGCAGGATAAGGATCAGACCGAAACTCCAGCCGACCGCACCAAGTGCAATGGATTGCTGCACGATCAGCCCGATGATCGTGCGGTCGGGGGCGCCGATCAGTTTGAGTGTGGCGATCTGCTTTAGCTTCTCCATGGTCATCGTGTAGATAATCAATGCGATCACAACGGCTGAAACGGACAATAAGATGCCCAGAAACATACCTATCTGCCGCTTTGCCCGATCCACCACAGACATTAGCAGGATAGACTCCTGATCGGCTTGTGTCAGGGCCCCAAGATGTTTCCATTGGCGCACCGACTGCGCCACTGCTTGCGGGTCTGCAAGCGGTTCAAGCCGTGCGATCACAGCCGCAACGCTGTCCTGACTTTCGAGCAACCCCGCGCCTCGTGCCTCCTGGACGCGTTGAGCCGACGGGGCCAGTTGCGTCTGTAGCACTTGCGCATCGCGTAAGGTGATAAACGCCGCCGGATCACCGGCGGAATTCATCGTATCCTCGACCAACCCGACCACAGTGAAAGGATCGCGGCCCAGTCGGATCACATCGCCGACGGACAGTCCGGATTTGGCATCTGCCACGATCTCGAAATGGGACTGGCTGATCCCACGCCCTACCGAGATTGCTTCGGGTCCACCGGGGTGACCTGGCTCGTATCCGATCACGTACAGGCGTAGCGTTTCGCCGCGAAAGGGCGCTTCGACGGTCTGGTATGTGATGCTGCCCGCTTCGGCCACACCATGCAATCGCCCCACAGCATCACGGGTGCCGTCGGGAATTTTCGAGGCTTCTGCAAACGGTCCGCGTGTACCAGATTCAACAATCCAAAGATCAGCTTGCGGTGCTTTGACGATGTTCAGCGCGTCCGCAACCAGCCCATTGTAAATACCAATCATTGCCAGCACGACCGCCATCAGAAGGCTGAGGCCGAGGCAAGTCAGCATGAAGCGGAACAGATTGTGACGCACATCGCGGTAGGCGAGGTTCATGGCGCATCCCTCTCGACGACCCGAACCATGCGCCCCTCAGACAGCCCCTTAACGGGTGCCAAGATGACCTGCGAGCCGTCGGGAATACTACCGACCAGTTCGACCCGCGCATCCTCGGTCCGGTGACCGAAGACTGCCGACACCTGATGCGCACGCCCATCCCGCGCGACCCATATAAGACCTTCATGCCCGTCAAAACCGGTTATTGCGATCTCGGGAACCAACATCGCATCGACCAGCTCTGTCACTGTGATCCAAACTTCGGCCTGTTCGCCAAGAAAAACCTGTTCCGGGCACCGATTGCATGCAATCCAGACCCGGCGTTCTTCGTTCACCCGGTCACTTTCTATACCGATCCGCGCGATCTTGCCTGTGAAGACCTTATGCGGCAAAGACCGCAACCTCACTTCGGCAACTTGTCCGAGTTGCAGGGGCCCGGCCCTCGCTTCATCAATGTAGGTCAAAGCCCAAACAGTGTTCGGGTCCAAAAGGGTAAAGATTGGTTCACCAGCGACAACAACAGTACCTGCTTCGACGTGGCGCTCAACAACGACCGCGTCAAATGGCGCCCGCAACACATGATGATCAAGCAGCACACGCTCGTATTGCAGGGCTGCCTTGGCGTCACTGTGCATGGATTTGGCAACCTCAACATCACTTTCTGCTACGGCCAGATCAGCGGCTGCAACATCGACATCCCGCTGGGCTTCTTCTGCAGCCTGAGTCGAGACGGCATTGCGCCCGGCAAGTTCCTGCTGGCGCGCATTTGTCGACTGCCGTTGCGCAAGAATGGCACGCGCGCGGATCACATTTGCCTCAGCCTTGCCCAAAGTGGCCTCTGCGGCGGCAATCCCGGCTTTGGCGCGCGCGACTTTTGCTTGTTGTTCCGTCGGATGAAGCCGGGCAAGGACTTGCCCCGCTTTGATCGTATCACCACTGTCGACCGAAAGTTCTGTCAGCGTGGCACCAACTTCAAATCCGACATCTGAGACGATCCGGGCCTCGACCGTCCCCAGCCCATAAACACGAACAGGGACATTCTTTTCAATTGCGGCAGTGGAAACATTAACCGGGCGCTCTGTAAGGACAAGCCAGCCAAAGACGGCGAGGCCGACAGCAAGGGTAACACCGAAGATGATACGGCGGTTCATGGCGAAACCCCTGTACTTGCTATTCGGAATAGCCGCATCTGAGCGTCGAGCAATCGGTGCCCTTCGGATTCCAATGCGAAACCGCGTTTCCCTAGAGTCCAGCGGATCGCCAACCCTTGTACCAGTGAGATCAACAGTAGCGCTCCGTCTTCAGGCGGCAGGTTTGTGTCGAACAGGCCCGCTTTCTGTCCGTTGGTCAGCTCGATGGACAGCAATGCGACCAATTCAGTCATCAGCGTAAGAACAGCTTGCCGGAGATCGTCGTTTTCTACCTGTAGCTCGCGCGAGAAAAGAATAGACGGGATGGCCGGCATAGTCTCGATCTGGTGCAATTGAGCCAAAATCAGCGCTTTGATCCGCTCTGCCGGATCGGCAGATGTCCTAAGCGCGTCACCCCACGCGGTTCGGAGGCGTTCAGAAATCTCGTTAGCTACCGCCAACCATAAATCCTGTTTGGTCGCGAAGTGCCGGAAGATTGCGGGCTGCGTCAGCCCGACTGCATCAGCAACCGACTGTGTGGTCAGGCGATCAGGGCCCAACTCGTCCGCGAGGCGCAGCATGGCTTGTACGATCTCGGTCTTGCGTTCATCTGCGGGCTTGCGGGCGGGCATTCGAAACCATTATGTTAGTGAGTAATAACTAACTTATTAAGACGAGATACACTTGACGTCAAGCGCATCTGGATTTGATTACGTTATCAGGGTCGGAAGGGGGTATATGGCACCTTTTGGTAGCGAGAAGATCGACAGGTAAACGGTGGGCAGCACCCGATAACTGCGCGACACCTATAGTCAAACTTTGGGAATAACACGACATCAAGCCGCTTGAGCTCGTCGCTGACTTCAAACGCAACGCAGTCTCCTGTGAGGTTATTTCGCGTCAACGCCGCGTGTCATTTGGAAGGGCATGCCGGATTGCCGGAAAAGGCTTTGACCAAACAGATCGACGCAACCTACCTGAAGGCACATCGGACAGCGATCAGTTTGGGCGTAACAACTGGGGGCGTAGACGCCTGATTGATCGGACCAAGGGTGTCATGAACACAAAGCTGCACGCCGTCTGCGACAGTCAGGGGCGTCCGATCAACCTGTTCGCCACCGCTGGAAAGGTCAGCGCTTACATCGGGGCGAGGGCATTGCTAAGGACTCTACCAAATGTCGAGTGGCTTTCGGAAACCGATGCTATGATGCAGACTGGTTCAGAGAAGCTTTAAAATACTGCAGACTGTAACGCGTTTCATGGGGCTTTTCGTCTCAATAGGTTTGTTCGGCGGCGCTTTTAACAAAAGCGCCACCAAATCTTAGCTTACACCGACCTATTTCTTGAGATTGGTCCAGATCTGGTCATAGACAGCCTGAGTTTCCTCGTCGCAGACTTCGAGGAACACGCCTTGTCCCGCGCCCGCATGAGGGTTCTTTTCAGGCTGCGCTGCCAGTTCCGGATCAAGGAACTCGGTCACCCCATTAACGCCCGCGTTATACTGCGCATAGTTGGTCACTGCGGCAATGTTTTCCGGTTCCAGAAGGAAGTCCATGAATTTCAGGGCATTATCGCGGTTCGGCGCATCTTTCAGCAGAACAACATTGTCCATCCACGCCACGTAGCCCTGAGTAGGGAAGGCATATTCGACGTTGGCACCTTCTTCCCGAGCCTTTGCGGAAAAGCCGTCATAGATCTGACCGACTGCCGCATCACCGGACACCAGCACCTCTTTGGCGGTATCCGAGTTGAACGACACCCAGTGCTGTTTTGCGTTCTGAAGCATATCGTTCAGTGCCTTCAGTTGCTCACGATCGTTCGAACACTGCGGGATACCCAGGTGCAGCGAGGCCATGGCCATCACGTCACCTTGGCTGTCCAGCATGTTGATCTTGCCTGACAGTTCGGCGGGTGGGTTGAACAGGATGTCCGTAGTCTGAATGTCGCCACTGTATACATCGCGGTTCACCGCAAACGAGGTCGAGCCCCACTGATACGGGATCGAATGGGTGCGGCCCGGATCAAAACTTGGGTCGGCCCATTCGGCCGAGATGTTGCCCTTGTTGACCAACTCGCCCTCGGCGATGGTATCCAGCAGCCCTTCGCCAGCCATGATTTTGACCATGTAATCGCCGGGAACAGCCACGTCATAGGTGCCGATGCCGCCTGCTTTCAACGTGGCCAGCATCGCTTCGTTCGAGTCGTAGGTGTCCATTGTCACGGCGATACCGGTTTGCTCGGTGAACTTGTCCAGCAGTTCCTGCGGTACGTATTCGAACCAGTGATAGACTGGACCTGTCCCGTTTTTGTGCCGCCCCAAGTGCTCGTTTAAGCCACTTTCCTTTCGAATGCGACAGGGCTTTTCCAGCCCAATGCTGAG
>NZ_JBQFLR010000038.1:0-2500 GCF_056531345.1 Ruegeria sp. N7 | reverse complement strand
AATCAAACTCGGAGATAGCTGGTTCTCTGCGAAATCTATTTAGGTAGAGCGTCATCCGAATACCCCGGGGGGTAGAGCACTGGATGGGTAATGGGGCCCCACAGGCTTACTGATCCTAACCAAACTCCGAATACCCGGGAGTACTAGATGGCAGACACACTGCGGATGCTAACGTCCGTAGTGGAGAGGGAAACAACCCTGACCTACAGCTAAGGCCCCCAATTCATGGCTAAGTGGGAAAGCAGGTGGGACGACCAAAACAACCAGGAGGTTGGCTTAGAAGCAGCCATCCTTTAAAGATAGCGTAACAGCTCACTGGTCTAAATAAGTTGTCCTGCGGCGAAGATGTAACGGGGCTCAAGCCATGAGCCGAAGCTTAGGATGCCGTAAGGCATGGTAGCAGAGCGTAGTGTGACATAGAACTCATCCGTATTTGCATCTGTGTTGTGTAACAGCAGCGGGATGTAATGACGGATCGAGTTCTTTCGATGAAGCCGGCCTGTGAGGGATCCGGTGGAGAGATCACTAGTGAGAATGATGACATGAGTAGCGACAAAGAGTGTGAGAGACACTCTCGCCGAAAGTCCAAGGGTTCCTGCTTAAAGCTAATCTGAGCAGGGTAAGCCGGCCCCTAAGCCGAGGCCGAAAGGCGTAGGCGATGGGAACTAGGTTAATATTCCTAGGCCAGGAGGATGTGACGGATCACAGGTGTAGTTCAATCTTATCGGATTGATTGGGCTGCTGAGTGGTTCCTGGAAATAGCCCTCCATCAGACCGTACCCTAAACCGACACAGGTGGACTGGTAGAGCATACCAAGGCGCTTGAGAGAACGATGTTGAAGGAACTCGGCAAAATACCTCCGTAAGTTCGCGAGAAGGAGGCCCGGTTCCTAGGCAACTAGGGGCTGGGGGCACAAACCAGGGGGTGGCGACTGTTTATTAAAAACACAGGGCTCTGCGAAGTCGCAAGACGACGTATAGGGTCTGACGCCTGCCCGGTGCCTGAAGGTTAAAAGGAGAGGTGAGAGCCTTGAATTGAAGCCCAGGTAAACGGCGGCCGTAACTATAACGGTCCTAAGGTAGCGAAATTCCTTGTCGGGTAAGTTCCGACCTGCACGAATGGCGTAACGACTTCCCCGCTGTCTCCAACATCGACTCAGCGAAATTGAATTGCCTGTCAAGATGCAGGCTTCCCGCGGTTAGACGGAAAGACCCCGTGCACCTTTACTACAGCTTCGCACTGGCATCAGGATTGTGATGTGCAGGATAGGTGGTAGGCTTTGAAGCAGGAACGCAAGTACCTGTGGAGCCTCCCTTGAGATACCACCCTTCGCACTCTTGATGTCTAACCGCGGTCCGTTATCCGGATCCGGGACCCTGCGTGGCGGGTAGTTTGACTGGGGCGGTCGCCTCCTAAAGCGTAACGGAGGCGCGCGAAGGTTGGCTCAGAGCGGTCGGAAATCGCTCGTTGAGTGCAATGGCAGAAGCCAGCCTGACTGCAAGACTGACAAGTCGAGCAGAGTCGAAAGACGGCCATAGTGATCCGGTGGTCCCGAGTGGAAGGGCCATCGCTCAACGGATAAAAGGTACGCCGGGGATAACAGGCTGATACTGCCCAAGAGTCCATATCGACGGCAGTGTTTGGCACCTCGATGTCGGCTCATCTCATCCTGGGGCTGGAGCAGGTCCCAAGGGTACGGCTGTTCGCCGTTTAAAGAGGTACGTGAGCTGGGTTTAGAACGTCGTGAGACAGTTCGGTCCCTATCTGCCGTGGGTGTAGGAGACTTGAGAGGAGTTGCCCCTAGTACGAGAGGACCGGGGTGAACGATCCACTGGTGGACCAGTTGTCGTGCCAACGGCAGTGCTGGGTAGCTATGATCGGACAGGATAACCGCTGAAGGCATCTAAGCGGGAAGCCCCCCTCAAAACAAGGTCTCCCTGAGGGCCGTGGAAGACCACCACGTCAATAGGCCGGAGATGTAAGCGCAGTAATGCGTTCAGTTGACCGGTACTAATCGCCCGATAGGCTTGATTTGATCCAGTAATGGAAAGACAAATCAAAGACATACACACCCTGAGTTGGACAACGTTGATCTGATTGACACAACCGTGCAGGACCGCGCATCCGCTTCGCGAATACGCTGCCTCCTGCCCGTCGCTTTTTTGCACCGCAAAAACAGCGACGTGGGGATTTTCCTCGGTTTGGTGGTCATAGCGCAAGTGAAACACCCGGTCCCATCCCGAACCCGGAAGTTAAGCACTGCCGCGCCAATGGTACTTGGGCTTAAGCCCCGGGAGAGTAGGTCACCGCCAAACCTAGCAAAATCCCCAAGTCTCTCTAACACGATGAAAACAAATCTGACTCTGACGCGGGATGGAGCAGCCCGGTAGCTCGTCAGGCTCATAACCTGAAGGTCGTAGGTTCAAATCCTACTCCCGCAACCAATACTTCCAGTCAGATATCAAGCACTTAGCGCCCCAAGGGGCGCTTTCTGCGTTC
>NZ_JBQFLR010000037.1:0-6879 GCF_056531345.1 Ruegeria sp. N7 | reverse complement strand
TCAGCATTGGGCTGGAAAAGCCCTGTCGCATTCGAAAGGAAAGTGGCTTAAACGAGCACTTGGGGCGGCACAAAAACGGGACAGGTCCATCTGGACCTGGCGGAACGTGATGTCCACGAGACTGGGGAAAGCTCGTCAGGAAAAGGCCCTGGATTGAACAATTGGAGCGCACGGATAGGGCTCGCGCAAATTTATCATAATTTCTCTTACGCTGCATAATACAGTCGTCGGGTAGATTCACTAGTGAACTCCTTTTCCCAGCACCAGATTCAAAACGAGTTTCTTTCACAGTCGTCTAGTTTCATACCCGCCCTTAGAAGAAATACTTGATGCCAAAGTATGGCCCGTGCTGTTCGACGTCATAGGCGAATTCTCCGGAACTCAGCGTATCGCTATAGTCGACGCTGAAGTAGCGGTATCCAAATGTGAGTGCCGTTTTCTCCCAGGGTTGGTAATCGAATCCGATATTCACACCGACCTGAAGGTCATTCCCACCGGCGCCAAAACCGCCAAGCTCCAAAGAAGCAATTCCGGTCCATTGCTCATTTAGGCGCCACATACCGCGCGCGCCGATTACAGGTTCGATCCAATCCTGATCGCCACCTAAAACAGGTGGATTTCCCGGGCCCGGTGTGGTTATACCGATCTCCTGACGAATAGAGTTGTATCTAACGCCCCCCTGAAGATCGATCGTATAGCGCTGATCATCGGCTCCGTATACAGAGTCTAAAATGCGGTAAGCACCCAGAATACCAAACCATTTTTGGCGCACGTCGACATTGAGATCGGAACCCAAAGGGCCAGGCAGCGAGGTATCTTGTTCGATGCCAACATAGTTCGCGTCGACGATTATTCCAAAATCCCCATTCCATGCCTCATACCGTCCGGCCGCTGCGAAATCGAGCACGTCCAGCACGTCACCGAGATCCAGATCCAAGTCAGCGGATTGTCCAGCCACGGTCGATGTCCCTGTGGTTCTTAGGGGTGTGAACAGATAGAACGCTGCACCATGACGCCAGCCGGTTTCGTCCTGATCCGGCGCGGGCAGTGATTGAGCACCGGCAAGTGTCGGCAGCGTAAGAAGGCCGGTCGCAAGCGTGATTGCGCCGAGTAGTGAGAGGTGAGACATAGCTTTGTCCTTGGGGTTCATGAAACTTAGTAGTTGAATCTGAGGCCGATCCCGATGCCTTGGTCATAAGGGCGATCAGCGCCGATCCCGATCAACACATCTGCATAGAGGGCAATACCGGGGCTGAGATTTTTGCCAATCTGAAGCTCAGCGGTTGCAGGCTAGGCGTCGTTTTCCCAATCATATGGCGCTTTGATATCTGCTTTGGCCCAATACCCATCACCGAACGGCTGAAGCGCAATCAGGCGCATTGCAGTTTGGCTGACATCGGTCGACCCATTATACGATGCGAAATGCTGGACCAAAGGGATCAGCGTCATGCCAGTGTTTGTGTTTGCAAAGGCAAAGCCACCAAACGGGGCGATCTGATCCGACCCGGTGCCTATACCTTCCTCGGGGTCGCCAAAATCAAGGATCCACTCCAGCCCGAGCGCGGATTTGACGGCCCAAGTGTCATTCAGGGGTTTTTGTGACGGGAAATAGATCAGCTTGAAGCTGGTCTTTTCAAACCCGTTGAACCTCTCCCCGGTCGCATTCGTCGAATTGTAATGGAGCTCATATTTCAATTTCAGATCAGGTCGCAGCATGTATGCGCCATCAATGAATGCATCCTGACGGTCTGCGCCGCCCTCCAGATCAAAATACTGATAGCGAATGTCCGTGTTGTTGACCGCAGCCAATGGGTTTGACGCGTTTTCCTCTGCTCCGGCAGCGCTACCCGCTATCAGCAACGCGGACGTCAGGATAGAATGAATGAAAAAATGGCTGGCCATCATGTACCTGAAAAGTTCTCGTGCGATTGATGAGATGGTGGCTTTGCCACCACCGTCCCAAGTTCGTTATTGCCAGCTAGAAAAGACTTCCCTGGTTAGTTCGCTTTCAGGGCGAAGGTTCTCGATTCCTTCATAAGGAACACCCTTTCCGAGTGGCAGATGCGGGTGTTTGGCAATGGTTTTCTGATGGCGCTTGACCATGTCCTGAAAAGACGCCCCGGACCATAGGGAGTACCCGATAAGGGGATGTTCCTCGCGTGGGTCGCGGTAGACATTGAACACGGGAGCCGCTGCGCCGGGTTGGCCGGGGGCAGGCAGGTGCATTTTGAACTCCTGCTTGACTACTGAGCGCAAGATCGGTCCTTCATATACGTAAACATAGTCGCGGCGCGAGTTGCCTTCGCCTTCAAGCAGCAGCGCGGTCTGGTCGATACCGTCAATTACACGGTCGCGCGGAATGCGGTCGGTTGCACCTGCGATCCGGGCAAAGGTGGTGAACAGGTCTGAGACATGCACAATGTCACCCGCCGCGCTGCCGGGCTCGATAGCGCCGGGCCACCGGATGAAGGCATCGGTACGCACACCACCTTCAAGATGCTGCGTCTTGCCGCCGCGGTAAATCAGCTGGTTCAGGCCGGAAGTCCCCTCATAATGATACATCAGGCCATTGTCGGCCATGATCATGACGATGGTGTTGTCTGCCTTTCCGGTTTCATCCAGCTTGGCCAGCACCTCGCCGATCCAACCGTCCAGGATCTGCAACTTGTCGGCATGGAAGCCACCGTTGCGGGAAACGGCCTCATCAGGATAGGCAAAGTTTAGCGGATAGAGCGGCCAGTACTGCATGAAGAACGGATCGTCCTGCGAAGCCAGCTTCTCCAGCTGTTCCAATGCCTGACGCTGATAGCGCAGGTTCATTTCTTCGTATTTCGCCTGCGTCCATTCCTCGCCCGGTGCCATATCGACTTCGCGGGCAAGACCACCAGCTTCACCTTCAACGCCAGTTACCAGACCGTAGGGTTTGAACCGTTGATCCAACTGAAACTGGTTGGACTGACCCGACGCATGGTAGCCAAGCATGTTGTTGGCGACCATTGCGTCCCGTATCATCAGACTCAGTTGAACTTGCTGGTGCAAAGGAAAGGCCGCCCAATCAAACCCCTGATTGTGCGGATAGGATTGTTCAATATCGCCCTGATGCCATTTCCCGACATGCGCGGTGTTGTACCCTTCCTCCTTCAGGATTTCGGCAATCGTGACTTCTTCGGCCGCAAGACCTTCACCGACCAGCGCAACCTTGACCTCTTCCACGCCCGCGCGCGCCGGATGACGACCTGTCAACATCGCTGTTCGTGTTGGCGTGCAGGATGGCTCGGTATACATCCTCATCAAGGACATGCCTTCGGTGGCAAAATCGTTGATGTTGGGCGTATCGAAACCGGTGACATAGTTCATCGTCCGGTTGCCCATCTGACCGAAGCTGACATCGTCGATCAGAATGTAGAGAATATTAGGGGGCTTGCCGTCATTGGCGTCACGGATTTCTGCAAGCTTTGCGTCGATTTCCGTATCCTGAGCATCCCATTGATCGCCAAATTGTGCGCGGAGAAACTGGAACTCTCCGTCATGAATGATGGGCGCATCCTGAGCAAAGCTCGCGCCAGCCATCAGCACCATGGCCGAGGCATGTTTAAATATTGATCTCATCGGTATCCCTTCCCCATTTTCGAATTACATCTTACCTGCGCGCCGCAGTGACTGGGCGATTTCATCCCGAAGACCATCCAGGGTTTCGCGGATATCGCAGGCAAACTGGTACGATTGGCTTGCCGGCTCATCATTCATGGAGAGATACTCGTCGCTGAGAAGCTGGTAGTCCCGGCAAATCTCATCGAACACCGTGTCCGCGCGCCGTAAGTCTGCAATTGCGGCTTGGTGGTTCGGAAACAGGGTATCAAGCACGTAACCTTTCAAATTCGACGCTCGTTCGACTAATCAACAGATTCCCCGAATTGTTGGCCGAATTCACTTCTCACAAAAGGTTTATCGGGGCATAATACGGTATAATCAGAGATGTAACTTGCTGAAAAAATGGAATTATCCAAAAGCACATCGACTAGTATTAGTGGTGGTAGAACGCCTGACGCCAAAGATGTGCGGGTCGCGCTTCAGCGACTTGTCGGATCCCAGACATTCGCTGGATCACAGCGACTGCAGGACTTTCTTATCTACGTCGTCGAGGAATCAATCAGCGGTCGAGCCGATGACATCCGTGCCAAAACAATCGCCATGGATGTCTACGGCGCGACCATGTCCGAGATGGCGCGAAGAGAAAATGTGGTGCGGGTGGACGCCGGTCGCCTGCGTCGCAAGCTGGCCGAATATTATGTCGAAGATGGCCGCGATGAAGTCACTGTTTTCGATCTGCCAAAAGGCGGGTACGCACCTGAGATATCGATTAAATCGCCCGGGACGGATCAGCCCGAAATACCTGAGACGGAAACCAAGACTTACACCTGGCCGCGCCCGTTCATTGGGATTGCAGGGGTTTTCCTTATAATCTGTGTTGCTGTGGCAATTGCGTTAATGTCGACAAATCGTGGGGTTCCAGTCAGCCTGCCAGTCGATAGCCTGAGCCAAGATGAGCGCAGCGCGATATTTGATGCATCCCCCATGCGGCTTCAGGCCGTGAACCTGGCCAATTCGGGCCGCGATTTGATCTTTCCGGCCTTGGAGCCCGCGCGACTGAACGGAGCCCTGACGATATTCAAGGGGGCAATCGAAAACGACGACAGCTATTTCGGAGGCCATGCAGGAGCCGCGCAGGTTGCAGCAACGATAGTGCTGGTTACACCGGACGCTGATCCAACCGGCGACTTGCTGCGTTACGCGGACACACAGGCCAGCCGGGCGATTGAATTGGCACCCGAAATGGGGTGGAGCCAATCTGCAAAGGCCTGGGTCGAATTTACCAAGGGTAATTGGCCTGAAGCTATGGAGTTCTCGTACAGGGCGCAGCGGTTGGCACCAAACGACGTGCACGTGCTGGAGTTCGTGTCATTGATCCTGTTGTACTCAGGTGAGTTCGAAAAAGTCGTGGCGATCAGCGAAGACGCACTGTCGAAAAGAGATTTGGACCGAGGTTATGTGTTTCAGAACGCGATGGGGTCTGCAAAGTTCCATCTGAAGGATTTCGAAGGTGCCGTTTCCGCCTTTGAGCAGGTGACCCAAAAGGGTGGCCCAGTCGGCCCTGTTTCTGTCGCCTATCTGATGGCGGCTCATCAGATGCTGGGGAACGAAAGTGAAGCTCAAGCTATGTCAGATAAACTCTCGCGTGAATGGCCTGACAGTAGGGTGGATATTTTGTTTCAAAGACTATTTGCGAATCCAGAATACGGGGTGGAACTTGGCGACGCTATGAAACAAGCCAATTGGAAGCCAAAAGTTAATGAATGAAGTTCGTGTCTGGGCTATCGAGGCCATTCCAGTGCGAACTGGCCACAGTAGTTGTTTATTCATGCATCATTCCTTGCCGCGGGGCGGTATTGGCCCCTTCTCCATTGCCGCTGGATTTCGGAGACGGCCCTTTCCGGACGTTCCAGGTTCTGATGGAATGGACATCCCCTGATCTCTCATCTGGTAGGTTTTGGAGATGGAAACCATCAGGAGGGTAGCAAAATGGCGAACTTGGACCTTGTCGGCATAGATCTGGCGAAGAATGTGTTTCAACTTCATGGGTGCAGCTCCACGGGCGAGGTGGTGTTTCGTAAACAGCTGAGACGCCACAAACTTCTGACGTTCATTGCTGAACTGCCAGCGTGCACCATTGCGATGGAAGCTTGTTCTGGGAGCCATTATTGGGGCCGGGAATTTGAAGCACTCGGACACACGGTTCGTTTGATCGCGCCCAAATATGTCAAACCGTTTGTGAAACGCAGCAAGAGTGATTTGATCGACGCTGAAGCCGTTTGTGAGGCAGCCCTGCGACCAACGATGCGGTTTGTGCTGGTCCGCAGCGAAGACAATCAGGCTGCGGCCCTGGCATTCAAAGCGCGGGATTTGTTGGTCCGGCAACGCACGCAGATCATCAATGCCTTGCGCGGCCACCTGTCCGAGTTCGGTTTTGTGGTTGCCAAAGGCCCAACACACGTCCGTAAACTTGTTTCTGCAGTCGAAGACGGCACCATTGAATTGCCGGAGATGTCCCGCCCTCTCCTGAGCATTTTTGTCGATACGCTTGACGCTTTGAATGGCCGCATCAGACAGCTGGAGGCGCAAATCGCACAGCGTGCCAGGGAAGATGAAACATGTCAGAGGTTGACCGCGATACCAGGCGTTGGCCCGATAATTGCGACCGCGCTTGCTGCACTTGCGCCACCCCCTTCGACATTCAGACGGGGGCGCGATTTTGCAGCATGGGTAGGCTTAACCCCACTCCAGCATTCGACTGGTGGCAAGCAGCGCCTGGGGCGCACGTCAAAAATGGGAAACCGGACGTTGCGACGCCTCCTCATTATTGGCGCCAGTGCCGTGGTTAGGTGGGCTGAACAAAAAGGAGCCGTCCCGGGATCCTGGCTCGCAAGGATGCTGGAGCGCAAGCCACCCATGTTAATCAGGGTAGCACTGGCCAATAAAATGGCGCGTATCGTCTGGGCGCTGATGGCACATGGCGAAGAATACCGGGATCAATCGTTACACGTTAGAGCCGTGCAAACGATCTGATCTCGGAGGCGTGGGAAGGTCAAACGGAAGGTAAGGCGCAACAGTCGAAGAGACGAGATCAGGAAAACCAGCTTGCGACACAGTGCCTGCAGCACGTGGTTCTGAATTGGACTTGATCCGAGAACTCCATACGGGCCCGCGGCATGTGTAGGCCGCACTATGAGGCCGCATACATGTCAGCACCCGACTACGCGAATTGCCAACCAAAGATTCTTCTTGCCCAAAGGGGGATGTCCATACATGTCGCAAATTTTG
>NZ_JBQFLR010000036.1:0-6983 GCF_056531345.1 Ruegeria sp. N7 | reverse complement strand
CATTGGGCTGGAAAAGCCCTGTCGCATTCGAAAGGAAAGTGGCTTAAACGAGCACTTGGGGCGGCACAAAAACGGGACAGGTCCATCTGGATCCAAATAATCTGGTGGTGCGGAAAGCTCAGTTTCTATGTCGTATTCGCCCGCCGGGAGTAATTCGTCAAAGCCAGGGAAAGTAAATGGCCTGGAAAAGACTGCGATTGTCTTGCTGATTAGTTGGTTCATTTGGGTAGTTCTCCTTTGCTGATACCGCTCGCTCGGAGATGTAAACAAGAACAAGCCACCCGCTCCCGGCAGGGTATTATCAGTTTTGAGGTTTAGGCTTTGATTTTTCGGGGACGGCGTCCTGCCCTTTCGACGTCACTTCTTTTTTTGACGCGTCCGCATCGTTTTCCTTCAGTGCGGCAGCCGCTCTGGTCGTAAGGTCTTTGAAAGACATCATTTTGATCCTTTGATTGTCCGCAACACTCACGAGCCCAGATAGGGTGTGAAAAGTGAATGCGGGTACCACCAATATAGGTATTGGTGGCCCAATTTACTACGTAAAGCCGTAGAATAAGACGGGTGGATGAAGCAGAACCGAGGCGGCGGCAACCCTGGCGCGCTACTTTCGCTTCGAATATGGGCGATCAGTGTTCGCTGCGGTGCAGTCAACCAATGCGCCATCACCATGGAAAACTTTTGCTACATCGGGTGCAGCCATGCCGCGCGAGAGCGCGCTATAGTTCAATTTCAGCTTCACCTCGCCACCAGGGCGAAGCAGACAATTGGTGTTTTCAACAACGATATGATCACTGGTGGCTCCGACGAACGTGACGCCAGCAGGGAAAATTAGACCCGCCGCATCGGTGTCCTGGAGTCCAATGGCAAGGATCGACCGAGTGTTCGAAGGACTGTCTAAAGTCACACACTGCATTGAAGGTATAGGGTATGGGACACGAGATTCCAGCATTGCGCATACGCATGACATTGCTGATCCGGGCGTCCGCCAGCCCTGTCGCGCCAACTTCAATCATAGCATTCGCAATCGCCGGATGACCGCACACGGCTTTGGTCACGCCTGTCACTGTAATTCCGCGGGGTCTAAGGTGGTCGACCAGGAACCGTGTGTTGTACCGAATTTTGTCCAGATCAACGTCGATACGCAGCTTACTCATTCAATCGTCGTAGCACGTACGGGTTGCAAGCGCGGAAAGGCAGATAGAACCATATTCACCAAGTTTTTTGGAGGGCGGTTCAATGCGTCAGTGACCGGGAGATACAATTTGCAGTTGTAGTCTGTGATGGCCTTTGAAATCTCAACATCATTCATTCCTTCATGGTTGATCGTCATGCCAATTACCTCTGTGTTCGCAAAAGCCTCGATCAGGGTGATTTCATCGCAAGGGTCGGGCATAGTCATGTTGGGGAAATCACATCGACGTTTTCGTTTAGGCGCGTGTTGAAGAATAACTGCATGTGGCTGACTGCCTCGCAGAATAAAGGCTGATATACAAAAGGCCGGATGGCTGAGCGCGCCCTGGCCCTCGATCACTATGACATCGGGGCGCTCACCTTCAGATGCTGCAACAACAGCACGCTCAAGTTCGCCACAACAAAATTGCGGCGGCACCGAATCCATCGCAACGCCATACTTGGCGCCCTGCATCAAACCTGTCTGGCCGGTGCCGACCAAAACTGTTTTGATCCCATGCGCGTTAAGTGCGCCTGTCAGGATTGTCGCGGTTGTACGCTTTCCAATTGCACAATCGGTGCCGAACACCGCGATGCGGATCGCCTGGACGTCTCCAATACTGCCATCTAACAGGCGCAGGTCGGGATTGGGCCGCGGCTTGCGAATGTCGCGTATCGTGACATCGTGAATTTTGGCAATTCCGGCGAGCTCTTTGTCATCGCTAAGAAATTCATGCAGCCCACTGACGATGTTCATTCCGAGCGTTATCGCATCCACAACAACTTCGCGATCCTCAAGGGACATTCTGCCGCTGGCCGGCGCCATTCCGTAAATAAAAGTGTCGGGGATCGTAGCTTCATTAGCGACGGCGGCATCAAGATCATCGAAGATGGGAACCTGATTTGCGATATTATCAAGCACTTTGCCACTGTCACAACCGCCATACGTGCTGTCGATCACCGAAAGAACGCGATAGGCCTGTGAATGTCGAACGAGACCATTAGCCGTCTTGCCATCGATCTTTGCGAAGTTTCCTTCGCAATACACAATTGCAGTCGGTATGTCTGTCACAAGTGTCTTGCGGTGAAGCTCCGGAAAAACGGCTTGTTCAGGCGGCAGCTCTTGCGCATCGCTGGCAATGAACTGCTTGGCATCCGACGCAATGGGTACGGGTTTCATATCTGTTCCTTTTTGGAGTGTGAAACACGCCGTCCTAGGTAAGAACGGGCACAAAATGTGAAGTTTGGAAAAGTGGGCTCTCTGACTGAAACCTCATTCGTTCAGAACACACAGCCCTTCCGACCGATGAAAATTTCTGTGGCATTGCCACCCATTGCCGGATCGGTCGATATGGGCATTTGCGGGTAGATCGATTGCATCGCAGTGATCACCGGACGCCTCGTAGCCACGTTCGCATTTCCATCCAACTCCGTGGATCGCGTCATCGTAGAAAGCGTTTTCAGGCACGATGACTGCATCGCACCTTCCGTCTCGCTCAAAATATCCGCGCTCGCATGTCCAGGGACGCCCGTGGGTTGATGCGTTCAGGAAGGCATTATCCGGCACTGCTATTGCAACGCACGCTTCACCATCTGTCTCGTAGCCACGATTGCAAAGCCATACAGATCCGTAGGTACTGTTCGTCAGGTAGGCGTTGTCCGGCACCACGATTTTTTGGCAGCTATCGTCTACCCTTGTGTACCCACGCAGGCACCGCCACCTCTCACCTGATGGATCGAGATATCCGCCCTCAGGCACAATTACTTCAACGCATGAGGTGCCACCAACTTCAACAAAGCCATGTGTACATGCCCAGCCCGAACCATAGGTTCTGTTTGTCGGGTAGGCATTTTCTGGGACGGCAATGGCCACGCATTCTTCGCCTTCCAACCGATAGGACAAATCGCATTCCCAACCGTCGCCATACTTTTTGGGATGCGCGTTATCCGGGATAGAGTTTGTTTCGGCCGATGCGGGACTTGATGAGATAAAGGAGCCCGTCAAGCAGCTGAAAACGCCAACAAACAGCGCCGTCATGAAGTGAGAGTAAAACCAGTACTGATTTTTTCGAACTGTCCTGGTGCAAACGGCGTTGTCCGAATGTTGAGTGATTGAGTTACGATCCATCCAGGTTCAGCCCCTCAATGCAGGCCTGTGCCAGATCTTTGTTGGGGGTTTGGGATCCCGGTACCGTTGCCCAGCCGGCTGCCATAACGGCATCCTTTCGCTTGAAAGAAGAAGCTTCTTTGATCGTCGTTATTTTTTCGGCGCGTTGGGCGTCAGTTCTAGCCATGTCGATGCAGATCGGAACCAACGCAGCGATTACATTGTCGCGGGACATGGCGTTGGCCATCTTGTCCGCGTTACTGCCGGTCATCCATCCACCCCAAGAAAATCCAACGACGCCGACGAAAACCCCTCCGATCAGGGCGCCGTAGATTCCGGGTTTAAGCCATTCGGGCGTGTTCATAATCTATTCCTCCTGCGGGGAAAGCGCCGCATCGCTGTCATTGTTAGATGTGGCCAAGGTCTGGTCGTGCTTAAGTGCCAGTTCGAGATCTTTTGGGTCGATGGGGCGCATTTCTGTGCGGCCTGGCTTGCTGCCTTTGCTCTGAACCGTCAGGTAGGTTCCGGTTCTTCGATATGCTTCGAAACTCAGGCCCTGTAATAGTTCTTCTTCAACAATTACTTCATACTCGCCTGCAGGAAGTTCATCCGGGTAGCCGCACAAAGAGAACGGATTTGAAAACGTCACCAAAGAACTGGACGATCTCGTGCTCACCTTAGCCCTCCAAATAGTTTGTTGGATCTTCCCCGCACAGTCTGCCGCTGAACACGCTCTTAAGCGCCGCGGAAGTACTGGCGTTGTAAATTAGAATAATGTGCAAATGGCAGACGTGCGCTGATCGATGTTAGTCGGCGGCCAATGACTTGAGATTCTATTGGAATCTCAAATGCATTTGGCATCTGAGGATCAGATACTGCCAGAAAATTGACTAACCTGAGTCAGTGCAACGATGTTTGGTTTCCGGCAACCTGATTTGTGTTGGCGGGATATTTGCTGGCGTGTTCTTAACGAGTAATTGAGAAGCGCAGGAAATCCAGTACCGCAATCGGACTGTATTTATCTTGCGCTTCTTTTTCAGTGAAATCCCAAATCTGCCGAAGAGAATGGCGTCTCTAACCAGGCAACCATCATCAAAACCCCGGCATCGCTCGAGGGGTGAACCTATTGCTTCAACAGTGGCCCGGCCTGATCCAGATAAGTGGGGTCAAAACCGGCCAACGTCACCAGTCCGTCATAATCATCAAATGCCACTTGCCCGGATTGAAAAGTAACCAACCCCTTCTCCCGCAGTTGCCGTAGGACACGATTAACATGCACGGCACTCAGTCCCAGCGCATCGGCAAGGTGGTATTGTGTCAGGGGGCAAGTGTATCCCGTCTTGTTTGCCATCCCGACCTGAGTCAGCCTCACACCAAGTTCCAAAAGAAAATGCGCCATGCGCTCACCCGCATCTCGCCGTCCTATGTTGACCAGGTGCTCAACCACCATCGCTTCATCTCGAGATACCGCCCAAAGAATTGCTGTCGCCAGCCGGGGCGTTTGCGCAAATGCTTCCAGGAGATCATCCACTACTACCTCAATAGCTTGGATTTCCATGATTGGTTCTATGCTGTGATCCGAGGTGTGCAGCAGAACGCTTCGCAAACCCAGAAAGTCACCCGGTATTTGGAAATCGACGATCTGACGCGACCCGTCAGTCTGGGTTTTGTAGGAACAAACCCAGCCCGAGGCCAGAATGTAGGCAGCCTGCTCTGATTGCCCTTGATGCACAAGGTCACGTCCGGCTTCAAAGGTTCTGCGGCGTTTGTGCAAGCGTGCCAATACCGCAAGTTCAACCTCAGTCAGAGCGACGAAGTTTGAAAGCTTTCGGGTGAGTGGACTATTTTTGATAGTGCGCAAGTGTTCTTCCTTCATCGATGAGCAGCCCGCGAAACTATCCGACGCCAAGACTGCTTTCGATCAGTTAAGTATACAGCAATCTATGCCAGTATGGTGCAATTCATCGTGGCGCTTCCATGCTTGGACGCCTGTTAGAAAAGGACGTCTACCATGGCTGACCGGCAAGACCATTCAGGAATGGCCGCACTCTCAATTTGTGAAGCGCTTTTGCTTGCAATTAAAGATCGTGAGCTTCTGCCCGAACATGAAATTGTGGGAGTTCTGCATGACGCAGCTGCTGTCCACGAAACAGCGGTCGGCAATAACGATGAAAAGGACATGCACCAGGCCGCCGCTGTTCTGATAAACAAGATCATTGCTTCCGGCTATCGCGTTCGGCAGTAACGTTAAGTCCCGCATCGGAAAAACAAGATTATGCTCGTCAAAAAAAAGCAAAATTGCAAACAGAAACACTTTTGGTGCCTCGTTCCTGATCAATTCAAACACGAAACGAGAATCAATGTTTCAATGCCTTCCATATCCTGCGTCCTGATTGTCCGACCGAGCTGCGGCGAGGGTACAGTTTCCGTTAACGCAAATACAACGCCTGCGAATGACCTGATTGGTGACACTCGCCGCGCCGCAACAATAAGTATGCCGCGACCGCGAGCAAATGCTGCTTCAGCGAAGGCTCCAGATCGAATGACGGCAAAGTCCCGCTGTTTATCTGTTCATGCGCGGTGCAGCGAAAGGCGGTTCATCCTAGATCTGCCGTTCGTGGATCATGCGGCGAAGGCGTCGGAAGAGCCCGAAGCGGGCCTGTCAGAATGCGTCAAGGCATCAACAAATGAATGTAGGTTGGACTATCCGAAGAGGATCTAAGAACAACATAAAGATTGCCGAATTCGCTTTGGTCGATCGTGACGTCTTCAAGCACGCCCATGTATTCCAGAATTTGTGGAATGGTTTCAGCATGGGTGACAATTAGAACTGTCTCTTTTTCATGGTCGAATTCCAATGAATCGACCAACCCTGCGACATCGCCTTTTGGCAAGGCATTGATTTCAAGGCCAAGGGCGTTGGCAATTATGCCGCCGGTTTCTTGAGTTCGCAGCGCATCCGACGTGATGATGGCATCAAGGCCAACATTCCTAAGCATCTCAGCCCAATCTGCTGCGCGCTGTCTGCCCTCCGGGGTGAGGACAGGGTCAGTTCCAGACAGCTCTTTTTCACCATGTCGGATCAGATAAACTGCTTCCTGAGCTGCGGCAGAAAAACCAGTCGCCAAATTCAGAATCAGAACGGCACAAAGAAAACGCACAAAATTGCACTCCCGACTTGTGAACAGGGTGCCATCTTTTCAGGAAGAAGCTGGCAAATCAAGTTGGCGGCAGCTCTATCCCAACCTGCGGATGTTGATCCACCTTAGCAGCCACAAAACATGGCGGTACATTCAGCTGACCTTTGTGAGCCAAGTTTTCAATCGGCAGCCCGCCCATCGTCTCTCAGAACTTTGAACAAGGCCATAACATGTTCATCGCCGTAGCCGGCTTTGACTGCTTTCTCAAAAAGACCTCCAACGTGGCTTGGAAACCCAGCATCCATGCCAGCGTCAATGGCTTGCTGCTTCAACAGTTCCAAAGATGCCTGCCAAACGGACAACGTGGCCGTTCTTTGATCGTAAGTTCCATCTCGGATTGTTCCGACATGATGCTGAATGCGTGCACTATCAGGAAACATCGAAATGAACTTTTGCAGTTCAACCCCCTCTGCCATGAGCAGCCTCATCTGACTGGTCCAAGTTGATTGTTAGTGGATCATCGGCCTGTGATCCATCGGGATGATGGTTTCAGGTGCCGGCGGGCG
>NZ_JBQFLR010000035.1:0-8159 GCF_056531345.1 Ruegeria sp. N7 | reverse complement strand
CACTGGATATTCCAAGCTTCGCGCCGATCTCCTGGATCGGCTTCTTATTCGCTTCACGCGCAATTTCGATGTCGGATTTATAGCTCATTGGGTTTGGTCTCCCTGCGTGAGATAGTCTGGATTGGTCCGGCCAGAGCGACAAAACGCAGGGCCAGATTCGGTCAAAATTTTCTTTAAGGTAAATAAATATTCCCAAGGGTCAATACGTGAGTTTAAAGTACCCAAGGGATGTTTCCAAACATCAAGTCAAGATTCGGGGGTTGCGACAAGGATCAGGCGTATCTTTTTCGACCCGCGCTGAGACCCAGCAACCAATCCTCGACGATGCGCTGTTCCGGGAAAGCTTTTTGAGACGGCCTTTTCAGCAGGTAGTATCCGGATTGCGTTCGCACCGAAGCGTTCTGGACCGGCCTGACCAACGCGCCGCTCTCAAGCAAGGGGTCAACAAGATGGGCCCAGCCCAATGCAATTCCCAAACCATCGACAGCAGCCTGAACCGACAGTGGATAGGTGTTGAAAGCCACAGCTTGTTCCATCGCTGAGGTGGAAACACCGTTACCGCTGAACCATGTACGCCATGTCATCCACTCCGCATGGCTGCTGGTGACTTCAATAAGGTCCAGTTCCGGCAGCGCGGAAAGAACTGCCGCATTGGGGTTGCTTCTGAGGTACTCGGGGCTGCAAACCGGGAACACTGTTTCTCCGAACAGAAGCTTTGCTTCGTATCCCGGCCACTCGCCATCTCCACGCAATATTGTCAGGTCCATGGAATCCGAAAGGCACTCTGCGTCACTGTCCGAAGACACCAGCGAAATACGGATACGGCCGTTGGATTTGTTGAACTTGTGCAGTTGTGGCATCAACCACAAAGACGCGACAGAGTTCGTCGCAGAAATCGACACCTTGTTGGCCTGATGCTTGGCCAGCATCTCACGGCTGACGTCCCGCATCTGATCCAGAGACTTTTCGACAGTTGCCAACAGAATGGCACCTTGTTGCGTCAGTGACACCGAACGGTGACCCCGGACAAACAATGGCACATCATAATGCTGCTCCAGCAGGCGCACTTTGCGGCTGATCGCGGTTTCCGAGATGTTCAGCACCTTACTGGCCTGCACAAAGCTTTGCGCTTTTGCCGCGGCTTCAAACGCCAACAAATAATCAAGCGGAGGAAGGACTTTCCCTGTGACTGATGTTTTCTTTGGCATTTACAGGACTTTTCCCGATCTGGACGCGGCCACACGCAAAAACATTCATGGGCACCCGTTGCCGTCTGAACGGGCAACCGACTGTTAACATAGTAAAAAGTTGAGTTTGCCTCAAGATTTTATGGTCAACGCCCCTCAAATTTCTTTTCTGCATTATGAGCGATTCTAGGCAAAATGCACAAATTCGCGGGCCGGAAGAGCCCCTTTGACAAAAAACGAACCTCACTCAGGGAGCGAACATGAAACTTACAAACCTCCTTTCCGCAGCAACCTTGGCGGCAGTAGCGGGAACCGGGGCGATTGCCGAAGACAGCAGCGACCCGATTGTCATTCCAATTCACAACTGGTCCAGCCAGATCGTGATGTCCAACGTCGTCGGTCTGATCTTCGAAGAGATGGGCAACAACGTCGAATATGTCACCACCGACAGCCAGGCGGTTTATGAATCGGTCCGCTTGGGCGACGTCGCGCTTGAGATGGAAGTCTGGGAAGGCGCGTTTGGCGCATCCTACCGGGCCGCGCTGGAAAAGGGTGGTTTGCATGACGCGGGCGATCATGATGCCGTCACGCGCGAAGATTGGTGGTACCCGATGTGGACCAAGGAATCCTGCCCGGGCCTGCCTGATTGGAATGCACTGAACGACTGCGCGCACCTGTTTGCCACGGCCGAGACCGGGGATAAGGGCCGGTATCTTGATGGTCCGGTAGACTGGTTGAAACATGGCAAGGAACGCGCCGAAGCGCTTGATCTGAACTTTACCGTGATCAATGCGGGTTCCGCCGCAGCGTTGTGGGCCGAGATTGGTGCCGCCGAGGCCGACAAGACCCCGGTTCTTGTATTCAACTGGACGCCAAACTTTGCCGAAGCCGTCTGGCCCGGTGAGTTTGTAGAGTTCCCTGCATGGGAAGACGGCTGCGACAAGGATCCTGCCAAGGGTCCGAACCCGGACGCGCTGTATGATTGTGGCAACCCGGCAAGTGGATATCTGAAAAAGGCGGCTTGGGATGGCATGAAGGACAAGTGGCCAGCCGCGTATTGCGCTCTGACCCAGATTTCTTTCACCAACCCTCAGATCGCGGAAATGGCAAAGCTGGTCGACACTGATGAGCTTGAGCCGGAAGAAGCGGCAGAGGAATGGCTGGACGCCAACCGTGCCGTTGTTGACCCCTGGATCAGTGCCTGCAGCTGATAACGGCTAGGAATAATGAATCTGGCGCGGCCTTGATCGTTTTGTGATCCAGGGCCGCGCTCAACAAGAAAGAAAAGCAGCCATGTCCGCCATCGCGCCTGTCATATCAGCCAAGAATGTCTGGAAACTGTTTGGACCCTCTCCCGAGAGCTATCTGAAGTCCATGCCGGCAGGCCGCAGTTTCGACGAGATCCGTGAGGATGGGTATATCGCCGGGGTCAAGGATGTCTCGATCGAGGTTGGCCGTGGCGAGATGCTTGTCATCATGGGGTTGTCAGGATCGGGAAAATCCACGCTGGTGCGGTGCTTTTCGCGTCTGCACAACATCACCGGAGGCACGATCGAAGTAGACGGTCAGGACATCATGAAACTCAGCGAGCGCGACCTGATCGAATTGCGCCGCAACAAGATGGGGATGGTGTTTCAGTCCTTCGGGTTGCTGCCGCACCGCACGGTTCTGGACAATGTCGCCTTCCCGCTGGAAATGCGTGGGCAGGATCGCCACGACCGGCGCGAACGCGCTTTGGAGGTCATCAAGCTGGTGGGCCTTGAAGGCCGGGAAGAATACTTCCCACGGGAATTGAGCGGTGGCCAGCAACAACGGGTCGGTATCGCCCGGTCGCTGGCTATCGAACCGGATATCTGGTTTCTGGATGAACCCTTCTCGGCGCTTGATCCGCTGATCCGCCGTGAAATGCAGGATGAATTCCTGCGCCTGCAAGAGATGCTGGGCAAAACCATCGTCTTCATTACCCATGATTTTGACGAGGCGCTGCGTCTGGCTGACCGGATTGCTATCATGCGCAACGGTGCGGTCGAACAATGCGATACTCCGGATCAGATCGTGATGAACCCGGCGACCGAATATGTGGCGAAATTCACCGAGGATATCGACAAGGCCCGCGTGGTGCATGCGAAAGGGCTGGCAAAACCGGTGAACGGCCATACCCTCGAAGGCGCGCCGATCAATGGCGGATCAACCATTCATGAACTGGCCCGGGTTCTGGTCAATGACAAGCGTATCCTGCTGCCGGTTGCGGATGAAACAGGCGTTGTCACCGGCGTTTTGGATCGCGATGCCGCGTTGAACGTTCTGCTCGGAGCGGAATGATGGCGACACTGTCCACCGAATTACCGGACACGGCAGACAGTGTGTGGGGGCGCACCAGAGTCCTTACCGCACTTCTGATCACCGCCTTTGCGCTGATCCTTGCCAAGGCGGTCGGAATTCTCCCTGAATGGTTGAACCGCATTCCCGAGGCAGCAATCCCGCCGACGGCGCAGGTGCTGGATGCGATCTTCAATTTCATCCAAAATGACCTTGGTCTGATCTACGTGACCCGCTTTATCGCCGAAGGCCCGTTGGAATTCCTGTTGGATATGTCGGCCAACCTGCTCGAAGGCAAGCGCCGCTGGCCTTATCTGGGCCCAATCCCGTGGTCAGCAATCGCTGCTGTCGCTGCTGTTGTGGGCTATGCCGTGGGAGGGTGGCGGCTGGCGGCTCTGGGTGCGGGTACGTTCATCTGGACCGCTGCAATCGGCCAGTGGAACATCGCCATGCAGACCATGTCGGTCATTGTAGTGGCGGCACCGCTGGCGTTTGTGCTGGGCCTGGTGCTGGGCATCGCCGCCTGGAAGTATGGCCGGTTCGAGCGGGTGCTGAAACCCATCCTGTCCGTTCTGCAAACCCTGCCTTTCTTTACTTATCTCTTGCCAGCGGTGATCTTTTTCAAAGTCGGACCAACCGCGGGGGCCGTGGCAACAATCACCTTTGCCATCCCGCCGATGATCCTGATGACCACACTGGGTCTGAAGAAAGTCAGCCCCGAAGTGATCGAAGCCGGCCATATGTCTGGATGTACACGCTGGCAAATGCTGCGGCATGTATACGTCCCAGCCGCCCGCACCGAAGTGCTGGTAGGTGTCAATCAGGTGATCATGCTGTGTCTGGCAATGGTGGTTCTCACCGCCTTTATCGGCATGCCAGGCCTTGGAGCCAAGTTGCTTGCAATGATGGGCAGCTTCAAACTTGGCCGTTCGTTTGAAATCGGCGTGACCATCGTTCTTCTGGCGGTCATGCTTGACCGGATGTCGAAGGCCTGGGTCGTCAAGCAGCCCATTCATTTCGAACGCGGAACGCCATGGTGGAAACGGCACCGGAATCCGCTAATCGCAGTGGGTCTGTTCGTCGGGTTCACCCTGCTGTCGCAAGTGTTTCCGATCCTGGCTGAAGTTGGTCGCAAGCAGCATCTGAGCCAGGGAAAGGAAATCGACGATGTGATCAAGTCGGTTCTGGCCTTCGATGTGATCAAAGGGACAACCGAATGGCTGCGCTGGTTCCTGAACGTCAAAGTTCTGATCCCGTTTCGTGATACTTTGCTTGCCATTCCGACACCTGCGTTCATCCTACTGGTTGTCTCCTTTGCCTATTGGGTCGGAGGCCGCAAACCCGGTATCTATGCTGCGGTGTTTTTTACAATTGTCGCGTTTTCCGGCTGGTGGGATCGCTCGGTCATCACGCTGTATACAGTGATTTCAGCGGTTGTGTTGGCAACTCTGATCGGTATCCCCTTGGGCGTTGTCGCAGCTCGGTCCAAACGCTGGTCCAAGAGTATCCTGCTGGCCTGCGACACTGCGCAAACCTTCCCTAGCTTCATCTATCTGATCCCCGCGATCATGCTGTTCGGCGTCAATGACGTGGCGGTCGTGTTTTCCATCCTGATCTTCGCCGCCGTGCCGCTGATCCGCTATACCATCATCGGTCTGGGAAGCGTGCCGCCGGAAATGACCGAAGCCGCGGATATGTCTGGTTCGACGCGCAGACAAAAACTGATGTCAGTACAGTTTCCACTGGCGCTGCCGACTATGGCCGTCGGGTTCAATCAGGCCATCATGTTCGCGTTCTTCATGGTCATTATCGCCGCGTTCATCGGCACGCAGGATCTGGGGCAGGAATTGCAGCGAACCCTGGCAGGCACCGAATTGGGCAAGAATTTTGTACTGGGTCTGAACGTGTCTCTGATGGCGTTGACCTTTGATATGGCAATCAGCAGTTGGGCCGAAAAGCGCAAGCGCGCTTTGGGGCTGGATTAACCGGAGTTGTTCAGATGAACGTCAAACCCTTGTTTGAGGTACCGTTCGAACGCAGCGGGGTGCTGGCTCCTGGTCTGCCCATCCTGCCGCATGGCACAGAACGCCATCCGGTTCCCGCAATGGGATCGCGCGCCGTTCCGGTGTCCAAAGGGGACACGATCACATTGCTGGATCGCGATGGAATGCAGCCCGCTGAGATGGTATTTTTTGCCCCCGACCGAAGCTCGGACGCGGCGATGCTCGGCGCGCGGGGACACGGGTGTCCCGACGGGGTGATCGCAACGCTGGCAAACGGTTCCGCTTCGGGCCGGAAGGTTCTGCGCGCGCTCGAGGCTGCGGGGTTTGACATCGGGCAGGGCGACGCAATCCGCGCTTTTGTCGAAGGCTCGCGCCCCGGCGACATGGTGCATTTCGTGGCGGAAAGCGATGGTCTTCTGATCGTCGCCGCACCCGGCGAGGCGATGCGCCCGGAAAACAACAACCCTCCAACGGATATCATCCTCTATATTCAGCGTTCCGCGCCGGGTCTGGAAAAGCCGGGTGTTGGCGCGCCTGAGCCGTTGGCCGACCCTCTCAGGGACATCAACATTCAACCGGGAAACGCCATATCTTATGAGGTCAAAGCTGGAGAATTCATCCAGATCTTGGATATTCGCGGCCGCGAATGCTCGGATTTTCAGGCCTTCAGCCGCCGGGCGCTGGATCAGGGGATCGAGCGCGAAATCGATCCGACGACGACCCGCAGCCTGATGGGAAGCCTGTATCCGCAACCGGGGATATTTTCGAAATACTGGTCCGTCGATCAGGAACCCTTGATCGAAATCGTGCAGGACACTTGCGGTCGTCATGACACGTTTGGCCTTGCTTGTACGGCGCGGTACTACGAAGACCTTGGCTATCCCGGCCACGTAAACTGTTCGGACAATATTAACAAAGATCTGGACCAGTATGGCATCAAGCCGCGCGGCGGCTGGCCTGCGATCAACTTCTTTTTCAACACGATGCTGGATGACGCCAATGCCATTGGCATGGACGATCCCTGGTCGCGACCGGGTGACTTCGTGTTGCTGCGCGCGCTGACCGATCTGGTCTGCATCAGCACGGCATGTCCCTGCGACATCGATCCGGCAAACGGGTGGAACCCGACCGATATTCAGGTGCGAACGTACAAGGCGACCGAGGATTTTCAACGATCCTACGGCTATAGAAAATCTGCGGAGGCGGATGTGGAAGAAACCAAGAAAACTGCTTTTCACGACTGCTTTGCGCGGCATACCCGTGATTTCGTCGAGTATAACGGCTATTGGCTGCCGAACACGATGACCAATCATGGTGCGATTTCTGAATACTGGGCCTGTCGGGACAAGGTTGCCGTCATGGACCTGAGTCCTTTGCGTAAATACGAAGTTGTCGGACCCGATGCAGAAGAGCTGATGCAGCTATGCGTGACCCGCAACATGAAAAAGCTAAGCGTCGGTCAGGTCGTCTATACCGCAATGTGTTATGAGCACGGCGGGATGATTGACGATGGCACCGTCTATCGTCTGGGTGAGACGAACTTCCGCTGGATCGGCGGGAATGACACCAGTGGATTGTGGCTTCAGGAACAAGCGCAAAAACGCAACTTGAATGTCTGGGTTCGCAATTCGACGGATCAGCTGCACAACATCGCGGTTCAAGGGCGGCACAGTCGCGACATTCTCTCCAGAATTTTCTGGACACCCCCACAGCAACCAACGATTGACGAACTTCCATGGTTCAGACTGACCGTTGCACGGGTCGGAGATGTGCGCGGAACATCTGTCGTGATCTCCCGAACAGGGTATTCCGGTGAGCTGGGATATGAAATCTTCTGCCATCCCAAAGATGCAGTGGAAATCTTCGACCGAGTCTGGGAGGCAGGTCAGGATTATGGGATCACGCCGCTGGGCCTTGGGGCACTTGATATGCTGCGGATCGAAGGGGGCCTGATCTTTGCCGGGTCAGAATTCGACGACCAGACGGACCCGTTTGAAGCAGGCATCGGTTTTACCGTGCCGCTGAAATCAAAAACCGACGATTTCATCGGGCGGGCAGCAATCGAAGAACGCAAGGCGCACCCCCACCGAAGGCTGGTTGGTTTTGAAATCGAAGGCGGCGTCGTCCCGTCACCCGGCGACTGCGTCCGCGTCGGAAAGGCGCAGGTTGGAGCGATTACCAGCGCAATGAAATCACCCGTTTTAGGGAAAGTCATCGCTTTGGGTCGGATTTCAGTTACCCACGCGACAATTGGGGCAGACATCGAAATTGGGCAATTGGACGGCCAACAAAAACGGCTGAAAGCCAGGATCGTTCCATTCCCTCATTTTGATCCGACAAAGGAACGTGTGAAAGGGATATACTCAGAAACCACGGTTTCGGACGCAGCAGAGTAGTTGACCAAGAGGGCCGGGCTTGTGATTTGGCCGGGCACCGTAAAGGGTTCTGTTGCAAACTTTTGACTATTGACGCGCTCGAATGCAGACGGTGAACGGTCGCCGGTGTATTCACTCGAGAACCAGTCCATGATTTATTTCAAAGGTGCGCAGTATCCGAAACGGTGTTGTCACGTTAACGTCCGGTCGACGAGGGAATGCTGATGGTCGGGATTCAAGCGGCTCGAGTGGCAGCATTCAAGGCTTCGAATGCC
>NZ_JBQFLR010000034.1:0-10828 GCF_056531345.1 Ruegeria sp. N7 | reverse complement strand
CGCCCGCCGGCACCTGAAACCATCATCCCGATGGATCACAGGCCGATGATCCACTAACAATCAACTTGGACCAGTCAGATGAGGCTGCTCAGGTGGCTGACAAAAGTGACGACTGCAATCTGAAACACGAACCGAACTATTGGCCGGGCTGTATACTGCTGTGCGGCGAAACGATTGGCAACGTTTCCAACTGTCAGAATACCAAACCAATGACGGTTCGCGTGTGGCGTAAGAAAAATAAGATTTGCCGAGATCGCCGAAGCGGGTGGTTTTGGTCACAATAAGGGTTGGTAAGGATGCCAGATTTATCAGAATATCGCCGGTTGGCCCGTGAAATCTCTGTCGATGCCGTGGCATTGGTGCCGGGTCCGAATTTCGACCGAGCCATGGGCAAGTCTTTCATGACTAACGAACGCCCCATCGTGGTTGTGATCCCCGCATCAGGAGAACCCGCTGCCATTGTTCCAAATCTGGAACTTGGCTCGTGGGATCAATTAAGGTTCGAAGGAGCGGTATTCGATTGGCGGGATGAGGCGGGTTACAAAGGGGCTTTCACCGCTTTGGCGAACCACCTGAGCATCGCGTCCCTTGCAGTTGAAGGACAGGTCATGCGTGTTTTTGTCTCTGACGCGCTGACCGAAGCTATGCCTGGGTTACAAATTACTGATGCGGAACACCAAATCTCGAACCTGCGACTGATCAAGTCCAGCAAGGATGTGGCCTCCATGCAAGCTGCGATCACCATCTCGGAACGTGCGCTTGAGCGGGTTATCGGAACGGTACACGCAGGTCAGACCGAGAAACAGATCGAACAGGATTTGATCCAGGCAATGTTTGCCGAAGGTGCCGATTCACTGGCCTTTACACCGATTGTGGTCGCTGCCGACAACTCGGCCCGACCGCACGGGAAAGCGCGTATGGATTATCGGATTCAAACCGGCGACGCGCTGCTCTTTGACTTTGGCGCGCGCAAGGATGGATTTGTCGCGGATATCACGCGAACCTTTTTCGTTGGCGAAGTCTCAGATGAGGGCAAGGCTGTCTACGAAACTGTATTACGAGCAAATCAGATGGGTCTGAACGTGTGTCGCCCCGGTGTGACGGCCCATGATATCGATGATGCAGTCATCGGCGTTCTTGAAGCATCCCCTTTCGCCAATCGCATCCGCACCAAGACAGGCCACGGATTGGGTCGGGATGTGCACGAGGCTCCATATATCATGCGCGGAAACAACCAGGTAATGCGCGCAGGCATGGTCTGGACCAACGAACCGGGTCTGTATGACCTGGGCAATTTCGGTGTCCGTATTGAAGATGACGTCTTGGTCACAGAAGATGGATGCCAATCACTGACCAGTTTCCCGAAAGAGCTTATTGTCCTGGGGGCGGGACGTCGATAACCGGGCTGTCCCATCCACACGGTTGGGGTCAGTGGATAGCAGCCAACATGATGCGGGTTGGATATGTCGCAAAGCACTGATTGTGAGGCATTGTCTTGGCAATCGCAGGGCACGGGTTCCCCTTCTGCCATGTCTTATCAAGTACAGGAAGTTGGGCTATTGTACCTGGCATTGCGCCTACACATGACGCGTATAAAGCGCTGGCAACCTGTTTCATATGGATGTTGCGAATTACAGGCAAAAAGACGCGTTGACCACAAACCTGAAAGGTGACCCATGTCTTTCTCAAGCCGTTCTTCAATTTCACGACGCCGCTTCCTTGCCACGACAACCGCTGGTGCGGCGGCAATTACCCTGCATCCGTTTTCGGTGGCGGCGGCCAATAATCAGGCGCATCTGCGCATCATGGAAACCACCGATATCCATGTCCATGTGTTTCCTTATGATTACTATGCGGACAAACCCCGCGACACGGTGGGCCTGTCCCGCACAGCGTCGATCATCAACGAAATCCGATCTGAGGCGACAAACTCGCTCTTGGTGGACAACGGCGATTTTCTGCAAGGTAACCCGATGGGCGACTACATCGCTTACGAGCGCGGCATGAAGGACGGCGACAGCCATCCCATCATCACGGCCTTCAATACGGTCGGGTATGATGCCGCGACGCTGGGCAATCACGAGTTCAACTACGGTCTGGATTTCCTGAACAAGGCTTTGGCCGGTGCCGAGTTCCCTGTTGTTCTGGCCAACGTCGCCAAGGAAAAAGGTGCAAACCCGCGTGACGACAAGACCCTTGTTCAGGCCTATGCCATCCTCGACCGTGAAATCGAGATGGGCGACGGCACCAAACATCCGATCAGGATCGGTGTCATCGGTTTTACCCCGCCACAAATCGTGAACTGGGACCGCAGGCACCTGGAGGGCAATGTTCAGGCCCGCGATATCGTCGAGACGGCTCAGGCCTATGTACCCGAGATGAAGGAACAGGGATGTGACCTGATCATCGCCCTGTCGCATTCGGGGATCGGGGGGGCCGATCATGAGGACGGCATGGAAAACGCATCGGTGGTTCTGGCAGGGGTCGACGGGATCGACGCGCTGGTCACCGGCCACAATCACCTGGTTTTCCCGTCACCGACATTTGCTGACCGCCCCGGGATCGACGTGGAAAAAGGCACGCTGATGGGCAAACCTGCCGTCATGGGCGGTTTCTGGGGGTCGCATCTTGGCCTGCTGGACCTGCTTTTGGAACGGGACGGCAATGAATGGCGCGTCGTTACCACAACCTCCGAGGCGCGCCCGATATCCAAACGTAACGAAGATCGATCAATCACCGCTCTGGTCGAAGATGATCAGAAGGTTCTGGAATCGGTTGCGAAAGCTCATGACGAAACGCTGGCCTATGTTCGACGCGCGGTCGGCAAGACCTCGGCCCCACTGCACAGCTATTTTGCGTTGGTCGCGGATGATCCGTCTGTGCAGATCGTCTCGATCGCGCAGAAATGGTATGTCGAAGACATGCTGAAAGGCACCGAGCATGAAGGGCTGCCAATCCTGTCTGCGGCAGCACCGTTCAAGGCTGGTGGCCGCGGCGGTCCGGAGTATTACACCGATGTCCCGGTCGGGGACGTTGCCATCAAGAACGTGGCCGATCTGTACCTCTATCCAAACACGGTCCGCGCTGTTCGCGTGAACGGGGCGCAGGTGCGTGGCTGGCTGGAACGCTCGGCCGGTATGTTCAATCAGGTCGAAGCTGGGTCCAAGGATGCGATCCTTCTGAACCCCGAGTTCCCATCGTACAATTTCGACGTGATGGACGGTGTGACCTATCAGATCGACCTGTCGCAACCGTCGCGCTTTGGACCAAAGGGCGAAGAGGTGAACCCCGACGCAGCACGGATCGTGAACCTTGCCTTCAATGGCGCGCCTGTTACGGATGACATGGAGTTCATCATTGCCACCAACAATTACCGTGCATCCGGTGGTGGCGCGTTCCCGGGCGCAATGGGCGACACGATCGTGTTCGAAGCACCGGACACCAACCGCGACGTCATTGTGCGCTACATTGTCGAACAGGGCACAATCGATCCCAAAGCGGATGCCAATTGGTCGTTTTCGCCGCTGGCGGACACCACGGTGTTGTTCGAGACGGGTCCAAAAGCCCGCGACTATATGGGCGACGTCAAAGGTGTGGCAATCGAGGACGCCGGGGAAGGCGCCGACGGTTTCGCAGCCTTCCGCATTAAGCTCTGATCCAAAAGAAATGTCGCAACGATAACCTGACCCGCCACCTTGGTAACTCGGTGGCGGGTTTGCGCTGAACACCCGTACAGCTCGAAGGCACTGCCCCTGCAGAGTCAGATGCTACATTTTCAATTCGCGTTCCCGACAAGCGTCGTGGCGGCAGGTCATAGAACTTAGCGAACCGTTTGATCGCCAACTGAACTTCTGCGCTCCCAGTTCTGTCAAAGAAGCTGAATGGGTGAAGGCAGGGGCAAGTTGGTGAAATCTGTATTCAAGGATCTCGCGGCAAAGGGAGATTGAATATCCTATGGCAGGTAAAAAGTAGTCGCCTGCTGAACGGCATCTTGTTTCTCAGTTTTTTGCAAAGGCGACGGGCTGCGACCTGTAGAGCACAGCAACAAAAGGTCTTTCAGCTTCTGAACTACATTCGATACCATGAAAGACTCCGCTCTGTTGATTTTGAGTTCCTGTAATCCCGTCAGTTTGTTCAGTCTCATTTGTACCAGAGGCCGAATTGAAGATTTTGCCTTTCCCGTTACTTTCGTCAGCGTTTTAAGCCTGAGTGCAGTTGGATATTACAACGCCATGGGCCAAATCCAAATTCTATTGTACGCCGTGCGCCATCGGACTCGTTGTCTTACGTCGCACTTTGGGGTCTTCGTCGCTGTCTCGGCCAGCCTCTTTTTACGAACTGGCGAGTTTTGACTGATCCGACGTGTCAACTCTCGGCCTTGATAGCAGCGATCACAATGTCGATTGCGTGGTCCAGATCCGATTGCGAGATGGTCAGCGGCGGCGACAGTGTCAGAACGCATCCCTGACTGATCTTATAGCTCAAACCGGCCTGCAGACAGGCGTAGTAAATCCGTTCGGCACGCGCATTGCCCGGTATCTTTTCAACGCGATCATCAACGATTTCGACCCCGAACATCAAACCCCTTCCCCGGATGTCTCCGACGGTGGGTACGTTCTGAAGTTCGTCCATCAGACGACCAATTGCGTGCTCACCCAGCATGGCCGACCGATGAACCAACCCCTCATCTTCGATGATCTGAAGTGTTGTCAAAGCGGCCCGCGCGGTGACCGGGTTCTTTTCGTGTGTGTAATGACCAATGGCAAAATCCCCGCAAACATCCAATTGTTTGCGAGTAACACATGCGGCAATGGGAAGGATACCACCGCCAAGCGCTTTTCCAAGCGTCACAATGTCGGGAATGATCTCGTCATGTTCAAAGGCGAACATCCTGCCGGTTTTGCCAAGGCCGGTCGGGATTTCATCCATGATCAAAAGCGCGCCGTGACGATTGCACGCCTCGCGCACGGATTTCCAAAACCCCGGCGGTGGCACATAGGGCACCGCACGCATGGGTTCGGCTATGACCGCCGCCACATCTCCTTCACGCTCCAGAACATATTCGACCATTTTCGCGCAGGCCAACCCGCAGGTTTCCGGTCCCGCGTGATTGTATGGGCACCGGTAGCAGGCGAAAGGCGCGACATGTTCAGTCCCCGACAAGAGGGGGCCCGCGATATGACTGCGGAACGTCGCCTCGCCACCGACGCTTGCGGCGCCGAAGCCCGCACCGTGGAAGGCATCCCAGAAGCTGATTGTTTTGAACCGACCGGTCGCGGCACGCGCGATTTTGAGGGCAACCTCGTTGGCGTCAGAGCCGCCAGTGGTAAAGAGCATCTTCCCCAGATCGCCAGGCACGATATCTGCCAGTTTTTCTGCCAAATCCACTGCCGGGTCATTGGTAAAGCGGCGGGGTGCAAAAGGAAGATCATCAAGCTGCGCTTTGATGG
The DNA here is from genome assembly GCF_056531345.1 of Ruegeria sp. N7. Taxonomy (NCBI): domain Bacteria; kingdom Pseudomonadati; phylum Pseudomonadota; class Alphaproteobacteria; order Rhodobacterales; family Roseobacteraceae; genus Ruegeria; species Ruegeria sp. N7. The sequence continues at coordinate 5,378 of NZ_JBQFLR010000034.1, read as the reverse complement.
CGGCTATCAGACGCGGGTGCCCATAGCCTATGTGGTGCACCGAGTTGCCATGGAAATCCATGTACCGGCGACCCTCCATATCCTCGATCCAGATCCCCTCGGCCTTTGCAATAGTGCTGAGGCAGGGTGATGACAGAGATTGATGCAGAAACACATCCGCATCGCGTTTGAGCAGAGGTGCCGACTTCGGTCCCATGGACTTTCGCAACCATGCCTTGCGCGCTTCGGATGTGTTTGATTCCCCTTCCGTGTGGACAATCTGTGGCATGTCCGCTCCTCATTTCTGTCATCAAAAGATGCGGGCCCCAAAAGGCCCGCCAGTATCAGGGAGGATATGAGGCGCCCTTCCCGTCTGTGGGGAAAGGGCGCAAGGTTTAGTTGGGCCAGGGCAGCGAATAGGTTTTGACGTTGGTGAAAAACTTCATCGCCTCGATAACACCCTCCTTCACGCCGTTTCCGCTGTCCTTGATGCCGCCAAAGGGTGACATTTCAATGCGGTAACCCGGCTGTTCCCAGATGTTGCAGGTGCCGACATTCAACCCGTTGATAAAGGCGATGGCCCTGTTCAGGTCATTGGTGCAGACCCCAGAAGACAGGCCGAACTCGGTCGAATTCGAGATCGCCATCACCTCTTCGTCGTTGTCTGGTACGCGCACGATCGGCACGATAGGACCGAAAGTTTCTTCCATCACCAGCTCGCTGTCATGGGGAACCTTGTCGACAACGATAGGCGGCAGCAATGCGCCCTGACGGCCCGGGTGATACAAGATTTCTGCACCCTCTTTCTCAGCCTGCAGAACGCGGTTCTCGAATATCTCCGCGGCTTTGTCGTGGATCACACACCCCAGCTCGGTTTCGGGGTCTTGCGGATCGCCGAATTTGATCTTCTTGGCCTTCTCCAGAACCAGCGGCACAAACTTGTCGGCCACACTTTCCTGCACGAGGATGCGCTTGACTGCCGTACACCGCTGACCGGAGTTTCCGGTCGCACCCGCCACTGCAATTGTTGCGGCTTTGTCCAAATCCGCATCGCTGAGGTCATTCAGAACGATCAGAGGATCGTTACCCCCAAGTTCCAGCGCCTGCCGCTTGTAGACGCCTTTCTCAGCGATCAACTTGCCCACCGGCACACCCCCGGTGAAGGTGATGATGTCGATATGTTCATTGGTGATCATCTCATCGCCAATGTCAGCCGGCCAGCCGGTCACCACTTGGAACATCTCATGCGGCAGGCCTGCTTCATAAAGTATGTCGGCCAATGTCAGCGCAGTCAGCGGCGTCAGTTCCGTGGGCTTGCAAACCATGCAATTATTGGTCGCAATCGACGGCGCGATTTTGTGGCTAACCATATTCAAAGGGTGATTGAACGGGGTGATCGCACTGATTGCTTTCACCGGCTCTCGGGTGGTGAAAATCTTGCGGGCTTTGCCATTGTGGGTCAGATCGCAGGAAAAGATCTCGCCATCGTCCTTTAGCGCCTCAGCCGCCGCAAACTGATAAACATCCTGTGCGCGTTTGGTTTCGTAGATCGCATGCTGGTGGCAGATGCCCAGCTCCAACGTCAGCCATTTCGCAAGGTAATCGCGTTTCTCGCCGATCAGCTCGCCTGCGCGCTGCAAAATCTGGCTGCGCTCGTACCGGGTCAGTTTAGGTTTGTAATTCGCCGCGATTTCGAATGCCCTGCGTGCGTGTTCTGCGGTGCCAGCGGGAACATGGCCCACGACCTCGTTGGTGTACGGGTAAAGAACAGGAATGGTTTCATCGGTAAAGACGATTTCGCCACCGATCCGCATTCCTTCGTTACGTACTTCGATTTTCGACATGGTCTGGTCTTTCATGGCTTACTGTGCCGCCGCTGTAGTTGCGTAGAAAAAGGCATCAAAGTTGCGCAGCACGGGTTGGTTTGGCAGGTCGATGACACGGTTCACGATGAAGGGAACTTCTTGTTCCGTCAAACCACCATGGCTGCGCAGGGGCTCTTTGAGCGCTGCCAGATCGTGGCGATGCTCGGACGTTCCGATGCAAATGTTTTCGCCAGAAACCATCACAATGTCGCCAATCCGATCACCGGGCAATTCGAACCGTTCAATGGCCTGAGCCTTGGTCAGCACATGGGTGATCCCTTCGGTCGCCTTGAGTTTGGCAATGATGTCACTCTGATCCGCGCCATCCGGCAGGTAAGCGGTCGCGAACGAACCCAGTGCACCATGATGCACGACATAGGGGTCAGTGATCGGAAGGATGACCCGCGCCGCATCCTTGCCCAGCCATTCGTCCATCAGGTCCTGCACATAGACGACCGAAGGGGATCCATCTGCCAGGTGCTTAGGCTTCATGCCATGATCAGCCGTCACCACGATGGCGGCCCCCAATGCGTCCAACTCGCCCAGATAGCGGTCGAACATGGCGTAGAAATCAAGTGCGCCCTTTTGATCGGGTGCAAACTTGTGCTGGATATAGTCGGTAGTCGACAAATACATGACGTCGGGCTTGAACTCTTTCAGCAGCTTGACGCCAGCAGCAAAAACGAATTCCGACAGCTCGGCCGAGTATACCTCGGGCACGTCCATACCCAACCATTTGCTGGCATTGTCGATGCCATGTTCCTCAAGCGTCGTTTCGCCCGAACGCTCAGAAGAGAATGCAACCGCCCTGCCCTCGTCAAACTTCAGCCCGGCACCAAGCAGCGCGCGAAGCTTGTCCTTGGCGGTTACCATCGCCACGCGGAAACCTGCATCATAGAACTGTGAGAAGATGGTCGGCGCGCGCAGGAAGCGGACATCGTTCATCATAACCTCTTCACCGGTGTCGGGATCAATAAGGTAGTTGCCGCAGATTCCATGCACGATCGGCGGACGCCCGGTGGCAATCGAAAGATTGTTGGGGTTGGTGAACGACGGAATAACAGAATGCGCCAGACGGTCTGTACCTTCCTCCCGCATCCGTTTGAGGTTGGGCATCAGCCCTTTCGCAATCGCCACGTCGAGGTATTCAGGTTCACATCCATCAAGGCAGATGGCAATTGCGGGCACCTTCGGCGTTGGGTAGACGCGCTCATTTGCTTCGACAGGGGTTTGAATGGTCATCTGTGTTTTCCTTGATTTTTACGCGGCCAACTTGGCGCGTTCTTCCAGTGCCCGGAGAGGAGGCGCAGCGCTTGTCACGCCCATTTCTTCCAGAGATTCTTTTGCAGCGATCACAACTTTACGCATGACATCTTCGTCCATCTGGCCGATGCAACCGACGCGGAAACTGTCGACGACAGTCAGCTTGCCCGGGTAGATAATGAACCCTTTTTCTTTCATCCGGTTATAGAACTGATCAAAAACGAAATTCTCATCAGCCGGGCAGAAGAAGGTAACGATGATCGGGCTCAACCAACGATTATCCAGCAGTGTTTCGAAACCCAGTTCCCGCATGCCCGCGACCATGACGTCCCGGTTGCGGGTATAGCGGGCGCCTCGACCTGCAACACCGCCTTCGGCAGTGTGCGCCCGAAGTGCCTCGATGAAGGCCGCAACCACATGCGTCGGCGGGGTAAACCGCCACTGTCCCGTTTTGTTCATATGCGCCCACTGCGCATACACATCCAGAGACAGCGAATGACTGTTGCCTTTTGCGGCTTCCAGCTCGGTCTTGCGCGCCACGATGAACCCGAAACCCGGAACGCCCTCGATGCATTTGTTCGCCGAAGACACCATGGCCTCATAACGAATTTCAGTTGGTTTGAGCTCAATCGCTCCAAAGGCGGACATCGAGTCAATCAAGAGCTTGCGCCCGGCGGCATATGTGACCTCCGAAATCTCTTCGACCGGGTTCAGAATGCCCGAGCTGGTTTCGCAGTGAATGGCGACGACATGCGTGATGTCCGGGTCATCCGCGAGAATGCGCGCAACCTCATCACCCCTCGGCGGCAGGTAATCGCCTTTGTCCAACACAACATGATCACGACCCAGGTACTGCAACGTTTGTGCTGAACGCTGCCCGTAGGCACCATTTGCCAATACCAACGCCTTTCCGTCTCGCGGAATAAAGGATGCCAGCATCGCTTCGACGGAAAACGATCCGCTGCCTTGCATCGGTACGCAATCGAACGCGTCGGCACCCTCGCCAAGCAGGTTCAGCAGGCTTGACCGCACCTCCCGCGTCATGGCGCGGAAATCATCGTCCCAGCTACCCCAGTCACGTAACATTGCCTCTTTGACCGCGTAGGACGTTGTCAAAGGACCGGGCGTCAAAAGGTAGGGTTCACCAAGGCGCGGTTGCTCTAATTTTGGTTTGGATGGCGTCATTACCAGGCTCCAGAACAGCGTTTTCAGGAACACAATTGCAGCAACGCTTGCTATATGTGAAATTGCAATTATCAATCTAATCATAAGCGCAGCCTATGAACGCATCTACAGGGAACTGCCATGCGACACAGCCAGTTGAAAGCCTTTCATTACGTGGCCAAACATGGGGGATTTTCCCGTGCGGCAGAGGCTTTGTATCTGACCCAGCCAGCGATTTCCGAGCAGGTCCGAAAACTGGAACAGGATCACGACCTGCTGCTGTTCCAGCGTGAACGAAAACGCGTGAACCTGACGCCCGAAGGCGAACAGCTTTACAGATTCACAAAACAATATTTCGAGATCGAAGATCAGATTGAGGACTACCTCTCTGAAACCAAAGCCGCGATCGATGGTGAATTAAGGATTATTGCCGATTCAGCGCATCACATGACATCTTTTCTAGGTTCGTTCCAAAAGAAATACCCGAAAATCACGATCACTGTGCGATCCGGCAACACCGAAGAAATCCTGGAAGAGCTTCGGTCTTACAATGCGGAAATCGGCGTTGTTGGCAGCCTGTCTCCTGGCAAGGACATGGACGTATTGAATTTGGGGTCCACTGAAATTGTGGCCTTTGCTGCCCGGGGCGTGCTGTTGGCATCCAAACCCACCCTGACCCTGGAGGAGCTTGCCGAGTTGCCCCTGATTTTCAGAGAGCACGGGTCAAAAACACGCGAGAAACTGGAAGAAGCCGCCGAGAAACAAGGTATCAGGTTAAACCCGGCGATTGTTGCTGAAGGCCGAGAGGCCGTTCGCGAACTTGTTGCCTCGGGTGCAGGTATCGGTTTTGTTTCTCAGGCGGAATATGGGCACGATGATCGATTGCGGCAAATCAAATTGAAGGGCGTGAATCTGCAAATGGGTGAGAGCATGATTTCCCTTTCCCAGCGTCGTGACGTCAAGATCATACGTGCGTTTATGGATTTTGCGGAGCGGGTGCATAAGGAGAAGGAAACCCCCGCAGATATGTGATCTGCGGGGGTATTGAGTTTTTTGTGTGGATTACCTGCTGCGCCAGGCCTGTGTGCGGGCCAGGATGCCTTTTGA
>NZ_JBQFLR010000033.1:0-13953 GCF_056531345.1 Ruegeria sp. N7 | reverse complement strand
ACAATCTCTTCGGGCTTCGGTCGCTTGTTTGCCATTCGTGGTCCTCCGTTTCCTAAACATAGCGGTGGACCAGTTCAGTTGGGGAGGCTCAGCACCGTTTGATTTCTTCTTGGAGGGCACGGCACGGGGCGGCGCATTATTGCGCCCTCAGCCGCCGGACAATGCGGCAGCGATCAGAAAGGCGGTTGTATCCCAAGTCTTAGAAAGACATGGTTCAGGTCCCGAATGGGAAGTGCCAATACCTGCGGTGGTAACCGCGGCGAAAGCGGTTTAGGAACGTCGGGTTGGTACAGCGACGTTGTTCAAAGCTGACGTTAATTCTCTTGCAACGAGCGGCAGAAATAGTCCGCGGACTGTGAGTTCGTCGACGACCAGATTTCGCAGTCGCAGCGAATGGCGGCAATGCGGGCTGCGACCGCAGCATTCTGACCAGTGGGTGAATGGCCGCAAAGCGACCGAACCGGTTCGAGTAAATCAGCTATGCTTGCGCAAGGTCCGTTAGACGTGTGGGGTGAGCCATCAAAATCCGACGCAGAAGCGATACTTGTTCCGTTGCTACGCTACGTCGAATCGAACCGAGACCGTCAATCCGGGTGAGCTGTTTGTAGCCATTAAGAGCGCCGAATGATGATCTGCGATAGCCTTCACCAGCGCCAGTCCTAAACCATTCCCAACACTATTTCGTTCGCTTTTAAGCTTATAGAAAGGAACAAAGAGCTTTCCCAGAGTGTTTTCGGGAACGCCGGGACCATCATCAACCACCGAGAGCGTAACGATGCCGTCTTCTTTTTCAATAAGCAGGCGAACTCTGGAATGCTTTGGGCAGTGATCGATAGAGTTCTGCAAAAGGTTTGCGCAAAGCTGTTTCAGCATACCTTCATCGCCTTCGATCAGGGAACGCCCTGATTGGTTCTCAACAAAATTCAGGCTTTGACCCTTAGCCTCCGCAAGTGGAATCATCGTTTCGACTGCTTCTCGACCCAGCCTATTCAAATCTAGATAGCTGAACGCTTTTGGACTGTTACCTTCTTCGATACGGTTGATCCGCAAAACAGTTTCAAAGGTCCATTTTAGACGGTCAAGTTCAGACTGAATATTGTTGATCACCTCTAGTGGCTGACCTTCGGATTGAAGCGTGTCTCTCGCTTCCTGAAGCGCGATGTAAGCATGAGTGAGCGGGTTCTTCAAATCATGTGCAATTGATGCAGCCGTCGATCGAGTCGTGGACATTAAAGCTGTCAGGTTGTCGAGATGTCGGTTCATCAACCGGGCAATCCGGTCTATCTGATCGTTGTTCTTACTGACTGAAAGCCTCGCTTTAACATCACCTCTTGAGACTTTGTTTAGCGTCTTCGCCATTTGATCGAGTTTGCGATATGTTCTTATGCTGGAGATGTACCCAACCAACAAAGTGCACACCGTTGCTCCAAATCCGATTGCAACCAAAGACCACGCCAGCGAACGAAGCGTGCTTTTCACAAAGGCAAGATCGCGACCAACCACAACTACAAATCCACGGTAGGTTTGCACGTTGACACGGTGGATACGTTTTTCCCCACCCAGATCTATACCATCGTCTTCGATTTCTCCCCATCCTCTAAAGGACGGGTATTCGTCGATATTTCCCGCCAGACGCTTCCCCTGGCTGTCGAACAGGCCAATCAAACTGGTGTCGAATGGCAACCAGAGGGTCGCGTCATCAATCGCTTGTACAACATCTGAATCGTTGTCGTTATCGTCCAGAATTTCCTGAATGAAACGCATTTCGTCGATCAACAACGAGTCCATTTCCCGTTGCAAATCGCCACGAATTCTTTCGAACGTTAAAAAAGCCAACGCTGTAACTGAAAGTAGTATTACTACAGCTGCATACAACGCTGTCGTAAACGCTGCTCCAGAGACAATGTTTGAGCGCTTCATTTGTTTTTCATCCGATTATAGTGGCGACCGCATGTGATTTGGCTAACAGCAAACCCTTTCTGGCCAGTCAAGCGAGTGATCCGAGGGTGTTAGCTGAAAAACTAGCGGGAAAATGGGGAATTTAGCTAAATTTGTCGCACCATTGGAGATGCGAGACCAATAAAGCACACGAATGTCAATGCTCTCAACTCCCAGCTCCGTTTGATTGAGCACACCCGAACACTTTCAAAAAACTATGTGCGGTGTTGCTCGCCTGATACGGCGGCCGATGGAGCCTTGATTTCCGAGAACTTGCAGCGCTCCCTTCCGAGGGGGTGGAGGGGAGCGCTGCTTTGACTGAGGGAAGCAAGCGTGCGAGTGAGTGGTCCGTGTCCTCACGGTTCCGGTGGCACCCTTCAGGAGGGTAACGAGTGCTTCCTCAGTCGAGTATTCGGTTTCAGTTCCAACCTTGACGGCATCTTCTGCAACGTTTCCTTGCCATCCGGCTTTCATCAACCTTACGTTTTTGAAAAATAGTGCGATCTTCCCCCTGGATCATTGAGTTTTCGATGTTGTTCACCCACCTTTTGTGCACTGTCCGTGATCTTCGACAGATGTGGCACCGTGCGTGGACAGCTCATAGGTCATGGTTGGGAAATGAAGCGCCAAGGTCCAGACTTCGTCGGTCTTGATGTGGATGAATGTTACTCCGTCCAGCCCGTGTGCGACGGAGGCTACGCCTTCTGTGTTTTGCACAATCAGGCGCGCTTCTGAGCGGTCAGCACCCTGAAAGACCTGGATGATTTCACCATTGGTTTCTGACGTGCATAGGTATTCTGTTTCGTCTGCGATCGCTGCAGACGCAGGCAAAAGTGCCATTAGGAGTATTGCTTTCATCGTCATTGTTTTTCCGTTCAAAAGGTTGGGCTTTCTAGTTTGAGTTGTCCAAGTGGTGGTTCGAATTATGAGTGGACCGTTCTTCCGCATAGGTTCAGGCCGCGACGCGAGGCTTTCCAAAGCTCACACACACCCGCAGGCCCGGTTCATTGTTTTCCGCAGTGACTATTGCGCCGTGGCGTGTGGCAACGGCCTTTACAAGCGACAGGCCAAGCCCATTGCCATCTTCATATTTTGTGCCGTCTGCTCGGAAAAACGCGTCAAAAATCTTGTTGATTTGGGGTTCCGGAACCCCTGGACCGTTATCTGTCACAACCAGCTCAATCACATCGGGCTTGGCTGTCAGGGAAATCCTGATCCAAGAACCGGAAGGGCAATACCGGAGCGAGTTGTTCACAAGATTGACGAGCAGCTGCTTCAGCATGTTTTCGTCGCCTCGGATCAATATCGTGTCGGCGTTGTAGTCCGCCGAGATGTGCTTACCTGCATCGACGGCAACTGGATACAGCGCCTCAGCAACACCCTCAACGAGCGCGCTCAGGTTCACTGTTTTAAAGCTCTTTTGATGCGTTCCTTCCTCAATTTGCGAGACCTTGAGGATCGTGTCGAAAACAACTCTAATGCGCTTTAGGTTGCTCTCTAATTCATTGAGGCCGGATCGCGGGTCGCCACCATACTCAACTTCGCTGTAAACCTGTTGCAAAGCGATAAAACCACTGGTTAATGGTGTCTTTAAATCGCGGGCAACTGTGACCGCAGTAGCATGTGTGCTATTCAGTAAACTCGAAATCCAGTCGAGACGTCGGTTAACCAACTGGAAAATCCGATCGAATTGATCGCCCTTTCCCGAAACCGGAAGACGAATAGAACCATTCGCTTGCACAGGAGGTTCCAGGGCTCGCTCAACCGACTTTAGTTTCCGATAGTTTTGAGAGCTGAAGTAGTAGCCAAGACCTAAAACAGTCATGGTTGTTGCGAGCGTCAGAAGCAATAGCCCTTCCCAAAGTGTTGTCAACGCTTGACTAAGTGATGTCATGCTACGGGCGACTACTGTGCGATACCCAAGATACTCGGACGCATGAAGCATATAGACGGGCGCGGTCCCGCCGAATTGAACAAAATCCGGATCTACCTCGTGCCATCCGTTCGTATCAGGCACTTTCGCGATTGAACTGGCAAGTGCTGAACCGTTTTGGTCAAACAGCGCGATTACGTGAAGTTGGGTTCGATTAGGGTTATTCAAATGTTCGATTGCTCGCTGAACTGCGTCAGCGCCGCCTTCCTGCAATATCTCATGAAGCAAAAGCTCTTCATCGAGGATTTGTTGTTCGAGGTCAGAGCGGAGCTTGTCTTCCAGCGCCAGATAGGCTGCATATCCGAAAACAGCGGTGATGATCCAGACAATCAATGCGGCGAAACAAGCTGGAGCGCTCGAGGCAATGCTAGCGCGGCCCATGAAGGCTGTATCCAACGTTTCGAGACGTGTGCAAAAGCGGCATCTCGAAGGGCTTGTCTATCTTCGACCTCAGACGACTGATGTATGTTTCAATCACGGTCGAACTCGGGTCAAAATTATAGTCCCAAACTTGCTCCAGAAGCATGGTGCGTGTCACCACGCGGCCTGTATTGCGCATCAAAACTTCTAACAACGCAAATTCACGTGGCAACAAATCTATTGTCACATCTTGCCGTTTCACGACTCTGCTGAGTAGGTCCATTGATAGATCGTGGACATGAAGCTCAGTTGTCGAGAAATCGGGCGGTTGTCGCCTGATTATGCTATTTAAACGCGCTAGCAGCTCTGAAAAATGAAAAGGCTTTACTAGGTAGTCATCTGCACCTTCGGTCAAACCTTCTACTCTGTCCTGAACGTCTCCTATCGACGTAAGAAACAGAACCGGGGTCTGTTTTTTCGCGGCCCTAAGTGCTTTGAGAACGGAAAGACCATCCATTCCTGGTAGCATGCGGTCCAGGACTATGGCGTCACATTCATTGTATAGACAATATGACAGGGCATCCCGACCATCTTCATACCACTCCACACTAAAACCGTTTGATCTGAGTCCTGAATTGACAAAGTCGGCGGTTTTTTTGTCGTCTTCTGCGACGAGTATCTTCACTTTAAGCCCTCCGATTTTGCCACTGGACCTGCTTGTTTCAGTTTGGAATGCGCTGTAAGTGAACCCAGCCATAACGTGATGGCTAAGTCCATTTGGCAAATCGTTGCAGACTAGAGACTCAACGTTTCTTCGACGGCTTTCACCTGAAGCCGGGCGAGACCAAGATTGGCAGTTTTCTTGTCTAGTGCGACATACACAAAGATGTTTGGGTTTTTGTCCAACGGGCGGACCAGATGATACTGTTTGCCAAGCGTTATCAGAATGTCTTCGATGGTATCGTTAAGTTTCAGCGCTTCGATTGCCTGAAGTTTGGCGCGGACGACTTCAACATTCGCAGCGCCTGCAGTTTCAAGATCAAATTTTGAGCCACCCTCAGAGCCTAGTACTAGGCCTGTGTCGCTGTCCACGAGGCACGCCCCCAAAAGACCCTTGATTTCGCTTAGTTTAGAAATGTCCAACGACATGTTTAGCTCCTTTTTGGCTTTGGAATTGCTGATCTGACTCGCTCCGGGCGTTTGATGGATTGGACGAGTTTCTTTGTTTGCAGGTGGGATGGTAATGACGTGTTTTTGAACCAGGCCAAACCTTTCGCTAAATCTGGCCAGAACAGACGATGTATCACTCTTGGAATTCGACATTTTCTATCCAATTCTCGCTGTGATGGTGGAAGTGGATTGTCGAACTATGTGTCCGCCACTGCGAGCGGCTTGGGTGCGAAGGAAGAGCCGATCAACCAAAGTGTCATCCAACCCAGGGAGAGTGTCGTTCCTATGCTGTACATGACATTCGGGATCTGCCCTGACGTTCAAAACCGGTGCGATTGGTCCCTGAGAGCTCTTGGGGCCTCTGTGCAAAAACCTTAGTGCAGCAATACAGGCAGTGGCCAAGTATTGGGCATTGTTGGCTGAAATGGTCAAAACACCTTCCGGACCCAGAAGGAATGAAGACCACAGATACCCAAGTTCAGAAAGGACGCCGGCCAAAACTGATAAAAAAACAGAACTTAGCATAGGCCCCTCGCCTCGTTACCAATCAACTAAGCGGTTCGTAAAATACTGGAGGTTTTAACCGGCTTTTCAGAAAGCTTAAATTTTTGTAAGGAATTTGTTTTTTGTCGGTTGGGGGATAGGAACTTAGGTGCAGCGGGCTATTTGACTGATTTTGTGAGCATTTTGACACCGGCAATGGTTTAGAGTTGGATAACCGTGATTTGTGATCGTCAACCCTCATTGTTTTGGCAGGATTTGCCGTGGGGGAGAGCATTGTTTGTTACACGGCACCAACCTCTATTTTCGGCAACGCAGCGGCAGCAATTCGATTGCGGTTCCAGAGTCTCCTGTGGGACGCGGACTGTGCATTCGAAGGACTCATTTGTTTGTGCTTGAAGCCAACAACTGCTTCGACAAGTTGTATCGTTGCTTTCTTACCCATGAGTGAAAGGTCGGTTTGCGCCACTAGACCACTTGCTGCGAACGGCAGCTTTGTCGGGCCGCATTGCAGCGTCGTGTTTAGTGGATGAACGACCGTAATGGGCCGTCTGCTTAGTTAATATTTAGCCAGGAAGGGGCATTGCTGCGGCTGTCCCGAAGTCGTCAATGAGCCCAACCTGTACCCTGGATTTTATTGCTGCATGCGCTTGTAGCAGTAACAACATTGCAACTGCCGAATATCTTGTGCGGCCAAGCAGCGGAAAGAACTGTCATTCATGCAAATAGCAGCGATGCTCGCGGCGGCAGTTCACAGTTTGCTCAACAAAGCCGTCCTTCACTTCATCCGCAACAGCTATCGCCTAGCTGAATTGGTGGACACGGGACCGTGGCATATGAACAGTAAACACAACAGTCGCCTTCCAGGGGCTTCAAAACTGTTTTGCACGACTTGCATTCATAGAACCACTGGCAAGCATCCGTTGGCATTTCCTCGGTTTCGCTGTGGCCGCACTTCGGGCAAATCAGGGTGCTTTCTAGGACTACAGTTTGTTTTGTCATAGTCTCACATCTGCATGATCAGGTAATCGTTAATCCGTGCCTCGTTAAACACAACGACCCAAGCCACGCCGGTGATTAGAGTTGTTCCTGCAAGCCGCCATTTTAACGTCGGTAAGGAACCGCGCCGATAAGATACCAGCCACGATATCGCGACGAGCGCCGTTGAAATCGTCAGCACATGGTAACTCGCTGCCGCAACCTTCCCAAAGATTGCCAACCAACTGCCGCCCAGCCCCAGTAAAATCATCGTCATGGGCAAAACGCAGCAAGTCGCGACGCCAAGCGCTGATAGCGATCCCAAATAGCTGAGGCTAAGGTACTTCTGCATTCTGTTTCCCTAATGGACTACGTCGCGCGGAGTTGTAGAGACAACAACCACTCGTTTAACTTCTGTAGCCACTATAGGATCAAGACAGGAAATCTCACATGTTTGCGATTGGGGAGGCATCCCGGCAAAGCGGTGTCGGAATTGAAACTATCCGCTACTACGAACGCGAAGGGATCGTGCCGAAACCAGAAAGGGCATCGAATAATCGACGCATGTACTCTGCGCACGATGTGGGACGGCTTTGTTTTCTAAGGAAGTGCCGAGACTTGGGTTTTGCGCTTGCCGATGCAAAGGTGCTTCTCAACCTGTCCGAAGGTGATAGCGAGGATTGCCAATCCGTTCAGGAACTGGCCGAGCTTCATATCTCCAATGTGCGTATGAAGATAATCGAACTTAAGCGATTGGAGGCCGCTCTGAATGAACTTACGGCCAACTGTAACATCGGTAACGTTTCTTGCCCGATGCTTACGCAGATACGGACCTACTAATGGCACATTGAGGCTCGCAGTCGCCCTATGCCAACGCAGCATGACCCAAGATTCGGGCCGCGCAGAATCTACCGTTCGTTAGAGAGGTCAACTCGTTGATTTAGTAATGTTTCAATCAATCAACGAACATTTGTGCCTGGCCACGGTGTTCTTGAAGCACGCGGCGATTTCGGACAGTGAGCCCTACCTGCCGTGCCTGAGCAATCAGTTTGCTGCATACGCATTCGGCAGGTTTTATCAGAAGCCGACCTCTGATTTCCGAAACGCAGAGCAATGCGTTCTGCTTATCTTTGTCCCAAATTGGGCTAGGCAGACTCAGATCTTCTGTTGCTTTCCATTGTATCAAGGCTTGTATCGTGTGTACTCAAAGTCCATATACACAAGGCTTACGTTTTTCTTTTTCGACCTGCTGTCTCCCAAACTCGGCGTTCAGTCTTTCGATTCAGACCGACCACGCCGAGTCGCCGCAATAATGCGGGCGGCAAGTATTAGGAGACTTCCACCATGGCAAATGGCACAGTAAAATGGTTCAACTCGACCAAAGGTTTTGGCTTTATCGAGCCTGAAGATGGTAAGCGCGATGTGTTCGTGCATATCTCAGCACTTGAACGTTCCGGCATCAGCGAATTGAAAGACGGCCAGAAGGTCACTTTTGACGTCGAAGCTGGCCGTGACGGACGCGACAGCGCGGCCAATCTGGCACTGGCCTGACCTTTTACGGGCACCCTTATGGGGTGCCCGTTTGCACAATGGGCTGCTAAAAGCCCTTGGAGAAAAAGTCAGTTGCAACAGCAGGAATTGACCCGGGCGCTCGCGCAATACCGTGTGCCCAATACGAAGCGTAGCGTTTTTGAACTGACAATCACTGTCATCCCCTTTTTCGCGCTATGGGGCGCAGCGTGGTTTGCGCTATCCCTTAGTATCTGGGTCACTGTTCTATTGGCCATCCTGAACGCCGCATTTCTGGTGCGTATCTTCATCATCATGCATGATTGTGGTCACGGATCTTTCTTTAGAAGTCGCACCGTTTGCAATTGGACCGGCCGGGTTCTGGGTGTTCTCGCCCTGACACCCTATGACGTCTGGCGGCAAAGCCATGCGATTCACCATGCCTCAACCGGTAACCTTGATCGGCGTGGTATGGGTGACATTCCTACATTGACCATTGAGGAATACCTGAAACGGAATTGGTTCGGGCGTGCCGCTTACAGGTTAATCCGGAACCCCTTCTTTCTGTTCTGTATCGTACCGGTCTACACGTTCTTTTTTCAAAATCGCTTGCCCTTTGGTTTCATGCGGTCAGGCTGGCTGTATTGGGCAAGTGCAATGGGAACAAACGCCGCGATTGCGGTGGTCCTGGCTCTGATTTTTTGGACCGGAGGCCTGGATGTACTGGTTTTTGTATTCCTTCCAACCATGATCGTCGCTGCATCGATTGGTATTTGGCTATTCTATATTCAACACCAGTTTGAACACACGACTTGGGAGCGGGAAGAAGTGTGGAATCTTCAGAACGCCGCATTCTATGGAAGTTCTCACTACGCCCTGCCAGGCATCCTGCGGTGGTTCTCTGCCAATATCGGTGTGCACCATGTTCACCACCTTGCCAGCCGCATACCGTTTTATCGGCTAAACGAGGTTTTGCGTGACCATTCCGAGTTGGAAAATTGCCAGCGTATTACTCTATATGAGAGCCTTCATTGCGCACGATTGCATCTTTGGGATGAAGAAAGTCAGCGCCTGCTGACGTTTTCTCAGGCTTTGTCGAACGCCAATCCCAACAAGAGTCTAGTGTAATCTGGCGCGCACCAAAAAGGCTTCGACAGTATCACCGCCGAGGGCGCGAATGGCCTCTAGTCGGTGAAGGCCTTCAATCAGCACGAACCGCTTGTTGTCCGCACGTATCTGGATCGGCGTCTTCTGGCCATTCTTCAGGATATCTTCTGCCAGCGTCAGAACCTTTTGTTGATCAAGTGTTTTGGCCCGTTTCACAGGTACATAGATCAGGTCGAGCGGATATGGTTTTTTCTCCAACATAAGCTACGTGTGCGCCTTTCTTGCGTTTATTCCGGTTCGAAGTTCGCTTCAAAGGCAGGCGCTGGAACGTGCGTCATAGAACCGAACGAACAGCATCGCGCAGCTCCTGATGCATGATCCAAGTCGCTGGTTCATCGTCACTTTTGACGTGAGAAGATGCCAATACCTGAGCGGCGCCATCATTTTGAGCCGATCCGGCTTCGGGAAGCTCGAGTTCCAGATATTCTGCAATCGATAGCCCGATTTTCTTGAAGACCTTGACGGACGCCTCGCGCGATTTGTAACCAGCTGCCTTGGTTAACTGACCAATGCTCAGTCCTTCCTTGCCTGCGATTGTAAGTGCTTTGAGCATGGTGACCTGCGCAGTGGAGAGCCTGATCTGACGCAATGCTTCGACATATTCTCCTTCACTGGGAATGAAGTTGCCGGAGTTCGCCTCCAAACGACGTCGAGCGCTGCGTTTCCTGTCTCGCTCTTCGAGAATTTCTTTTAAGGCTTCAATGGCCAATGACGGTGTTTCGCCAACTGCATCAGCAATCAAACCTTGCGTTTTCGCTGGTGGCTTGGGGAATGCGCGCGCAACGCTGTTACCGCTCAGAATGCCAGCCTTAATCAAGTACTTTCCAAATTCTACTTCGATCACTTCTGATACGTCGGCGTTCCGCGTCTTGCGAACACTGCGGTCCTGAAATGCTCTTTGTTCCAGACCACGCACTGACATCTTTGAGTCAGAAAGGGTCACTTGAGGGGCATTTTTACGCATCAGAGAAACACCACTACAATTACCGCTGCAACAAACACTGCTAACGCCATAGATATCTTAATCCCGTGGGACCGGCGACGCGCCTTTTCGGCTTTGATCCTTTTGCCAAGATTTTCGTCAATCGAGTTATGGTTCACGGCTTGGTCCTTCCGGATTTGTCAGGCGATATTGATTTCCACGAACCTATTTTCGTGGAATATTTTCGGCGCACTTATCGTTCTGTCGTGTGAACGGCCGATTGCATTCCCAACCATCACCTCTTCGATTCAAATGAGCGTTTGAAGGAACAAGGATTGCATCGCACCTGTCCCGGTTTGCGCGAAAACCACGTTCGCATTTCCATCCAGAGTGGGAATCTGGTTCAAGATACGCATGCTGTGGAACAGCCACAGGCTCACAGCCGCTCTCCGCCGCGTTGTAACCTCTGAGGCAAACCCAACCATCCGAGCTTTTTTTATCGCTCAGACGACCGTTTTTTGGGACTTCTATTGCAACACAATCCTGGTTCTCCTTACGAAATCCCCAGTTGCAGTGTATTTCCTGTGCGCCAAACCTGGTTTCGACGTATCCATTTTGAGGTGCAATCAGTTCTTCGCATTTTTCTTCGACACGCTGGAACAGCCGATTGCACTCCCACTGATCTCCGGTTGATGCAAGATAGGCATTTTCAGGAACTCTTATTTCCTCACAGAGATCTCCGACATTCTGAAAACCGTGATTGCATTCCCAGCCAATGCCATAGGAGCTACCCGTCAAATATGCGTTTTCCGGTAAGTCTATTCTTTGGCACGATCCGTTCTTGTTTTCGAAACCTTGGTCACAAACCGATCCATCGGCATTGCCTGCGACTTGGGCAGGAAGCTGCGTCCCTGAGAACAACACCAAGAGTGTCGGGATCAAACAAAGAATGCAGCGCGCAAACAGGATGAATGACTGATTGAAACGGAGCCTGAGACCTGATCTATCGGGCATCATGCACGCAATTTATGAGCCATGTGTTGTTCATACGGCGCTTTCTTTCATGGGTCACGCGATGGCTGGCGCATGTCAGGTGACAGTTGCGAATGCATGTGAGGAACGAGCTCATAGCGAAGACCCCAGCGAAACCCGTTCCTATGCTGGGGCATATGCTACAGTTATTCTGAAGGCCATTGGATCATCGAAGCCGGCAGCATCGCGGCGACGAGTAAATTTCACCAATACACTTTTGTGGTTCTTAGCCAGCATAGAGTCAAGGAAGTTTCCCTCGTCGCAATGGGAGCACCGCTACGGCTAGTAGTATTTGAAACTGCCGGTGACCAAGGTTCCTGGTGAACTACCGAAAGAAATTGTCTGGTATTAGTTTTTCGTTGTGTCGATTTGGGGCCAGGCTATCAGCGGGTGGCAGTTTAAGTCGGCGTTTCAGTTGCCGGGCCTGAGTGCGGCGAAAGAGGAGTATGTGATCAAGGCTTCCTCGTAACTAGGAATGACTGGCCGGACGACATTGGCTGTCAGGCGGGGATGTTCGCGCCGCTTCTGCACAAGTACCCGCGGCGCGATCAATTGGCCGCTCGGTCCCGCACCCTGTAAATTGCGCCTGAGCCGAGAAAACTGTACTGCGAGCGTACGCAACAAGATTTTGACACTTCCGCTCAGGGCACGCTACGTCCCACTCCTGCGTAAAAGAACTAGAACCACTATGGATTGGCGACCGACAGCGCCGCTCGCCAAACTGTCTCAGATGTCTATGCGCTCTGCAATGCTTAGCGAGTCTTCCAATTCAACGCCCAGGTATCGCACGGTGCTATCGACCTTTGTGTGCCCAAGCAGAAGTTGGACCGCGCGGAGATTTCCTGTCTTGCGGTAGATCTCAGCTACTTTGGTTCGGCGAAGCGAATGCGTGCCATATCCGCTCGGTTCCAATCCGATTGCGGTCACCCAGTCTCGAACCAGCCTGCCATACTGGCGCGTCGAGATGTGTGGTCGATCATGGAATCGGCTTGGAAACATGAACCGGCTAGCAAACATTTCCGGTGATTTTACCCATACCAATACAGTTTCTCGCGTGTTTTCCGTCAGTTCGAATTGAACAGATCGCTTGGTTTTGCTCTGGATCACCGAAACACGCTCACGGACGCGATCGTCTTTGACAAGATCGGTCACAGCGAGTTTGACCAGATCGCAGCCGCGTAGCTTGCTATCAATCGCGACGTTGAACATTGTGAGATCACGCAGATTTCCAGAAAGTTCGAGCCGGGCACGGATCGCCCAGACCTGTTTTGGGAGTAGCGGTCGTTTCTGACCGATGATCCGCCCCTTGTTCCAAGCTCTGGGTTTTGGGGTGACTGCAGGTAGTTGGACTCTTGGCATATTTTGCACTCCGATCCACCCTCCGCACCCAAGCAACAGCACCGCGCTGACCACCGAATAGTACAAGCGGCGTGAATGCCTGCTGTCCGATTATGAATACTGGCATGGTTTAGTGTGTGCATTAGGCGGCTTGAGCCCATATCACTACACATAAGAACGGTTCGAGTCCAAACCGCGCGTACGCTTCGTCTTCAGCACCGATTACCGATCGGGTTCCACGTTAAAAGGCCCGGGTCAGCACCAATAAGATAAAATGAGATATGATCAGAAAAGCTGGAAAGACCGGCGTCAGGTTATCAGCGACGCCGAGCTAACCCAGGGCTTACTGATACGCCATTTCGCCACGCGCTCAACCCCTTGCAGCGTCGACAAATCCGCTCTCCGAACCCTTCGCTCCAGAATGGCGTTCTGCAACGAAGACACGGGCGTTCTTGCGGCACGTCATTGTGGGCGCGAGCCATGATCGTATCTGCGTCGTTGTCGAAGTCTTCCATCAGTTCTTAGCCTCGATTTCTGTTTTGGTTTATACAGCGACTGGAAAAGAAAGTTCCGAGCCCTAAGCCTTGAGATTGAAGGAGCTGCCTGGTTCAGACTGTCCGATGGGACGGCCTGTAATCCGAGGGGTTTTAAAAGGACGAACTGGCATTCCTTCGTTCTCAGCAGCTTGGACAGCGAAAGCATACCGAGAACCGCTTGCGCATCCTCTTGGTATGGCTCGTTGATCTGATGATCCGTCGTCTGCCTCAGAAATGAGCGACTCCGAGTAGAGGTGCCGAAGTTGAGTCTAAGACACACCGTCAGCTTCCATGATCAGTTGCACCATCGGATCGGCCAAGAGTTGGTCGAGCAGGAATTGCGACAACTCCTTCGCAGACAATTTATCCCTTGCGCGGGCTCTCTCCAAATCAGTAAGAGAAACGGTCAACGTTCGCGCCAGACCGGGGTGAGATTTCCGTGGAAGCAGAAAGATTAGCACTGATGCTTTCCAGGCTTCTTGGACGTGTCGCGGTTTGCTGCCGCTCCTTTGATAGCATTTATTGCAGCAAAGGAGACGAACTATGGGACTGAAACGGACGGACGAATT
>NZ_JBQFLR010000032.1:0-14619 GCF_056531345.1 Ruegeria sp. N7 | reverse complement strand
CGGCGAAGACGGCAACGCCGAAGTCGAAGCCCGCGTCCGCGCCCAGGTCGCAGACCTCTGCAACCGCTTCCCCATATACCCGAACCTGTAAACGTTTAAAAAGAAAAGAAAACGGCGCTCTTGAGGCGCCGTTTTTTTTTGTTGTTTGAGCAGTCGCTTCGATAGAGGGGGATCTGGCCACGCGTCAGCTTGGCAGCCGTCTGAAAGTCAAATCAAATCGCGCCACCACAGAAAAACAAGCAACAGCGCTGTCAGAGCCAACAGATTGAAAGCCAGCCCCCCCAGCAATCCAAGGAACCAGCCCCACCTGCGATCCGCAAGATTGATGCTTCCCAGATGATCCTGCACTACGTCCGACGCCCTGACGAGCTTGGGAGTATCCAGAATCAACCGCATCTTCGGGTGCGACGCCATCGCCTCGGACCGGGCAAGCACCATGGCCTGCCGGTACACCCGGCGCGGCAGACGTCGTTTTGCCTTGCGAATGGATGCCTCTAGCGTCTTGTCGCGCACGCCAAGCTTGGCACGCAGCAAGGCCACCGTCTCGGCGATCCGGGTCTGAATGTCTGGGTCCTGAGGCATGGGCTCTCTCCTGCCGCCGCAATCTAGCCTGCAGCACAAAGACCTACAATGGGGCTGGTGATCCGCTGTAGGCACTTGTATCACGCAAGCTATGCTGAACACGATTGTACATGGCGAACCGACCGCCCGCCCACCGCTGGTAATAGCACACGGCCTTTACGGATCTGCTCGGAATTGGGGCGTCATTGCCAAAAGGCTTTCAGACGAACGGCAGGTTGTGGCGGTGGACATGCGCAACCATGCTTACAGCATGTGGGACCCGAGCCACGATTATCCCCATCTGGCACAGGATATCGCCGAAGTCATAGAACAGATCGGCGGCGTGGCGGATGTTCTTGGACATTCCATGGGCGGAAAGGCTGCCATGACCCTGGCCCTGCGGCACAATGGGTTGGTGAACAAGCTGGTGGTCGCCGACATCGCGCCGGTTCAATACGCGCACAGCCAAATCCGGTTCATCGAGGCCATGCGGGCTGTTGATTTTTCGCGCATCACCCGCCGGTCGGATGCGGAAATGCAATTGGCCGATCAAGGTGTTGAGAAAGCGTTGCAAAGCTTTTTCACCCAATCGCTGGATATCAAGGGAAAACGGTGGCTGCTTAATCTGGATGTTCTTGCAGCCGAGATGCCAAAGATCATGGGCTTCCCCAAGTTGGACGCCACATGGAATGGCCCCGCCCTGTTCCTGTCGGGCGCGGCATCGGATTATGTCCTGCCGGAACACCGCCCTGAAATCCGCTCGCTGTTTTCCGGCGCGCGTTTTGCCAAAATACCCGGAGCCGGGCATTGGCTGCACGCCGAAAAACCACGTGAATTCGAAGCAGCGGTTCGGACGTTCCTGAACGCCTGATCAGGTGCCCCGGTACAAGCGCCGGGCCACCATCCACGATGCCGGAGCAGCGATCACCGCCCCGGCAACTGCTGCGCCGACAATTGCGCTGACGGAAACCAATCCCGCAGACAGCACAGCGATTACGGCAGAACCTGAAATGGCAGTGGCGATCAGTGAATACAGCATGGCGGCAAGGCGAAACATGGTCGGGTGTTCCTTATGATGAGTTCCGGCCAAACATGTCTCGATTCGAATGTGTTTTGCATTGATTTGCATCAGATGCGGAAACCTGACGTTTCATGAAACTGTGATTTCGTGACTACCGTTGATCCGATCCGCCAGACCGCCAAGGGTGTGGAGCTTGTGATATCCCAAGTCTTGCGCCGTCAAAGGTACACACCCTCACTTTCACGCTTTTCCCAAAAGGATCAGAACGCGACTTGAGGTAGATGAACCAACGGCCTTAGGCACCTAGGTTATTGCTCGCGAAACGCGCGCGACATGCTGTCCGACACAGGTTTGGCGATATAGGCCGCAAAAGTTCGTTCTTCGGTTTGGATCATAATTTCCGCGGGCATGCCGGGGGTTGGAACAAAGCCGCTGACCCGGTGCAGTTCGTCCGGGGTAAGTGAGATACGCGCCAGATAAACCTCTTTTGGAACGCCTGCCGCCTCTTCAAGCAGCGCGTCGGCTGAGATATAAAAGACTTCTCCGTACAGAACCGGTGTTGTGCGCTGATTGAGCGCGATCAGGCGGACAGAGGCGGTCTGCCCGGTTACCACACTATCAATCTCGGTGCGTGGGATTTGCGCCTCAATAATCAAGGGCGCATCGGCGGGCAGAATTTCGGCAATGGGTTCGCCCGTTTCGATTACGCCACCCGGCGTATGGTAATGCAGGCGAACTACCGTCCCGGTCACAGGCGCCCGCACCACGGCCCGGTCCAGAACATTGCGGGCCTGACGGGATTTTTCGCGCACGCTTTCCAGATCGGCCTCGACCACGCCCAATTCATCCAGTGCAGCCTCGCGATAGGCGGATCGGGTGCGCGTAATCTGTTCCTGGTATTTTAGAAGCATCTGATTGATTTCAGCGGCCTCCGCCTGCAACCGGGCCTGCTGCCCCTCGGCTTCGGCCTGCACACGCCGGATCGTGTTCAATTCGCCCTTTCGAACCAGCCCTTTCTGGAAAAGCTGGTTTTTGGACTCGTACTCTTCCTGCAAGATCTCGGCACGTGTGGCCATGCTTTCCAATTGGGCTTCAAAGCCACTTGCCCGGATTTTCAAAGCCTCCATATTGCGTTCCAAAAGTGCCACATCATTCAACAAGGTCTTGCGCGACACGTCAAAGCTGAGCATTTGACCGTCGAGAATGGCCATGACTTCCACGTCTTTAGAGGCCTCGACCAGATCTGGTGTAAAAACCAGACGATCCCGTTCCCCATATTCCGCCAGCAACCGCTCGGTCATCGCCTGCAAGCGCAGTTTGCGGATGAACAGCTCACGCTCATTGGCCTGGGCCGAGGTCTGATCCAGCGTCATCAGCACCTGACCTGCCTGAACCGATTGCCCTTCGGTGACCTTGATGTCTTCGATGATCCCGCCTTCAAGGTGCTGGACAATCTTGTTGCGCCCAGTGGCGACAAAACTGCCCTGCGCGATGACCGCCGCCGCCAGCGGGGCGCTGAAGGACCACACTCCGAAACCGCCAAAACAGACGACCAGCATGATTATACCGATAACAATGAAGCGGTTGATCGAGCGCGGAACTTCCGCATACCAGACGTCAGGTTCACCGGCAGAGTGCCTTACGGGTACGAGGTCATTCATGGTCAGCCTCCCTGTTGCCCTTCAATTCCGGTCCGTTTGCGCGGCCCGTTGATCTGCTGAAGAACCTGCTCGCGCTGACCGAACAATGCGACGCGCCCATCGGTCAGCAACATGATCTTGTCTACCACATTCAGCAGGGTCGGTTTCTGCGTGATGACGACCACGGTAATCTTGCTTTCGCGCGCCTGTTCAATGGCACGCGCCAAGGCTTTGTCCCCGGCAACGTCAAGGTTCGAGTTCGGCTCGTCCAGCACAACCATTCGTGGGTTCCCAAAAAACGCCCGCGCCAGCGCAATGCGTTGTTTCTGTCCGCCCGATAAAGGCGATCCATCGGAGGCCACCACAGTCTCATATCCCTGCGGCAAGGTTGCGATCATGTTGTGTACATCGGCCAGAACAGCGGCGTCATGGATCTGTTCGTCCGTGGCATCGGCACGCATCCGGCCGATATTGTCCTTGATGGTTCCGGGGAACAGCTGCACATCCTGCGGCAGATAACCTATGCTTTCTCCAAACTGGCGCGGGTCCCAGTTGCGGATATCCATCAGGTCCAGCCGCACACTTCCCGACGTGGGCAGAACGGACCCGACAAGGGTTTTGCCCAAGGTAGTTTTGCCCGCACCTGAATTGCCGATAATGGCCAATGTTTCACCGGGGGTGAGTGAGAAGGTAATCCCGTTCAGAACCACACGTTTGGTTCCACCGGGGACATAGAGCAACCGCTCCACATCCAGCCGGCCTTCGGGGCGCGGCAGGCGCAACTTCTCATGTTGCAGGGCCGAGGTTGACAGCAGCGCCTTGATCCGCCCATAGGCCGCGCGCGTCAACAGGTAACTGTTCCACCCCTCAATCGAACCTTCAATGGGCGCAAAGGCGCGCCCGGCAATGATCGAGGCCGCGATCACCATGCCGCCGGTAATCTCTCCCTGCAGTGCCAGAAATGCGCCCCATCCCAGAATGCCAATCTGAGTCAGCAGACGAACAGCGCGCGAAATCGCTGCGAAGATCACGTTTCGGTCCTGCGCGCGCACCTGCCAGGTCAGGGATTGGGCGGTGTCCCGCCCCCAGATCCGCACCGCCTCGGGGATCATGGCCAAGGCGTTGATGATCTGACTGTTGCGCGACATGGAATCCAGATGCAGGTTCGCCATGGATTGTGCCCTGTTTGCCTCGGCAAACGGTTTGGCTGTCATTTTCTGGTTGATCAGCGCAATCGTCATCAGGATCAGCGCTGTCACCACGACGATCATGCCCAATTGCGGGTGCACGAGAAAGATCATCAGAATGAACAGTGGGGCGAATGGCACGTCCAGAAACGAAATCAAAGTGCCCGAAACCAGAAAACCGCGCAGTTGCTGCAAATCGCCAAGAGTCTGATATTCGCGCCCGTTTCCATGCAACGACGCGTGCGCAGCCGCACTAAGCACAGGTGCACCCAAACGAACGGCAACCTCGACACCGGTTCGCATCAGCGTAAACCGCCGCACCGCATCAAAGGCTGACTGAAAGATCACGGCCCCGGCGACGATTGCCGTCAACATGATCAGCGTATCCAAAGATCGGCTGGTCAGAACCCTGTCACTGATCTGAAACAGGTAGATCGGAATCGACAGGATCAGAATATTGGTCGCGCAGGTCAGCACCAGAACAAATGCAAGGTTACGCCGGATCGCCCGGATCGAATCCCGCAATGTGCGCTGGAAATCCTCGGGCGGGGTGCGCTTGTGAAAGGTTTGGGGTGGCCCGTTCCCGTCACCGCCGCCGGAGTTTGTCCGCAACAGTGGCTGGTTTGCCTTGGCCTCGATCGTCGCGCCCATGTGATCCGCGCCGGACGCGCGCGCAGAGGGGGTCTTGCGCGCTGTCGTTTCGTCCGCGGTTGCATGATCCGGGCCGTCAGCATCAGCCACCCCGTCACCACCGCCCGCAATGTCCTTGTCTTGCACGGGCTGCGGCGGCGCACGCCAATGGGGAGGTTCAGCGCGCGGTTGTTCACATGAGTGTTTCTGGTCTTTGGCCGGTTTCAACGCATCGTTTTCAACCGGCCGGTTTTGATCTGGTTCAGGCACTCGGAACTCCTGCGTCAGATGCAGTCGGGTGGTGGCACCTGTGGCCCGTTTTGCAGGATCTGCCCCTGGTTCGGCCCCCTGACGCTTCAGACCCAACCCGCCTTGCCTGTCCAGCGGGCTGGATAAGGGGTGGCGGCGCGACGAAAAAACAAACGACATGTAGAAACCTTCTGGTCACTCGGTAAAATCTTGGGGGATCAGGCCAGCATGGTTTGCAGGCCGTCGTCAGGTGTTGTTACATCAAGAGCTGGGGTATTCAGTGCCAGGGCCGCATCCGGTTGCGCGACGGTCATGTCACCCATGATGGCCGCAATTGCCTCATTGGTCATCGCGGTAATCTCGTCGTTGTCCGGCATGTCGATCAGGCTGGCCTGATGCAGCAGCAGATCGGAATACGACCCGTCAGCTGCCATGACCGTCGAGTCCACACCCATCTTGGTCAGATGCGCGGTGTTCAGCATGGCGTTGCTGCCCGCGACTACATCGGCCCCGGCAGCATTTGGGCCGGACAGGTCTATATCATCCTGATCCAGCATCATCGTGGCCTGATTGACGATGTTCACCTGTATAAGATCGCCGTCGATCTTAAGGACGCGCAACTGCTCCATCCCGGCGAACATCGGATCATTCAGAAGCGCGTCTTCCAACGCGTCCATGTCCATTTCCGGTATGGCAAGCGCGTCCGCCATATTCTGTTGCATATCCTGGTGAATGTCCTTGCCGATCGTTTTGACCGACGCGTCGTTCATGAGCAGGTTTTCATCACCGTCCATCACCGACGCGGGCACTCCGCCGCTGATGATGTCGTCATCCATAAGGGCCATGGATTGAACCAGCACATCGACTGAAATCATGTTTCCGCCGATCATGATCAGATCGTAATAGCTGCCCAACTGCACGATATCGGCGACATTGTACATTTCGTTGTCGCCCAGCACGTAAAGCGTGGATGTGGCTGAAATTTCGGTCTGAATGTGATCAATATCGGTGGCATCAATACTTTGGTTGATGAAATTCGCGACCACCAGATCGCCGTGAACCCAGTCGACAACAACATATGCGGGCTGGCCGCTTGTTCCGTCGACATCGTCCAGCCAGGCGGCCTCTTTGCCTTCGACTTCGATCACCGAAGACTGAACCAGGTTGGTACCGCTTCCGGCATTCATGGCACCTACGTCCCAGTCGGAAACAAGCGCGACCTGACTGATGACCGTCAGATTGATGGCCTGCCCGCCTACAACAATGTACGGAGCATCCACCCAACCAATAGTCGCAGACACTGCATTGATCGCCAGATTACCACCGGTCACCACCAGATGCCCGTCGTCAAAATCGGAATCCTTGGACTGGTCCCATTCGGCAGGCAACGGCGTTTCCGCTTCATCGCCAGTCGCCTCATCCGGCTGATGGAAAGCGGGCAGCAGGTCGGTCCATTCAGGTGCTTCGGCCATGTGCTCGCCATTGACGATCACGCCCAAGGCATCATCGCCATGGAACTGATACACGGTGACGCCATCCACATCCCCGTTCATCGGATTCAGCATCTGTTCGGCCAGTGCCTCGACCATCTCGATTGACTGGTAGTCCGCGAGTGAAAATGACGGGCTTGCCACGGCATGAAGGGACAACGCCATGTCCAGCATCTGCTCACCTTTCGCGATCAGCGCGTCCGTGTCGCGAAATTCACCCTTGCCCACCGTATCGTTGTCACGCAGGAAAACCTTTTGCATGGTGTAACTTACCGCAGACCCCAACGGCACGTTGTCCGGCTGCAGAATGACGAGTGTGGGAACGGATGATGGTCCAATCGTGTCGTCTGGGACAAAACGCTCGGAAACCGGCCCATCTCCACCAAGGATAATCACCGATTCATGCACAGGCCCCTTCGGCGCGTCTGGTAGCGGCAGGTTAGGTTGAGGTGGGGCAAAATTGTATGGGAGGAGCTTGTACTCGCCCACCGGGATATCAAGGTCGGCCCTGATGTGGATCGCAGCAGGATCGTCCAGCCCGTCAATTTCGGCTTTTCGCCTCAGGGCGGTGAATTCGTCATACTGGTCCCGCAGCCGGGCTTGTTCGATCGTAAGTTCAAATGCTCCAACAAAATGCGCTATTGTTTCCGTAATTGCGTCAAGGGCCATATCGGTCATCCTTTTTCACCCGCACCGGCCAGAATTTCCGCTTTGGGTTCAGTTGGGCCGGGGCCACTGCTCGCGGCCCCGGCATTTTCGAAAATAGCGAGGCCCGATAATGCGGGCCTCGCCTTATGACTTATGCGTCGTTGTCGTCGCTTGCGTAGGACGAGGTCATCGAACCACCGACCATGGTCGTGTCGACCGAGTTGCCAAGCACGTTGGCGCCCATGACGATCGACTGGTTAAAGGCCGAGGTGTCGACAACAGCCGCTGCCGAGGCATAGGACTCGCCGGTCACGATACCATCGCCACCGTTGTTCGAGCCCCAGTTGCCAGCGTTGCCGCCTGCACCACCGTCACCCGAATAGGCACCAGCCGCGCTGCCGCCCGTGATGGTTCCACCCATGGTGTCACCGGACATAGCTGTACCGGTCGAGTATCCGCTGGCTCCGCCATTTGCGGCGGACGCGCCACCGGCACCACCGGCACCCGAGCTGGCCGCACCGGTCGCATCGCCCGAACCGGTCGATGTGGCATCGTTATCGGACATGCCCGAACCACCGTATCCAGCGATTGCTTCAGCCAGGCTGTCGGCGGCTCCGTTTGTATCGGCATCACCGAATACATCCGCCGCTCCGCCATCACCGGCGGTATTCGCCGCATCGGCAGAACCGGCACCGTTGCCCGAAGACGTGGATGTGGGCGTCGTTGTGCCGCCTGCTCCGCCGTCACCGTCTGCTGCAGACGTACCAGAACCTGCTGCGTCCGCTGTGCCGTTGGCCGAATTTGATCCGCCATCACCACCGCTGCCATCCGTGTTCTGCGAATTGCTGGATGCACCGTTCACGTCACCTGGGCTTTGGTTGATGTCGGGGCCGCTTGCGGACTGGTCGCCAACACCCTGCGCATCCGAATCCGCGTCGGCGGTTCCACCGGAACCATCGCCGCCCGAACCGTCACCGCCTGAGCCATCGCCACCAGAGCCATCGCCGCCCGAACCATCGCCACCGGTTCCGTCACCGCCGGTTCCGTCACCGCCTTCGCCCGCTTCGGCATCAACCATGCCTAGCTCTTCCTGCAGGGCCATGATTGCAGCTTCGACCATAGCGGCAAATCCGCCTTCGCCGTCACCGCCGGTACCATCACCGCCTGTGCCGTCGCCACCGGATCCTTCACCACCGGTCCCTTCGCCGCCAGAGCCTTCACCGCCGGTGCCAGGTCCGCCAGTTCCATCAGCCGAGCTGTCCGCACCACTGTCAGCGCTGCCCTCTGCTGCGTTGCTGCCGGCAGTCGCATCATTGGCTTCGGTTGTGCTGTCACTGGAATTCGACGACGAACCGTCTGTCGAAGCGCTGCCGTCACCACCGTCGGAACCTTCGGCGTCTACGTCATTGCCGGCCAGACCAAAGCCCGTGCCGTTCGAGTCGGAATCGCTGTCGCCGCCATCGGCGCTACCCGAGGCATTCGAACCAGACAGACCAAGGCCCAGTCCCAGACCAAACGAATCTGCGCTTCCTCCGTTACCGCCAGTTCCGTCACCGTCAACGCTTGTGCTGCCGTCGTTGTCAGCAGAAGACGAACTGTCAGCGTCGCCGCCGTCTCCGCCGGTGCTGTCACCGTCAGCCCCTGCGCCGGACAGGCCGACACCAATGCTGGCGTTATTTGCGTCACCGGTATCACCGCCTGCGCCGCCACTCGAATCCGCGTCGGCGCTGCCGGTATCGCCACCGGCACCAAACGCATGGCTGCCCAGCGTGGTCGAGTCTGCCGAACCACCATAGCTGGTACCACCGTCGCCCGAATCTCCACCGTTGGACTTGACGCCGATACCTTCTTCAGCATTGGCGGTACCGCCATAGGCACTGCCATTCTGGTAGAAACCGGAATTGTTCGAAACTGACGCCGATTCCAGCGTGTCGTCATCGCTCAGGCTGGCCATCTGACTGTTGACAGCCGCCATCGCGGTCCCGGCACCATCCATTGAGATATCGACATTCATGTCATCGCCAGGATCATAGTTCAGATCACGGCCTGCAGTGATTACGTCGCCAACCGACGCGTTATCTCCGAAGTCCAGATCAACCTGATCGTCATCGCGCGGAATCCATTCTCCGCCACCAAAGTCGATATTGATCGCATTGCTGTTCGAATTGTCGTTGGTGTTATCTCCGGCATTGAGCGTCTGGTCCTGATCCTGACCTTGATCCTGATCCTGGCCCTGATCTTGACCTTGGTCCTGGCCTTGTTCCTGACCCTGATCCTGGCCTTGATTTTGGTCCTGACCCTGATCGTTGGAGTTTTCGACAGTCTGGTCCTGTTGCTGCTGTTGTGCAGTCAGATCAGCTTCGACAAACGCCTCATCAATCGGGATTTCGACATTAACCGGAGCTTCCAGGTTCTCGACATTAATTTCGTCGACGGTCGTTACGTTTGTATTATTCACATTACGTCTCATGACAAATTCCTATTTCTGGAACGCCAGACCGCCATTCATCTAAAAAGCGGCATCAGGCGAGATTGAAACAAAAATATCCGCGCAGCGCATGAACGCGCTGAAAGCGGTCTGTGGAAGTTTCTAAATGGCCACCTCCTTTCCCGGCTAAGCCGAAAGCGCGGCGGATCATGAAGGCTGCTGAAATACGCAATGACCGGCGCGACAGGGACAGGCGCTTCGACAATTGAAGCCCAGCCATGTTCGCAGCGACGCACGCCCACGCCTAGCTAGTCGAAAGTTTTGAAGTAGTTACAGTGTTGTTTTTATTATTTACTTTTAGAATACACCTGAGTTTTCGCTCGCCTGCCCCGCATGACCCACCTACAAAAAATCGCAACAAAATAATTCAATTGTTTCCGCTGGTTGCACAAATATCCAAGCGGAAACCTAACCGAAAGTTCTATGGAACGGGCTCTGGAGGAACTCCTCCTGGTTGTGGAAAACCATGCTTTCGAGTATAATAAAAGTTAATTACCTATTTGATTAGTTAACTATTTTAGACCGCCAGAATTCAAAAAAGAGATTTTTGGTTGACCCTGTTTGCGAGGGAATGTGATGAGTGTGTCATTGATAGAAGAAACTGCCAATCAGGATCTTTATTCAGAAGATTTTTCGGTTGTCTTTATTGGAAAAGAATTATTCTACTCCAATCAGACCCTAAGAAGCGTTCAAACTGAATTCGGGGTTCGTGCCCGGCGGTTCGAAACCCTCGAAGCGATGAACGGCCACACACCCGGTTGCAGCAAGATTATTGTTGTTGACCAGATGATGCTTGAAGACCTGTTGGCGCGACCAATGGCCTATACCAAAAGTACGGGATCCGGCTGTCTTGCCTTTGCCTATCGCAAAGAAGAATCGGCCCGGCATATGTTTGAATCCTGGGATCGCGCGCAGTTCGGCGAAATTGGGTTTCTACCCATGAATGTGGCGCCCGATGCCTGGCGCGCCATCCTCAGGCTGCTGATGCATGAAGAACTGTACTTACCCAGCTTCCTTGCAGATTGCGTCGCCTTTCCTGGCCAGCGCACGCGGGACATCCCAGCCCGTCCAGTGACAAATGTCCCAAATGGTGTCGACCAGCAGTCGCGGTACCTGAAGCTGACGCGTCGCGAGAAGCAGGTCCTGCAACTTGTCTCGCAGGGCAAAAGCAACAAGTTGATCGCGGCCAAACTGGGAATTACGGAACACACGGTCAAACTGCATATGCACAACGTGGTTGGCAAGATCGGCGTCAGCAACCGCACCGCTGCCGCGCATTTCTATTATGAAGTTGCGCCGCACGAGGCGCAGCACTCCGCCGTTGACTGATACGTTCGAAGCCCGGTTCGATCGCCTGATCCTTCTGGTTGGCAGGCTGAACTATATGTGGACCAACACCGAAAGCCTGTTGATCCACCTGATCGCTGGCCTTTCCGGAACGTCGAAAGACGTGGCCGTCATTATCTTCCTGACCCTGAACACAACCCGCGCGCGTATTGATCTGGTCGAACGGCTTGCCAAGATGGAGGGAAGGCCCGCGCAGGTTCGCGACCCGATCCTTGAACGCACGCAACGGCTCAGCAAGCTTTCGGGCATCCGAAACAAGTACAACCACTGCATCTATTCATTCGATCAGGAGAGCGGAAACCCGAAAACGATCCTGATGCGGATTGCTGACCGCAAGACCGACATAAAACTGGGTCGCGCGGATACGGTAGATGATGACGCGCTTCGCGAAATCGAAGCGGTCGTCAACCAGCTTTCAGCCGCGAACCAGGATATCTGGAGGCTGATCCGGGAATTGGGGTATCCGGTATAGGCCGGGTCATGAATAGGACGCCATGACGACGTAGTCTGCGCTTCACTGCATGTGCGGTCCCGAAGACGCGCAACCCGGGTGGTGGAACGTTCCTTTCGAAAGTGCCTGGTGCGGGCGGTGGGACTCGAACCCACACGGGCATACGCCCTTCAGATTTTAAGTCTGATATGTCTACCATTCCATCACGCCCGCACGGCGCGGCCCTTTCGGACAGTGCAACGTCCTTACAAGCACAACGAGATGATAACAATGTGCTTTGACCCGCAGGATTGGGAAAAAATAGACGGCAGCGCTGGTGAAACTCAATTGCACCCAACGGTACCTCCATTGTCTCACTTGGCTTTGGTGCGGTCCGACATATCCACAGGTCCGATGCATCGGATCGACTGAAGGTACTTCTCCAAAGAGCAGGTGCTGTCAGCACCGAACCGTTTTCCGTTCTATCCCAAAAAAGAATTCGTCAGGGCGCTGGCCGAAAAAAACTCCCGGCATCACCACATTATTATCCTCTGGTTATCAAGAACTCGAACTGAGTCTGCCATCAATTTGCATGGCCGATTGGAGCGACAGTATGGTCCGCAGAGTATGATTATGTCTATCGCCCGGGCTCGCAGGCGCTGCGAAAGTCTGGTCTAACGGGCGGAACCCAGCGGAGTTTTGGCATGGCCAATGTCCGGAAAGGGCCTGTGCAAACGCTTCGACTTATTTTGAACGCCTTGGCACAGCGTTACCGCCCTTATTTGCCGCAGCGCGTGCACGGTTTTTCTTGCTGTTGGGCTTACCCTTTGGCGGTGGCGGGCCTTTTGGGCGGCGGTCAAGTTTTTTACTCAGACCACTGCGGTTGTCGTCATCGAGTTTGGGCTTGGCTTCAACTTTGGCCTTTTCAGGGGGCTTGGACACTGTCTTTTTCCGCGCTTTCGCAGGCTGCGGCTCGACAAGTCGGCTCGGTTTGCGTGCAGTCTTTTCCAGACCTTTCTTGCCTTTGGCAGCCCGGTTGAAGCTTGTCTTTGCTGAGTTCGACAAATCGGGGGCTGAATCCAACTGCACAATGTCTTTTGTACCCTCGATCTTCATTTCCGGCCCAATCGCCTCCAAAAAACCGGCGACGCTGCTTTCGCGAATTTCGATATAGGTCTCGTCGTCAACGATACGGATCGCACCGACATCGGATTTTGTGATGTTCCCCGCCTTGCACACCATAGGAAGTAGATATCGCGGAGACGCATTTTCGTTGCGCCCTTCTGACAGCGAAAACCAAACGCTCGGACCAAAAGGTGCGCTTTGCTTTGGCGCTGCTTCCTGAATGTCGTTTAGTTCTTCCGGAGCGGAATGCGCCCTGTTGTATTGACGGACATATGCCGCAGCGAGTTGTTCTGGCGAGAACCTTTCTACCAGTTCGTTGACTGACTGCCGCTCGGTCTTTGTTATTTCAGAGCACCAGTCCTCCGATCCGAACATCCGTTGCTGGTCTTGCGCTTTGACCTCTTCAGCGGAGGGCGCCGCACCCCAATCGGCCGTGAGTTTAGCGAATTTCAACAGCCTTTGGGCTTTTTTGTAAGAAGCCGGTGCAACGATCAGTGTGCTGACACCTTTGCGCCCTGCACGTCCAGTTCGGCCTGAACGGTGCAAAAGCGTTTCATGACTGCTGGGCAGTTCCGCATGGATCACCAGATCCAGATTTGGCAGATCAATTCCGCGCGCCGCGACATCGGTCGCTACACAGACGCGGGCCCGTCCGTCACGCATGGCTTGCAAGGCGTTTGACCGTTCACCTTGGGTCAGTTCTCCGGAAAGAGCTACAACCGAAAACCCGCGGTTGGACAGTCGGGCTGTCAGACGGCTGACCATGGCGCGCGTGTTGCAGAAAACGATGGCGTTAGGAGCCTCGTAGTAGCGTAGCACGTTAATGATAGCATTTTCACCGTCACGTGGAGCCACATTCATCGCACGGTACTCGATATCGGCGTGTTGCGTCCGCTCACTGACAGTACTTACACGCTCGGCATCCCTTTGGTACCGGGCAGCCAAGGTGGCAATGGCGCGCGGTACCGTTGCCGAGAACAATAGTGTCTGGCGGTCTGATTGCGTTTGTTCGAGGATGAATTCCAGATCTTCACGGAATCCAAGGTCGAGCATTTCGTCAGCCTCATCCAACACGACGGCGCGTACGGATGCCAAATTAATCGAGCCGCGCATGATATGATCCCGCAACCGCCCTGGTGTCGCGACCACAATATGTGCCCCTCGGGACAGCGCCCGGCGTTCGTCGCGCATATCCATGCCGCCAACGCATGAGGCAATGAAGGCCCCCGCATCCGCATAGAGCCACCCCAGTTCTCGTTTGACCTGCAGCGCCAACTCTCGCGTCGGCGCAACAACCAACGCCAAAGGCGCGCCTGCCACATCGAAAACCTGCGCATCGCTCAAAATTGTTGGTGCGATGGCCAAGCCGAACGCGATGGTTTTTCCTGATCCGGTCTGCGCCGAAACTAACAAGTCTCGTCCCTGCAAATCCGGTGCGGACACGGCCTCCTGAACAGGGGTCAGCGTGTCATATCCTTTACGCTTCAATGCGATTGCGAGTGTCGGGTTCATGGCTCAGCTCTCCGGAGTGATACGGTCACCCTCAGAGTTTCCGACACACGGGTCATAGTAGAAGCGCAGTCCATACTGCGAGGAGAACCGGATGTATAGATCGGAAAATGCGCCTCCCAATGAGCCTCCCCAACGGAACAGGTCCACACTTATGTTAAGGTGTCTGAAGTCAGCGCCTACCGGACAGATTTAGGGTTTTCTGGACCTGTCCCGTTTTTGTGCCGCCCCAAGTGCTCGTTTAAGCCACTTTCCTTTCGAATGCGACAGGGCTTTTCCAGCCCAATGCTGAGT
>NZ_JBQFLR010000031.1:0-16362 GCF_056531345.1 Ruegeria sp. N7 | reverse complement strand
TTTCAACAAGCCGATCAAGCGCGCGAAGCTACTGGCCTTTTTTGAGACGCTTCCGCCCTGCGTCGTAGGCATGGATGCCTGCGGTTCATCCGACCGTGTTGCACGGATCGTTTCATCGGCGTAGCCAGTTGCTTGATTTAATGACGGGATGGCGGGATGCCTTTCAAGCACAACGCGACGCGGCGGGACAAGTTTGAGAAGGCCAAGTACCGGGTCACGAACTGGCCTGAGTACAACGAGGCGCTTCGCCAGCGTGGTGATGTTACGGTCTGGTTCAGCGAGGATGCGGTATCCGGGTGGTGCGCCCCAAGGTCGGGGAAACGTGGTGGTCAGCGGCAGTATTCTGACCTGGCGATTGAGACCTGCCTGACCCTGCGCGCCGTCTTCGGCCTGCCGCTTCGGCAAACGCAAGGGTTTGTACGAAGCCTACTACGGCTCATGCAGATCGACGTTCCCGTTTCGGATTTTTCCACGCTCTGCCGGCGCGCACAATTGCTTCGGATCACACCGAACACCCGGCCCACGAACGGCCCAGTGACGCTGATCGTAGACAGCACAGGGCTTCGCGTTCACAGCGGTCGAGACTGGATGCAGAAGAAACACGGGTTACCGAAGGCCCGTAAAACATGGTGCAAACTGCACATCGGCTTCGTTCCCGAGAGCGCGGAGCTTATGGCCTCCTGCCTGACAACCGAGCACATCGGAGACGCCGGCGCACTGCCCGAATTGCTGGCTGATGTGGCAGGTCCTGTTCATCGTATCATCGGCGACGGCGCCTATGATGGTGCGCCGACCACAGCGACGATCCGGCAGGCGTTGGGATCGGATGTCGAACTGATCGTACCGCCGCCGAAGAATGCCGTCCCAGGTGATTGCAAAACACGCAACGCCCATATCGACATGATCGCCAAGGGAGGTCGTATGGCCTGGAAGAAGGCCACTGGCTATGGCCAAAGATCACGCGGCGAGGCCCAGATCGGGCGCTACAAACAGGTCATCGGACCGGAGCTGCGCAGCCGCAAAATGGAGAGTCAGACAACCGAAACCAAGATCGCTGTCAAAGCTCTCAACCGCATGACCCATCTCGGTCGTGCGACCTATGAACGTGTCGCATAACGAACCGGGGAAAGGGGCAAATGCGGCCCAGCCGCTATTCGTGCAACACAGTCTTAAAAGCCAAAGCCCATGACAAATGCCACGGCAATCGCAAGAAGGAAGAGGGTTTCGACGACAAGAATAAGGCCATAGCTGGGCTTGACGCGCAGAATGGTGGCAAGGCTGGTTTTCACCCCAAGGGCAGAAATCGCGATGACCAGACACCAGCCGGACAGGGTGGCGATTGCATCGGTGATCACCTGCGGCACCAGCCCGGTATTTGTCAAAATCGCCAGCGCGACAAACATGACAAGGAACCACGGCAGGATGATCTTCTGGGATTGTGCGCCGCGAAAGCTCGCCATGACCACAATCATCACCACCGGCAACAAGGCCACGCGCACCATCTTGACGAAGGTCGCAATCACCCCCGCCTCGTCACTGATCGAATATCCGGCACCAACAACCTGGGCCACATCGTGAATGGTCGCCCCGATCAGAAATCCGCTTTCCAGATCGCTCATCCCCAGGGCCGCAAACAAGACCGGATAGGCAATCATTGCGATGGTCGACAGGGCGGTGACGCCGATCACAACAAACAGCGTATCCTGTTCGCGGTCATCTTTCGCGGGCAGAACCGAGGTGATGGCAAGGGCGGCCGAGGCCCCGCAGATCGCCACAGACCCGCCCGCCAACAGGCCAAAGGCCAGTTTGCGACCGA
This sequence comes from Ruegeria sp. N7, assembly GCF_056531345.1. Lineage (NCBI taxonomy): Bacteria > Pseudomonadati > Pseudomonadota > Alphaproteobacteria > Rhodobacterales > Roseobacteraceae > Ruegeria > Ruegeria sp. N7. Next base: position 14,546 of record NZ_JBQFLR010000031.1, on the reverse strand, counting down.
AGAGAAAGGACAGGATTGCCCCGCAGGCCAGTGTTGCCATGACAAAGCCGACAACCGCGCCCACCGCGCCCAGCCCGACACTTTCCACATCCCCAATGCTTAGATGCAGGCCCAACAGGCCGACCCCGAATCGCAACAGCGTTTTGGCGGAAAACTCCAGCCCCGGGGTGAATTTCTGATCGTCATAAAGAAAGTGGAACGCCATGCCGATCAGCAGTGCAAACAGCATCGCAGGCGCGCCGTAATGTTCGGACAGAAAGGTCGCGGCGGCGGCAATCACGCACACCAGAAGAATGCCACCAAAGTGGGTGTCCCAGCGGGACCTGATCAGCGACACCATGGTTCGCTCCTGACTGCGGGAATGTGAAATTGGCGCGCGCAGCCTGTGTCAGGCCGCACACACCTGGTACTGTCTGGCGTCAGCCGACCCAGCGATTGCTGTGATCAAAGGCCGCGTCGTAACCAAAGAGCGCGACCGACCCGCCAGTGTGCAGGAAGACGACACGTTCGCCTTTCTTGAAGTGACCTTTGCGGATCAGATCAATGAAACCCGCGGCCCCCTTGGCGGAATAGACCGGGTCGAGAAGGATCGATTCCAGCTCGGCAAACATCTGGATCGCCTCGATGCCGCTGTCGGTCGGGATGCCATAACCTTCGCCGACGTAATCGGTGTTGGCGACCACATCTTCGCGCTGCACGACACCGGCACAGCCCAGCTTTTCGGCGGTGGCACAGGCGAGGTTATAGACGTTTTCTTCCTGTTTCGGTTTGGGCGCACGTACGCCGATGCCCAGAAGAGGAATCTGTGCGTTCATTGCTTTCAAACCCACAATCAGACCGGCCTGCGTGCCTGCGCTGCCGGTGGCGTGAACGATGTGGTCGAGCTTCAACCCGCGATCATTGGCTTGCGCCAGCATCTCAAACGCGCAGTTCACATAGCCCAGCGCACCGGTCGGGTTCGACCCGCCCCCGGGGATGGTGTACACTTTTTTGCCATCTGCGCGCAGCTTGTCGGCAGCCGCTTCCATCTCGGCATTCATGTCCAGACCACCGGGGCGCTTTTCGGTGGTGGCGCCATGCAGATGGTCCAGCAGAACATTGCCGTTGTAATTGTAGTTGTGGTTGGTGGAGCCGGTGCGATCCTCCAAAAGGATGTGGCACTCCATGCCCAGTTTCGCCGCAAAAGCAGCCGTTTGGCGCGCGTGGTTTGATTGGGTTGCCCCCTGGGTCATCACCATCTCTGCGCCCTGCAACTCGGCCTCGGCCATCAGGAATTCCAGCTTGCGGGTCTTGTTGCCGCCGGTGGACAGGCCGGTGCAATCGTCACGTTTGATCCAGATTTCCGGGCCGCCGAGCTCTGCGGTCAGACGGTCCAGGCGCTCAAGCGGGGTGGGCAGGTGGGCGATGAAGCGGCGGGGGTAACGGGAGAGATGCATCGGAAAACTCCTAAATTGGTTTTCTCGCATTTTATGGAGGTCATTCCCACTATTCTAATTCGAAATATGCGCTATAAAATGCACATCTTGCATAATATCAGTGTGCCGCTATGGTGACATCATGCAGTTGGATTGGATTGATGACATCCTGGCGGTGATCGACACGGGGTCCCTGACACGGGCGGCAGAGCGGCGGTTTCTGACCCAATCGGCGTTCACGCGGCGCGTGCGATTGATCGAAGAGCGCATCGGTGCACCCCTGTTTGACCGGTCCTGCAAGCCGGTCACCATCCTGCCCGGCGTGCAGGCGACGGAACCAGAACTGCGAGAGCTTGGCGCGCGGCTGCGTCGCCTGCAACACGACTTGAAAGCGGCCGCAGAGGGCGCAAAGCGGGATGTGACTTTTGTGTGCCAGCACGCCATCACCACCACAATCTCGCCGTGGGTGGTGCGGCAACTGACCCAATCGCAGGACATTTCCGTGCGGGTGCGATCCGGAAATCGGGACAATTGCCTGATGCTGCTTTTGTCCGGCGAGGCCGATTTCGCAATGACATATGAACGCCCGGAGGCCCCCGGCCCTGCGGTGCCACAGGCGTTTGAAATGCGGCGGCTGGGCGGCGATACATTGGTGCCGGTGGCGTCACCCGATCTTGCGCTCCACGTTGATGACCCCGAGATCCCGTTCATCTCATATCCCCCAGATGTTTTCCTGGGGCGCCTGTTCAGCCAAAGCATTCTGCCCCTGTTGCCCGAAGGCGTGATGCTGTCCCCAAAGGCGGAAACTGCACTGACGCTTGCCGCCTGTGAATACGCGCTGGATGGCATTGGGGTGGCGTGGTTGCCGCTGACCCTGGTCAAGCGGCATTTAACCGAAGGGCGGCTGCGGCGGTTACATGACCTGCCGCATCAGGATCTGGGCATCATGCTGATCCGCCTCTCTGATCAACAGGGCGAGGGGACCGCGCAAATCTGGTCTGATCTGACAAATATTCCCGAACCGTCCGTGGGACTATAGCGCGTTCCAGACCTGCTCGCCGGTTTTGTCCAGACGCTCAAGCGAGCAGAACAAGGACAGGGTCAGCGTGGCCGGCCAATTTTCCCCGCCAACCTGTGTCATTACCGGGGATCAACTTAATTGAATTTACGCGTTGGGATAAGGGCGGAGGGTGACGGCATTAACCAGGCGACGTCCTGAGCAGAAAAACGACCGCCCTTTTCGGGGCGGCCGCTGTGATGTGCTTTGTCACTTACGCCCGCGAAACGTCGGGTGATTTTAGCACATGGGGCGTATCGTAGGCATCCAGATCCAGTTGATCTTCGGATTTCGCAATAATAACGGTGCAGGCTGCGTCGCCCGTAACGTTGAGCGATGTACGTGCCATGTCGAGAATGCGGTCGATGCCTGCGATGATGGCAACACCTTCCAAAGGCAGGCCAACCGAGCTCAGAACAAGCGACAGCATCACCAGCCCGGCACCCGGCACACCAGCGGTGCCGATGGAGGCAAGTGTCGACGTCAGAATGATTGTGACATATTCCGACATGCCCAGCTCTATCCCAAAGGCCTGTGCCACGAAAAGAGCCGCAACGCCTTGGTACATGGCGGTTCCGTCCATGTTGATTGTCGCGCCAAGCGGCAGCGTAAAGCTTGCAACCGACCGGTTCACGCCAAGGTTCTGCTGAACCGCCGTCATCGTGACCGGCAGTGTCCCCGAAGAGGAGGTGCTGGTGAAGGCCACGATCTGCGGCTCGATGATGCCTTGGAAGAAGCGAATTGGGTTCAAGCGCGCAAAGATCGAAACAAGCCCGCCATAAACAATGACGGCATGCAGAACGCAACCAATATAGAGCGCAGCAATCACGGTTCCCAAAGGCAACAGGAGATCCAGACCATAGGTTCCGGCGACCCAGGCCATCAGTGCAAACACACCATATGGTGCAAAACTGATCACAATCTCAGTCAGCTTCAAGATGACGGAATTTAGGGCTTCAAAGAAATCCCTGACCGGCTTTCCAGCGTCACCCACCAGGTTGATGGCCAGACCGAACATAATCGCAAAGAAAATGATCTGAAGCACGTTGCCATCCGCGGCAGCGGCGATTGGGTTTTTGGGAACGATCCCGATAAGTTGCTGGATGAAAGGCGGAGATGCTTTGGGTTCCATTGCGGCTGCGGTGCTCAGATCAATTCCTGCGCCGGGTTGCAACAGCAGGCCCAAAGCGAGTCCAATCGTGATCGCGAATGCAGTTGTGCCCAGATAGAATACAATCGACTTCAGGCCAATTCGCCCCATGCGGGCCATGTCGCTGACCGATGTCATACCGCAAACGAGCGATACGAAGATCAACGGGACAATCAGCATTTTGATAAGCGACAGGAACAGGGTTCCAATGTTCTTGATCATGCCCGCAATTGCTGCGTTTCCGGTTGCGTTCAGCAACACGCCCGTAACCACCCCAAGAACAAGCGCGATCACGATTTGCTTCCAAAGAAGCATATTCCTCCAAGGTGCCATAAACCCTGTTTTGCGACTGGTATTCATCAATAGGTTCTCCCTTTCCATGGCAGTCAACTGGAATGAGCTGCCTGCAGTCGCCGCAAGGTAACACCGTCGTGCCGGTCATGGTTGCGCAAATAGAGAAACGGCATTGCAATATTTGCAATACCGTTTCTTCTGTCGGATAAAGTTTCGGTGGCGCCTAGAATTTTGCGAGCTGTACACATTTGCGGGCGAGCACATCGGTCGGGTCGACAGGAAGCGCCCCCAATGCGTCTGCGCTTTCAGTCACGATGAGCGGCAATTCCGTACAGCCGAGAATGATTGCCTCGGCTCCGCGCGCAACCAGATGGGAAAAGGCCCGGCTAATCTGTTCTTTGCAGAGGCCGTCGGTATATCCAGCTTTGACGCCAAACGGGCCATAAATTGAATCCATGACTAGGTTTTGATGATCGTCATCGGGAATGATGTGGGCAAGGCCTGCCTCATCAAGTGCTGTCTGATACAAGCCACTTTGTATTGTTCCATCCGTGCCGAGGACCCCGACCACACGCGTCTCTGGGGCGGTTTCTTTAATGTGTTCAGTGGTCGCGGCAAGGATACTGATGATCGGAATATCAAGGTGGCGCTGAATCCGATCGACATACGCGTGGGCGGTGTTGCAAGGGATGACCAGCATATCAGCACCACCGCGTTCCAGTTTTTTGCAGGTAGAATAGAGGGCGACAGTTGGATCGGTGCCTGCGCGGACCAGATTTTCAGTGCGGTCAGGAATCTGCGGGTTCTGTTCAACCAAGACTTTTATGTGATCCTGATCGCGGGTCGCCTCGGTCCCTTTGACCAGTTTGGCAAGGAAATCTACGGTTGCGGCAGGTCCGACACCGCCGACCACTCCAACTTTGAACCGGTGACGGCGGTCTGGCTGGGTCTCTTGCAGGGCGTAATCCGCGTAAACCGCTGCCGTGTCTATGGCCGTCATGTTGTCTGGCAGGTCAAGCTGGTTGAGCAACAAGGGCAGTTCAGAAAGACCGGGCACAAACACGGTCGCGCCTTGTTCGAATAGGTTGGTCAGGGCGGCATTTATGGGTTTCAGAACGTCTTCATTGCAGTGTCCTGCTTTGAAACCGATGCGTCCATATACGGCCTCCATGACGGCACTTTCCAGATCTTCCCGGGGATGGAGGATCTGTATTTCCCTGCCAAACAGGTTCTCGAACAAACCAGTTTTCCTGACAAAAGGCGTCGTGATGACACCAATCTTTGTCGGCTCGGGACGCAGTCTGGTAACGGCGGCGGCGATCGCCTCTGTCATGCTGATCAGCTTCAGTTCAAGCTCGTCCTGCAGTTCATGCAGAAAGCTATGGGTGACAAAACATGGAAGCAGCGCCACGTCACATCCATCCCGTTCCATGCGGGACAGTGTGTCAAAAACATAGAGTTTTCGGTGTGTTGGGCTGTAGCTCAGCTCTTTGGGGGAGGCTGGTTCGCGCAGCGGTTTCTGGTGAAATATCAATTCCCTGTGGTCTTCTTCCGACCTGACCGGTGTCCTTTGAACAATTCTGTTCAGCAGGTCGGCTCCGGCAAGGGCGCCCAGGCCGCCAACGATTCCTATGCGTAAAGATTGGCTTTTGTTCATTGGGCAATCTCCGGAGCCCTGCCGTGCATGTGCTGCAATGCAGTCTCGGCAAGTTCTCCTGGCAAAGCGGGTTTTGCGGCCTCTTGCAGGTTCAAGCCATGCGCCTGTGCATATTTTGCAAGTTTGGTGGCAGCCTCATATCCGATCACCGGGGCCAGTGCGGTGACATGTACAAGGCTGTTGCTCAGCAACATCTCGCATCTTTTCTCATCCGCAACGATACCGTCCACGCAGCGGGTCCGCAGCACATTCATTGCATTGGTCAGAGACCCCATGGTTTCCAACACTTTATGGATGATGACCGGCTCCATCGCGTTGAGCTGGAACTGGCCGGCCTCGGCGGCCATTGTGACGGTCAGGTCATTTCCGATTGCCTGATAGCAAACCTGATTTACAACTTCGGGAATAACCGGGTTTATCTTGCCGGGCATAATGGACGATCCTGCCTGAACCGCGGGCAGAATGATTTCTCCAAGCCCAGCCCGCGGCCCAGAGGACATTAGGCGTAAATCATTACAGATCTTAGACAGTTTGATGCCAACCCGCTTGAGCGTGCTTGAGAACATCACAAAGGCACCCAGATCAGATGAAGCCTCAATCAGGTCCGGGGCCAGTTTAAGTGGCTCGCCGGTAATGTCGCGCAAATGCGCCAAAGCGACTTCGCCAAACCTTTCGGGGGCATTGATGCCGGTGCCAATGGCCGTGCCTCCAAGGTTCACTTCTGTCAGAAGGCGCGACAGGTCCCTCAACCGGTCGGCATCCTCGTTGATTGTTGTGGCAAACCCCCGGAACTCCGCACCAAGTGGCATGGGTACAGCGTCCTGAAGTTGGGTACGCCCGACCTTCATAATATGCTGAAACTCACATGCCTTTTGGTCGAAGGATTTGGTCAGCAGATGCATTGCTTCAATCATAGGCGCGATCCTGGACAGAACAGCCAGACGGATTGCTGTGGGGTAAACGTCATTTGTGGATTGTGACCGGTTCACATCATCATTCGGATGAAGCTGGCTGTAATCGCCATGATCTGCCCCAAGCTTTTCCAGCCCAAGATTTGCAATGACTTCATTGGCATTCATGTTGGTCGATGTGCCAGCACCACCCTGCATGACATCAACAACAAACTGATCGTGATGGCCCCCGGCAATGATCTTGTCACAGACATCCGTAATGGCCGACGCTTTCCGGTGGGGCAGGACGCCCAGGTCCTTGTTGGCCATAGCACAGGCTTTTTTGACCGACGCCAGTCCGACAATCAATTCCGGATAGTGGCTGATCGCCACCCCCGTAATCGGGAAATTTTCCAGCGCCCGTTGGGTCTGGCTGCCCCAGGTCGCTGCCAGCGGGATCTTTACCGGGCCAAGGCTGTCGGATTCGGTTCTGTGTTGTTTCATGATCTGAGACCTTTTTGTGGTCACGCGGCCTGCATCAAATGCGAGGGGCCGAGACTCTGTGAGTGTGTTGGTCTGACCGTACCGCCATCAAGTCCGCCCACCCATGACAACTTTCGCAAAGGTGTTGCGAATTTTGCAACATGCTTCTACCGTGTGAAGTTTCTGCAATTGGAGAATTTAGATGGAGATCGATTGGCTGGAAGACTTCTTGGCACTTTCAGCTGCTGGGGTATTTGCCCGCGCGGCGGATGCGCGCAACATAAGCCAGTCGGCTTTCACGCGGCGGATCAAAAACCTGGAAAACTGGACCGGGACCCCATTGTTTGACAGGAGCGTACACCCGGTTGAGCTTACGTCAGCAGGTCATGCATTCAAGCAAACCGCAATCGACACGGTTGCCGCACTAAAGCAATCCAAAAGCGATATCCGTGGCTTATCTCGTCAGGAAGCATCGGTGCTTGATTTCGTCGCGCTTCATTCGTTGGCAATTTCCTTCTTCCCGAACTGGCTGACACGAATGTCCAGCCATCTTGGTCCCACCAAAACCAGGCTGGTCGCGGAAAACTTCTCCGGCTGCGCCGAGGCAATTTTATCCGGAAGCGCAGACTTTATGTTGTGCTATTCCCATCCGACCGTGCCCACTATTTCAGATGAAAACCGATACCCGTCTTCGACCATCGCAAAAGACCGGATCATAGCCGTCAGCGTTGTCGATGCTGATGGGCGAGCCAAATACAGCTTCGAAGGGGAAAGCCCGGTTCCATTGCTGTCATACACTCCTGACAGTTTTCTGGGCCGCGTGTCCCAGGTTTGTCTGGATCGCGGAGGTCTGAGTCACATTGTGAGCCCCATCTATGAAAACTCCGTTGCCGAGGCGCTTAAGTCCGCTTGTCTTGCGGGAATTGGCGTTGCATTCCTTCCCGAAAGCGCGGCGGATCGAGAGTTGAAAGACGGGAGTTTGCAGAAGATCAGCCAACCAGAATTCGAGCTTTCAATCGACATCAAACTCTACCGTTCGATCGAGAGGTCCCGAGCAGAGTTGGAACGCTTTTGGATGATGGCTCAAAACCTGTAAGGCACATCGCAAGTCTGTAATGGAGAAGGGTGATGCTTACGGCGGGTTTCCTGGCCCTTACTCTGTTTCGGCGACCATCTTTCTGAAGTTCGTACCGCGCGGGTTGGAAACGTGGGTGTAAAGAATAATATCCAGCGGCAGGCGGCCGTATTCCGGAGAGAGGATGACGGCATCGCCAGTAATTATGTGATTCTGGATGAGCGAGTGAGGAACCCAGGCAGCGCCGCTTCCTTCCAAAACCATCTGGGAGATCCCCACCGAAAACGCGCTTTCCACAGCCGATCTTCCCGTCCAGGCACGGTCCGCTTTAGCTTGATGCAGTAAAACAATCTGCCCAAAAAAGCTGTCTGCGGGGAAATCAATGCAGGGGGCGTCCGGTGGTAGGATCTGACCTTCCAGCAGCTCATATTTTAATGCGCCTCCGACGACCGGAAGCAAAGTGTCCCGCCGCCAAATGTAACGATCAACGGTGTCGTCGAAAGGCACCTGGGGCAGCTCACGGAATTCATAGCTCACCAGAATGTCGCATTCATGGCGCAGGAATGTGGACATCGCTGTCACCTGGTTCTGCGTGCGCAATCGGATTTGCGGCAATCCGCTGCGTGCGCGGAGTTTGCGAAGAATCTCCGGAACGACGGACACCGAAAGCGAGTGCTGCGTCGCCATCACCAGCGGTTCTCCGATGCCTTCCGGGTTATTAAGATGCCCATGCAATTGCCGCAAATGCGCGAGCAGCGACCGGATTTGAGGTTCGCTTTGTAGTAGCGTCGGAGACAGCTCTACCCGGTTGGCCTCACGGACCAGCAAGCTTTTTCCGATCCAATGTTCCAGTGATCTAATGCGCCGTGAAAAGGCGGGTTGTGTTACATTCCTGCGCGCGGCAGCGGCGGTCAGGCTGCGCTCTTCCAACAGGATCAGAGCGTCTTCTAGAAGGCGTGTATCCATGCTTACCCATACCTTATGTACGGGTACACTGCAATATTGGCATTATCCTACACGATTTTTTGCGTTTAGCCTTACTTAGAATACGCAAGGGGAATGTACACAATGCAAACCGCAGCGGCAGAAGGTGCTATGGCAGTGGGCGGCAACCTCGCGCTTGTAAGGCGCGCGCTTGAGAACTTTCCACGTGTGCGTTTTGGTCATTTTCCGACCCCTTTGGAGCCGCTGGAAAGGTTGAGCGACGAGCTGGGCGGGCCGCGCATCTGGGTCAAGCGCGATGACTGCACGGGCCTTTCGTCGGGCGGCAACAAGACTCGCAAACTGGAATTTCTGATGGCCGACGCCATGAAGCTGGGTGCTGACACAGTGATCACACAAGGCGCCACCCAGTCCAATCATGCACGACAGACAGCAGCCGCAGCAGCCCGGTTGGGGCTGAACTGCCATATCCTGCTTGAGGATCGCACCGGGTCGAATGACGAGACTTATAACTTCAACGGTAATGTTCTGCTGGATCAGCTACATGGCGCAACCGTTTCCAAACGAGCAGGTGGTGCCGACATGAACGCTGAAATGGAAGCCTTGGCCAGCACGCTGCAAGATCAGGGCCGCAAGACCTACATCATCCCGGGCGGCGGCTCCAATCGCGTTGGGGCGTTGGGTTATGTGAATTGTGCCGCCGAGTTGGAAGAGCAAGCCGGAAACATCGGTCTCAAGATTGACGCCCTGGTTCATGCCACCGGCAGTGCGGGAACCCAAGCAGGACTGGTGGCTGGACTTGCTGCCCTTGGCAGCAACATTCACTTGCTTGGGATCGGTGTTCGGGCACCTCAGGGGAAACAGGAAGGCATGGTCTATGACCTGGCCTGCAAGACCATGGATTACCTTGGAATGGGGGCCGTGATTGAACGTACCTCGGTGCGCGCGAACTGTGATTATGTTGGCCCAGGCTACGGCCTGCCGACCGACGGCATGCGTGCGGCGCTTCTGAAACTGGCTCAACTCGAAGGGCTTTTGTTTGACCCGGTCTATTCGGGCAAAGGGCTCGATGGCCTGATTGATCAAGTTCGCAAAGGCTACTTCGAAGGAATGGATAATGTTGTGTTTCTGCACACCGGTGGAAGTGCAGCGTTATTTGGATATTCCGGCATTTTCGATCTGCCGGGCTATCAGGACTAACAAAAGCAACAGAAACTAAGGGAGAAAACCATGAAATATATGAAACCAGCGGCCGTATTGGCTTTTGCCTTGGCCTTTTCTGCTCCGGCTGTGGCTGAGGATCGCACGGGAACTTTGGCCAAGATTGACGCCTCGGGCGAAATTGTCATTGGACACCGGGAAAGCTCTGTTCCGTTTGCCTATCTGGACGAGAACCAAAATCCGGTTGGGTATTCGATCGACCTTTGCATGAAGGTGGTCGAAGCGGTTTCCGCCGAGCTGGGTAAGGAACTGACGATCAAATATGTGCCGGTGAACCCCAAGACCCGGATTGCACTGATGGCCAATGGCACGATTGACCTTGAATGCGGCTCGACCACGAACAACCTGACCCGTCAGGAGCAGGTCGAATATCTGCCCACGACCTTCATCACCGGTACCAAACTGATGGTCCGTAAAGACTCCGGCATCAATTCGGTTGCAGATCTGGGCGGCAAGGCCGTTGCGTTGGCGCAGGGCACCACCAACGAGCGTGCCGTCAAGGCGGCAATTGAAGAGCTGGGGCTGGACGTGAAGGTTCTTCCGGTGCGGGATCATGCCGAGGGCATGTTGTCTTTGGAAACTGATCGTGTGGATGTCTATGCCACGGATCACATCCTTCTGTTCGGGCTCATTGCAAAATCCAAGACCCCCGAAGATTTCGCGGTGGTCGGTGATTTCCTGTCTTTCGATCCCTATGCGTTGATGGTGCGCCGCGACGACAGCGCCTTTGAACTGATCGGCAAGAAGGCTATGGCAGATGTGTTCCGCTCGGGTGAGATCAACGACATCTATGCCAAGTGGTTCGATCCGCTGGGTGTCGGTCAGACAGACCTGCTGAAGGCTGCGTTCCAGCTTAATGCGCTGCCGGAATAACCTCCTCCTGTAGCAACACTGTCGGGCCTGCACCGTGCGCGGGAGGCCCGGCACCATTCTTATCAGGGTAGAAAGCATGAACTACAACTGGAACTGGGGTGTCCTCTTTGAAGAGGAATACCTTGGCTGGCTGATATCGGGGCTGGGGTGGACCTTTGCGGTCGCGCTTGTGGCCTGGGTTCTTGCGCTGGCCGTCGGTGTTCTAATTGGCGTCGGGCGCACACTGCCATCGCGGCCTGTTGCCTTACTTTGCACCACCTACGTTGAACTTTTTCGTAATGTGCCGCTTCTTGTACAACTGTTCCTGTGGTACTTCGTCATGCCTGAGATCGTTCCGGACGATCTGGGTCGTTGGATGAAGCGGGACATGCCAAATCCCGAGTATGTTACGGCTGTTATCGGTCTAGGACTTTACACCGCAAGCCGCGTTGCCGAACAGGTTCGTGCCGGGATCAATGCCGTCGGTCACGGGTTGACCAGCGCAGCCTATGCCAATGGCTTCTCGACTGCGCAGACATATCGCTACGTGTTGTTGCCGATTTCCTTCCGGTTGATCGTGCCGCCGATGACCTCTGAATTCCTGACTATCTTCAAGAATTCCTCACTGGCGCTGACCATCGGCCTTCTTGAACTGACGGCGCAAAGCCAGCAGATCGCGGAATACACTTTTCAGGGATTTGAGGCCTTTACCGCAGCGACGGTCATCTACGTCGTCATCGCTCTTGGTGCGACAGTCATCGCGCAGACTCTTGAAAAATACACCCGCATCCCGGGTTTTGTCGGAAAAGGCTGAATTATGGGTGATTTTGATCTTTCCGTCATCTGGAACAATCTTCCATTTCTGTGGCAGGGCTTGCAGCTCTCGCTATGGCTTACCTTTCTTGCTGTGATCGGCGGTATCATTTTGGGGACCGGCCTTGCCTTGATGCGGCTATCTGGTATCGCGCCATTGGCTCTCCTCGCCGCAGGTTATGTGAACCTGATCCGCTCGGTGCCGCTGATCTTGGTGATCTTCTGGTTCTACTTCCTGGTGCCTCTTGCTTTGGGTCGACCGATTGGCGGCTTCTATTCAGCGCTGATCGCCTTTGTCATGTTCGAGGCGGCCTACTATTCAGAAATTATCCGGGCAGGCATTCAGTCAGTCCGCAAAGGACAGGTGCATGCCGGACAGGCCACTGGCCTCAGCTACTGGCAGATCCAGCGCTATGTGGTCCTGCCACAGGCGTTCCGGAACATGATCCCGATCCTTGTGACGCAGGGCATCATTCTGTTCCAGGATACCAGCCTTGTCTTTGTTGTCAGCTTGCGCGACTTCATGACCGCCTCATCTATTGTCGCCCGAACCGAGGGCCGGCTTGCTGAGATGTATATCTTCGCCGCCCTTGTCTACTTCAGCATTTGCTTCGCCGGTTCACTTGTTGTCCGGCACCTTCAGAAGGCCAAAACAGCATGATCAGCATTGAAAACATCTCTAAATGGTACGGCAACTTTCAGGTGCTGACCGATTGCACCACCAACGTCAAAAAAGGCGAGGTTGTAGTGGTCTGCGGTCCGTCCGGATCAGGAAAGTCCACCCTTATCAAATGCGTTAACGGGTTGGAGCCGGTGCAGCAGGGCCGCATTCAGGTTGAAGACGTGGATGTCACCGCAAAAGGCACCAATCTTACCAAGCTGCGCTCGCGCATTGGTATGGTGTTCCAGCACTTTGAGCTTTACCCACATATGAGCGTGCGCGAGAACCTTTGTCTGGGTCAGCAGAAAGTCCTGGGCCGGTCACGTGACGAGGCCAACGCCAAAGCTGAAGCTCTGATCAATCGGGTTGGGCTCCTGCCACATATCGAAAAATTTCCCGGGCAGCTTTCAGGTGGACAGCAGCAGAGGGTCGCCATCAGCCGGGCGCTGGCTATGGACCCGATTGCGATGCTGTTTGATGAACCGACTTCGGCCCTTGATCCGGAAATGATCAATGAGGTTCTGGATGTGATGGTCGAACTGGCAAAGGACGGTATGACAATGATGGTTGTCACGCACGAGATGGGCTTTGCACGCAAGGTGGCGGATCGGGTGGTGTTCATGGATGCCGGTCTGGTAATTGAAGACCGTCCCACCGAGCAGTTTTTTGGCAACCCGGAAAGTGATCGAGCGCAGGATTTTCTGAGCAAGATTCTGAACCACTAGGCCTGCGATGCCGGGCAAGCGTTTGAAACTGGTTTCAGATTATAGGAGACACACAGCGTGTTGATGAGTAAACTTTTCCCCTGCTCTCGCTGGAAAAGAGGTTGAAAATGACAAGGGGTACGGCCAGCCAATCAGATATGCGGGACGCGCTGGCAGCACGACTAAACCACCTCGCCAAACAGGTTGGGTCAGTGAAATTCTTGACTGATGTTGCAGGTGTGAACCGTACGCAAATGAGCCGATACTTGGCCGGAACTTCGGTGCCCAGGGCCGAGCTTTTAGCTCAGGTTGGAAAGCGCCTAGCAATCCCCTTGGATTGGTTTTTTGAAACTGGAGAGCCGGGTAGAGACCTTGCAGAGCTCAAATTTGGGATGTCTTTCCGGAACGCAGTTGTCGATAGGAAATTTGGTTGTGTCGCGAATTTTGACCGAGGTTGACGAAATCGCGTGCCCTGGTGCTTGTTGCTTTCAAATCAATCGCGAGCAGGTTTCAGAATGGTTTCTTTGAAAGGCTGCCACTTCCCGAAGGATGTGGTTTTGTACGCTGTGTTTTTCTATTTGCGCCACACTGTTTCCTATCGCGACCTTGAAGAAATTATGGCTGAACGGGGCGTTTCCGTCGATCACGCCACGTTGAATAGATGGGTTGTAAAATATTTTCCGATGATCGCTGCGCGGGCGCAATCGAAAAAGCGTCCAACACAGAAATCTTGGAGAATGGACGAAACCTACCTCCGTGTGCGCGGTAAGTGGGTGTATCTCTATCGGGCCGTCGACAAAGCAGGGAACACCCTTGATTTTATGCTGTCTGAGCGAAGAAACGGTCCCGCAGCAACCAGGTTCTTTACCAAAGCGCTGTCATCAAACGGAATCCCAGACAAAGTCGTCATCGATAAGAGCGGAGCCAACGCAGCCGGCATTCGAGAAGTGAACAGGATTCTGAAGCGGTTTGGTTGCCAAGCCAAGGTGCAGACAATCAGGTCCAAATTTTTGAACAATATGATCGAGCAGGATCATCGGTTCATAAAACGGCGTGTTCGACATATGTGTGGGTTCAAATCATTCGCATCCGCGTCCGCTACGTTGGATGGCATCAAAGTCGTCAACATGATCCGGAAACAGCAATTCTTCAGCGCAGCCACCTCTGGCTTTCGGGTGTTTGCTGAGATCGTAGGATAAGTGTGCCTAGTAAGACGCTTACTTTGATCGTTCCAAAAATTTGCAACACAACCGTTCCAGGTTCTGATGGAATGGACATCCCCTGATCTCTCATCTGGTAGGTTTTGGAGATGGAAACCATCAGGAGGGTAGC
>NZ_JBQFLR010000030.1:0-24339 GCF_056531345.1 Ruegeria sp. N7 | reverse complement strand
CTCAGCATTGGGCTGGAAAAGCCCTGTCGCATTCGAAAGGAAAGTGGCTTAAACGAGCACTTGGGGCGGCACAAAAACGGGACAGGTCCAATGCAAAAGGCGTACCGATGGGTGCCGACCTTATGACCCCCTCCGAAGGTGCACAGGCACCAAGGTTCATGGTGGCAGCCCTTCGTGATCCAATTGGCGCTAACCTCGACCGCGTGCAAATCGTGAAAGGTTGGCTCAATGAGGACGGGACGACCGATGAGAAAGTCTTTGACGTCGCCTGGTCAGACGAACGCGAAACTGGCAGCGACGGAAAGGTTCCGCCCGTTGGTGACACTGTGGATGTTGCTTCCGCAACCTGGACCAACACCATTGGTGCCGCGGAACTTGCGACAATCTGGATTGATCCTGAATTCGACCCGGCGCGCCCGGCTTTCTATTACGCGCGTGTGCTCGAGATTCCGACACCACCCTGGTACGTCTACGACGCATACCGCTACGGTATCGACATCCCTGAAGGCGCTCCTACTTCGCAGCAGGAGCGTGCCTACACGTCTCCAATCTGGTACACGCCGCAAGGCTGACTGATTGCCAAGTTTGGGTTGAAAATAACGCGATCGACTGTTCGATGGTGCGGTTGAGAGTGGTACCGCCTCTCGTGCGAAAACAGGTCTCGGTGGAAAGACACGACACAACCTGAACAATATGCTGGCGGCGGCGCTCGGAAAGGGCCATTTGGAAAGCGTCGGACCTGTCTCACTTTTGGTGATCAACCCGAACTAATCCTTAGCAAAGTTGACGCCACTCGGACATTGATGTGCCAAAACGCGCAGCGGTGTCAGAGCGAATGGCGGCTAAGCGCAAAGTCTGCGACTGCGGTTCGATAGACAGAACCTCCGAGCTTCTGAACAGCGAATGTTGCCCCTTTTACAGGCGGCTTGCGCGCCCGATTAATTAAAAATCAGAAGAAAACAAGCGCCTTGGTTGCTTGGCACAACACTGAGTTGCCCACCAATTGCTTCCATGGTCGCTTTGACAATATTCAGGCCCATACCTGTGCCACCGGCCTCTCTTTTTGTTGTAAAGAAGGGCTGCAAAATCTTGTCCTTGTTCCCTTCACTGATACCGGGGCCATTATCCGCAATTCTTAGACAGACGACACCGTCGTTTTGATAGGCTGTCAGCACGGCATTCTGCGCGCCGTGTTGCTGAGCGTTCTCGAGCATATGTGTCAATATGATGTGCAGGGTGGGTGCCGCGACGGGCAAGGGCAGTTGATCGTTCTCAGTCTTGATCGCAAGCGCGGGGAAAGTCTGGACGACCTGATCAGTGATGTCGTTCAGACAGCATGTACCGTTAATGGCGCTCTGATCGGCCAGGCTGAAGGCGCGCATGTTGGCCAGCAGATCCTCCATCCGCTTTCCGCCCTTGTCCACAGTGTCCAGCAGGCGGTGTTTCTGCGCTGGTGACAAATCATCGTCGCGCAGCAGCTCTGCCGCGCCTTTCAAGGCGGTGAGGGGTGACTTCAGCTCGTGGGTGACATGGGCGGTGTACGTTTTCAATCCGTCCTGCTTGTCCTGCAAGCGTTCCGTCAGCGATTGAAAACTCTGGCTCAGATCCGCAATTTCCCGCGTGCCAAGCTGGTCTGGTGGTTCCCATGCCTGACCACCATGGCCCGCCATCTGGCTGCGCTGGATCAACAGGTGGATCGGCCGGGTGATGAACCGCCAGAACACGTACCCGATTAGCGCCGCGGACAAAGCAACAAATGCCGCGGCTTTGGCAAGGTTGAAACGTTCGCCGTACAGAAAGCGGAAAATATGGTTCGGGGTACGGCTCAGGTAAACCGCCCCGATAAGGGTCTGATCCACGAACACTGGCATCGCCACGAAAACGCGCACGCGGGCACCGCGGCTGAGGGTATAAAGTGCAGGCGTTGCATCCTCGCGCACGCGGGTGCGCGCGACCGAGACGGTTTTCCCTGAAAGGGCCTCGCGAACCTCGTCAACATGACCCAGCTTTTGGCTGATTTCCGCAGTACCGGCAAACACGTTCCCATCGAGGTCCAGCATCCGGTAACCCGCAAGGGTTTGCGCCTGTGCGGCGTTGGCGATGCGGCTTAGCGGGGCGGCGATTGCCTGATAGACCGAGCCGGGTCGGACGGTTGCGGGTCGCGCGTCCGGGCGCGGCGGCAGAACCGTTTCGCGATTGACCGACAGTGACGGGAACACCGCGTGCTCGGTTGAGATTGCACTCGGGCGGGGCGGCTTGATCCCGGCTGCATCTGCATAAAGCTCGGCATACGCCGCTGACATGACCGCAGCCTGTGTCAGCAGGCTTTCTTCGGTCTGTTGCACCAGTTGACTGTCGTAAAAACGGAACAGGATCAACCCGGCAAAGGGCAGGCACAAGACAATACCCAGCACCAGCAGAACGATGGTCCACAATCTGGGGCGCCATTTGCGGTTCAGCCGGGCGTGCATGCGCCCATCCTGAGGCCGACACCGTGAATGGTCACGATCCCTTCGGCACAGCCGGCCTGGGCCAGTTTGGCACGGACATTGCGTATATGGCTGTCAATGGTGCGGTCCGAGACGTGGATGTTGTAGCCGTAAAGCGCATCGATCAGCTGCGCCCTTGACAGAACGCGGTCGGGACGGGCCATCAGAGTTGCCAGCAGCCGAAATTCCGATCCGGTCAGCGTCACAGGGGTTGACGCGAACCTGCACAGGTGCCGCTCTGCATCCAGGTGCAGGCTGCCTTGCGACAGCACCGGATCGGGCTGCGCAGGTGTCGGCGCGCTGCGCTTCAGGATGGCCTTAATCCGGGCCACCAATTCGCGCGGGGAAAAGGGTTTGGTCAGATAATCATCGGCGCCCAGTTCCAGCCCGACGATACGGTCGACCTCGTCATCACGGGCGGTCAGGAACAGGATCGGCACGTCCGAGGATTTGCGGATGTCCCTGCATACTTCCAGACCATCCTTTTCGGGCAGCCCGATATCCAGCACGATCAAGTCGGGGCTTTCCTGACGGTTTGTATCAAGCGCGGTCAGGCCGTCGCTGGCCAGAAGTGGCGCATAACCTGCCTTTTCAATCGCGAACCTTGTTACCTCAAGGATATCCGGATCGTCGTCGACAACAAGAATGCGTGCAGGCATCAAATGGGGTCCTTCAACTCTGCTGCCGATAATAGGCTTGGATCCGCCATCTCCGAAAGCCCCATTCGCGCCAGTTGGTGATTGCATCCTTTTTCAGATCATATCGCATCCATACGTCACAGACCTGCTGTCCGGTTCTGGTTTCATGATCGCGGATGGCGGGGTAAGCATCAGCACCAAGGCTGCATATGTAACCGGTATCCTGTTGCGTCAGAGCGCTGCCGTGGCTCAGATTGTAGCTGGCAATGACTAATGCGAAATTCACAAAGTTGCAGATATACAAGACCACCAGAAGCGCTGCAAAACAACGCCGCAGAAGCCAGGTCGTACCAAAGCCGCGATGGATTTGCACCACGATCAGCAGCAAACCGGTGAAAACCAGCGCCATCCAAATGAAGGCGGCCACCCGCAAATAGGTAAGCGCATAGGCGTCGACGTAATGATGCAGCCGGATGGCAGCTGTCAGCACCAGGAACACGTTTTGCGCCAACCACATGTAGATCAGAATGCGCAACGTCCGGTCCGCGCCGATCATGCTGTGAGTGACCAGAGTGAATACGCCCGCCATCAGGGCCGTCGCCACCAGCGGATAAGCGCCCCGATGGGCATAAGCGGCATAGCTCATCCCTTGAGGCAGGGATACACCGCCGGTCAGGATACCAAGGTCCATCACGGTTTGTACAAGAAACATCAGGTTGAACAGCAACAGCGAATTGCGCACCGAGATTGGATTGATCAGAAATGCGGCCCGGCTTGGGCCTGTCTTTGGCATGGTGGCGGGGCGGGCAATGCCGCCCAGCCATGGATCGCTGAGGTTAAGGAACGGCCACAGCAGCGAGGCCATAACACCCCAGAACAGAAGTCGTAGCCAAAAGTACCCTTCGAACAAAAGACTTGGGTCCAGCTCTGCCAGAAGATCTTCCAGCACCGGATTGGCGGCGGCCAGCAAGGCAAGGAAGACCGCACCCAATAGTAGGGGCAACGCCAGCGAGGCTGCGTGGCGACGGCTGTCGGACCCAAGATCGGCGGCAACCGCGGTGCGACATGTGTCGCGCAGCAAAAGCGTCGCGCCGATGGAAGGCAGGCGCAGGGCGGAGCGCAGCAGCAGACGTTCGTTTACGGCCTGACCGAATAGCGCCCAGGTGGCCAGACTGACCAAACCAGCAAGGCTGAACAATAACGATAGAAGCTGCAAATCGATGGCCACCGGCAGGTTGGTGAACAAGGCAAATGCGGCGGCTATGAGCCATTCCGTTGCAGTCGCCCGCCGGGGTTTCATCGCCATGATCGCGGCGGACAAGACCAGCGCGAAGACTGAGACAGAAATGCCTAGCGGTTGTTCCCAAAACAACCAATCAGCAAGCGCTACCAGCGATGCAAGAAACGGGATCGCATGGCGCATTTTCAGCGTGGACATCAGAGAGCCACTCTGCTGTCGTCTGTTGCCTCCCCATCGGGGGGCCTCGTCCATCTTTCCCAGCCACCACGCGTCCAGCACGATGCTGTCCGGCACGCCGCGAATTGTCAGTTCCTGCCTCATGTCCTGTCTCCTGCTTGCAGGTTTCCTTTCCCGGCAGATTGCCTGCGGCGCTTGCATCTTTGGCGCGACGTATCCGCAGCCTTCATGGGGCTTTCGTGCAGAAAATGTGCAGAGGCGGTGAAAGGCATTACCCACCACGGGTTCCGAGCTGCAACTCGCGCCGGGCAATAAAAGCGACGCGATCAGGCATTGAACTGCAAGCAAAAGCGCAGTGTGACACAGTTGAACCTTCCCCTAAGAAGCGGTTCGCCGTTATGGCTGGGGAAACGGAGGATCGAACATGGCTAACCCTCTCTATGATGATTTGTTTGGCATTCACGCCGACAAAGATACGGCTTTCCTGCACCTGACAGACGGGACGACCGTCACCTATCGAAACTTTCTGAGTACAGCCGCCCGGATCGCCCATGTGGCCACGCAACTGGGCCTAAAACCCGGGGACCGGGTTGCGGCTCAGGTCGATAAATCGCCTGAGGCGCTGGCGCTATACGCGGCATGCGCGCAGGCAGGCCTGGTTTTCCTGCCGCTGAACACCGCCTATACCGTGGACGAACTGACGTATTTCATCGAAAACAGCGGCGCGTCACTTGTTGTCTGCGATGGCCGAAGCAAAGACCAACTGACCCTGATTGCCGTGCGTTTTGGGGGCAGGGTGGAAACGCTGAATGCGGATGGCTCGGGCTCGCTGATGGATCTGGCGGTTGCAATGCCAGACAGCTTTGCGACCGTGGATCGGGACGGTGAGGATCTGGCGGCGTTTCTTTACACGTCGGGCACCACCGGACGTTCAAAAGGCGCGATGCTGACCCAGAACAACCTGTTGTCCAATGCGCGGACACTGGTCGAAGAGTGGCGGTTCACGTCGGAAGACGTTCTGTTGCACGCGCTGCCGATCTTTCACACGCATGGGCTGTTTGTGGCCACCAATATCATTCTGGCTGTCGGCGGAAGCATGATCTGGCTGCCAAAATTCGACCCGGATCAGATCATTAACAGAATGCCCGGAGCCACGTCGATGATGGGCGTTCCGACCTTCTATACGCGCCTGCTGGCCGACGCGCGTTTTACCAGCGAGCTGACCGAACACATGCGCCTGTTCGTTTCGGGTTCGGCCCCATTGCTGGCGGATACCCATGCACAATTCCAGGAGCGTACCGGGCATCGTATCCTAGAACGCTATGGCATGACTGAAACCAATATGAACACCTCGAACCCCTATGACGGCGAACGTCGCGCGGGCACGGTTGGGTTTCCCTTGCCGGGGGTCGAACTGAAGATATGCGATGCAGACGGCAACCCTTTGCCGCAGGGTGAAATCGGCGAGATCGAAGTGCGTGGCCCGAACGTGTTCAAGGGATATTGGCAGATGCCGGAAAAGACGGCTGCCGAGCTGCGCGAAAACGGGTTCTTTATCACCGGTGATCTCGGACGTATCGACGAAGATGGCTACATCCATATCGTCGGGCGCAACAAGGACCTGATCATTTCGGGTGGCTACAATATCTACCCCAAGGAAATTGAATTGGTTCTGGACGGCCAGCCCGGTGTTCTCGAGAGTGCAGTGATCGGCGTGCCGCATCCCGACTTCGGTGAAACCGTGCTGGGCCTGATTGTTGCCGAATCCGGGCAATCTCCGGATCTCGACGCGATCATGGGCGCAGTGCGCGACAGCCTGGCGCGGTTCAAGCATCCCCGAATGCTTATTCAACTGGATGAATTGCCCCGCAATACGATGGGAAAAGTCCAAAAGAACATTTTGCGCGACCAGTACAGGGATATGTTCAAAGCTGGGTCATAAGCACATAATGGCAGAGCCTAGATAAGCGTCGGAAACTTGATATAGTCCTCAAAACCAATGGGGACAGAAGAATATGAACAATCGTTTGCGCAAAATCACCATCGTAGGTGGCGGCACGGCAGGCTGGATGACCGCGTTGATCCTGGACATGGTGTTTTCACGCACTTCAGCAACAAAAGACCGACCACATATCTGCCTGATCGAAAGCCCCAACATTTCGACCGTGGGTGTGGGTGAGGCTACGGTGCCACGCATGCCGGTCACGCTCCGTCAGGCGGGCATTTCCGAACGGGATTTTTTCCGCGAAACGAACGCGTCATTCAAGCTGGGCGTGAAGTTCTGCAACTGGAACAAGGACCCCAAAGGAAAACGCATCGATTACGTGAACCCCTTTGCCCATGGCCAGATGCTGGAAGGGTTGGACGCCGCCGAGTATTTCCTGCGCTTTGGCAATGGAGAGAGGGACTTTACACAGTCCATTTCGCCCCACGATCATCTGGGCCGTCTGTGCAAAGGCGCGCGGCAGCTGGGTCAGCCCGAGTTTGAACAGCGTTTTGGCTATGCCTATCATCTGGATGCCGTGAAGTTTGCGGGCATGCTAACCACGGTCTGCACCAAGCGCGGTGTCGAGCATATTCAGGACGAGGTACAGAAGGTTGAGCTGGATGAACAGGGCAACGTCAGCCATCTGATGCTTGAGCGCGCGGGCCGTCATGACATTGAAATGGTCATCGATTGCACCGGGTTCCGCGGCCTGATCATCAATCAGGCACTGGGCGAGCCGTTTTTGGATTATTCGGACTATCTGCCCAATGACCGCGCCATGGCGTTGCAGGTTGAACACCGCAATCCCAATAAAATCGAAAGCCTCACGCGGTCGACCGCGCTGGGCGCGGGGTGGACGTGGCGGGTGCCGCTCTACAATCGTGTGGGTACAGGCTATGTGTTCTCCTCGGCGCATCGAACGGATGATCAGGCGGCCGACGAATATCTTGAATGGCTGGGTGACAGCGGCAAGGGTTTGACACCGCGGATCATCCCGATGCGCGTCGGGCGCGTGCGCAATGCCTGGGTCAAGAATTGTGTGGCAATTGGTCTGTCCGGCGGGTTTATCGAGCCGTTGGAAAGTACCGCGATCCACATGATTGACCACGCAGTGCGCTGGTTTGCAGAACACTTGCCGACGCGCGACGTCGCACCGTCACTGCGGGCAAGATACAACCGGCAGATGGACAAGCTTTATAACGAGGTTCTGGAATTCATCTGCCTGCACTACCGATTGGGCAACCGAAAGGATGATCCCTATTGGATCGACGCGCGGACAGAGATGAAGATACCGGATCGGCTGGCCGAGAATCTGGAGCTGTGGCAGCACCGTCTGCCGATGGATCACGATGTGGAATTTGCCACGCTGTTTGACCATCGTGTTTATCAAACGGTTCTGTTGGGTAAACAGGTCTATGATACGGGTTACGGTACCGGCATCCGAGATCGTTTGCGACCGTTGAAGAAAGTGATCTGGTTCCAGGGCATGCAGCGTGCGAAAGAGGATCTTGCGCAGATAGTCAAAGTGATGCCGGATCATAAAACGCTGCTGCGCGATATCCGGGGTGAGCTGGAAAAACCGGTCTTTGGGATGGCGAACGTGGCGAAACCGACGGTTGCGATGCCGGGCACGAAACCCGCACCTGTTACGATCCAGAACATGCCGAACTTTGCTGAAATCCAAAGCGGCGCGAAGGATTTGCAACTGTTCTAGCGGTTCTCTGCCCTTACGAAGGAAATTTAAGAAACTGAAGGACGAGGCATTCAGCCCCGGCCTTCAGGGCGGTTTAACGCCAGCTCATACCCCGGTCAGACAAGTGCCTTTGCACCCGACCCGGATAATCAGAAACAATGGCATCCACACGCAGGTCGATCATCTTGGCAATGTCTACAGGGTCATTGACCGTCCAAACCGCAACGCAAAGGCCCAAATCCTTGGCCAGTTCGACGTTTTCGGCAGTTACATCTGCATAATACGGGCACCACAGTGAGCCGCCCGCTTGCTTGACCAATAGCGGAATATCGCCTTTGCGGCCTCGAAAATCCGGGCAGACTGCTTTTGAAGAATCCTCCCCTACATCCTCGGCGTTTTCGGGAAGTTGGGTCAGATAAGAAGATGGCATATCAGGCGCTTGCCGCTGACATTCTTCCAACAGATTCCAGTCGAAACTGTGCAGAACGGCGCGCGACGACAGGGCCCTGGAACGGACCTCTTGCAGGACAAGACGGACAAACTTCTCTCTGTAGCGCGCGTCATGGGCCAAATCGGGGTCCGACTTCAGCTCGAGCATCAGACAGGCATCGCTATGTTGGGGGTCACTCACCAGATCCAGCAGGTCAAGCAGTCTTGGAACGCGAACGCCATCCATTAGCGCCTGATCTGGAAATCGCCGACCATAGGCAGAATTCCCATCCAACCGCCCGATATCGAACTTCTGAATCTGCTCAAACGTCAGAGTTGAAACCTTCGGCTCTTCCCCGGTCAAAAACTGACCGTCAGCATCGCGAAAACTGGGGGCGTGCAGCCGGTGATTATGGGTTATGGCGGGGATGTCGTCAGCCGTGAGGACAACATCAAACTCCAGAAGCGGCACGCCAATGGACAGCGAAAAGTCGAAGCCAATCATGCTGTTTTCAGGCAACACACCTCGCGCACCCCGGTGGCCTACGATGCGGATCAGGTTGTCGCCCCCCCGGAAAGCCTCGACCTGAGGGAATGCCATCAGCCTTCCAGCCTTTCACCGGTGGATCGGTCAAACATATGCATATGGTCTGAGGACACAGAAAACCGCATGTTCGGATGTCGGCCTTCGATCGGGTGCACACCCGGAAGGCTGATCGTGATCGGATCGCCCAAGCCGGTCAGTTGACCGTGCAACAGCGTGTTTGCCCCCAGTGGCTCTGCCATCTGAATCGTAGCCTCAATTGTGCCATTGTCATCCAGCAATAGATGCTCGGGTCGTACCCCCAGCTTGAAGGCAGTATCAGGGCCCTGCGACGAACCAACCGCGACCCCACCAATCATGACGGTTCCGTTTTCGCGTTGGGCCTCAAAGACATTCATCGCGGGGCTGCCGATGAACTGTGCCGCAAACAGGGTTCTTGGCGTTTCGTATACCTCTAGCGGTGTGCCAACCTGTTCGGCGATACCGCCGTTCATGACGATCATCCTGTCGGCCATTGTCATGGCTTCAACCTGATCGTGGGTTACATAAAGCGACGTGATCCCCAGTTTTTCCTGTAGTTCACGAATCTCAAGCCGCATCTGCACGCGAAGCTTTGCGTCCAGGTTCGAAAGAGGCTCGTCAAACAGGAACACCGCAGGTTCACGGACAATCGCGCGACCCATAGCCACTCTCTGACGTTGGCCGCCTGACAATTGTCTGGGTTTGCGATCCAGCAATGGTTCAAGCTGCAATAGCCTGGCCGCCTCGGTCACTTTTTGATCGATCTGGGCCTTGGGCAACCCTGCGATCTTCAGGCCATAGCCCATGTTCTGCCGGACCGACATATGCGGGTAGAGCGCATAGTTCTGGAACACCATGGCAATGTCGCGATCCATCGGCTCTTTTTCGTTGGCCCGTTCCGCACCAATCCGGATTTCACCCGCGGTCACGGTCTCAAGCCCTGCCACCATCCGCAACAGCGTGGATTTTCCGCAGCCCGAAGGGCCGACGATGACAATAAACTCGCCATCTTCGATGTGGATGTCGATGCCATGTATGACATCTGTCGGGCCAAAGCTCTTTTTGACATTCTCCAGGGTTACTGTTGCCATTTTCTATTTCTCGCTATCGACAAGGCCGCGGACAAAAAGCTTTTGCATCGACACCACCACGATGACCGGCGGGATCATCGCCAGAATGGAGGTTGCCATGATGACCGGCCAATCAGCTACATCATCGCCAGACGGGAACATCTGCTTGATGCCCATCACAATGGTGTTCATTTCAGGGTCGGTGGTGATAAGCAGCGGCCACAGATACTGGTTCCACCCATAGATAAACAGGATGACGAACAGTGCCGCGATGTTTGTCCGGCTCATCGGTACGACGATATCGATGAAAAACCGCATAGGCCGGGCACCATCCACACGCGAAGCTTCGGCAAGCTCGTCCGGGATTGTCAGAAAGAACTGACGGAACAGGAAGGTCGCCGTGGCCGAGGCGATCAGCGGAAAGATCAGCCCGTAATAGCTGTTGAGCATGCCGAACCCGGCCACGACCTCAAATGTCGGAACGATGCGCACTTCGACCGGCAACATAAGGGTCAGGAAGATCAGCCAAAAGAACGTTGTTCGACCGGGAAAGCGGAAATAGACGATTGCAAATGCCGAAAGCAGTGAAATGATGATCTTGCCCACTGCAATCCCGATGGCCATTACAAGGCTGTTGAACAGCATCGTTGCGACGGGGACATTCACGCCGGAAAACAGGGCTGCCTTGTAGTTCTCCCAGAACTGATCACCCGGCAAAAGCGGCATGGGTGGTGATACAACTTCCGGCTGGGTAACGGTTGAGGCGACAAATGCCAGCCAAATCGGAAAGAAGATGACCAGAACGCCAAGGATCATCAGGGCATGTGTCAGCCAGATACCCGCTCCGCGCTTTTCGACCATTCCGTGCTGTTGGGCTGCCATCAGTAATGCACCCTCTTTTCCACGTACTTGAACTGAATGACGGTCAGAAGGCCGACGACAATCAGCAAAATGACCGATTGCGCCGAAGACGAGCCCAGATCCTGACCGACGAACCCGTCTGAAAAGACTTTGTAGACCAGAATGGTCGTGGCCTGCTGCGGACCGCCACCGGTGATTGTGTGGATTACGCCGAAAGTTTCAAAGAACGCATAGACCACATTCACTACAAGCAGGAAAAACGCTGTCGGTGACAGCAACGGCAGGACAATCGTGAAAAACCTGCGCCAGAACCGTGCGCCATCGATCGCTGCGGCCTCGATGACCGACCGCGGAACCGACTGGAGTGCGGCGAAGAAGAACAAAAAGTTATAACTGATGCGCCCCCAGGCCGAAGCGACAACCACAAGCCCCATCGCCTCGGTGCCATTCAAGACGTGGTTCCAGTCATAGCCCAGCTGTCCAAGATACCACGACACGACACCGACGCGCGTGTTGAACATGAACAGCCAGAGCACACCTGCAACCGCGGGAGCGACTGCATAAGGCCAAATCAGCAGCGTCCGATAAGCTCCGGATCCTTTGATCAGCCGATCTGCAATGACAGCCAGAAACAGGGCCGGGATCATGGAGCAGAGCGTAACAAGCGTCGAAAACACCGCCGTGGTTACGAAGGATGCGCGATAAAACTTGTCGCTTAGCAGAAATTCAAAATTGCCCAGACCGACGAACTTGGACGACAACCCGAACGGATCTGGGATGAACAGCGACTGCCATACAGCTTGTGCAGCGGGATAGAAGAAGAATACGGCAGAAATGGCGACCTGTGGGGCGATCAGCGCCAATGGCAACAGCCAGCCGCGAAATGTGACGCGTTTTTCCATCCTGATGACCCGCCGGGAAAAGTGGATGCGGGCTCTGCCGAGCCCGCACCGGATTTCAGAGGTTTATTGATTTGCCGATTCGAACCTGCGCAGAAGCGCGTCACCGCGTTCTTTTGCGCTGTCCATGGCTTCCTGGGCGGATTTCTCGCCGGACCAGATGGCCTCAAGCTCCTCATCGATGATACCGCGGATTTGATCGAACGATCCCAGACGCAGACCTTTCGAGTTTGCTGTCGGCTCTTTCGCGGTCATCTGGATCACAGCGATATCGGTGCCCGGGTTTTCATCATAGAAACCGGCTGCACGGGTCGCTTCACCGGCTTCTGCGGTAATCGGAAGATAGCCGGTATTCTGGTGCCATGCCGCCTGAACGTCGGACGAGGACAAGAAGCTCAGGAACTCACCAACGCCTTTATATTCTTCGGGATCATGACCTTCCATCACCCAAAGCGATGCACCGCCGATGATGGTGTTTTGAGGCTCGCTTGTGACCGCTTCCCAATACGGCAGCGGACGCACATCAAAGTCGAACTCGGCCTCGGCTTTGATCCCGGCATACCCGGCCGAGCTTTCGGTGAACAAGGCACACTCACCCGCCCGGAAGTTTGCGCCGCCTTCATTTCTGCGACCGGTATAGATGAATTTACCATCCTTGGCCCAGTCGCCCATGGCGCTCAGGTGCGCGACCTGTACCGGGCCATTCAGCATCAGTTCTGTGTCCAGACCGGCAAAACCATTGTCCTGCGATGCAAATGGTACGTTGTGATAGGCAGACAGGTTTTCCAGGTGTATCCAGCTTTGCCATGCCGTCACCAGCGGGCAGTCCTCGCCTCCGGCTTTGAGTTGCTCCAGAACGTCGCCAACCTTTTCCCAAGTCGACAGGTCGGTGTCGGGATCAACGCCTGCTGCCTGCATGGCATCTCGGTTGACCCACAAGACCGGCGTGGAAGAGTTGAACGGCAGCGACAACATATCTCCGTCGGTGGTGGTGTAGTAACCTTTCACCGCACCGATATAGGCGTCGGGATCAAAAGACGCGCCACTTTCAGCCATGACTTCGTAGACCGGCTTGATCGCGCCTTTTGCCGACATCATCGTTGCGGTGCCAACTTCGAAAACCATCAGGATGTGTGGCTGTTCGCCAGCACGGAACGCGGCAATGCCAGCGTTCAGGGTTTCCGAATAGTTGCCCTTGTGGCTTTCGACCACGACAAACTCATCCTGACTGGCGTTGAACTCTTCAACCTGCGCTTTGACAAGTTCGCCAAGGCGGCCGGTAAAGGCATGCCAGAATTGAACTTCGGTTTGTGCCATTGCCGCCAAGGGGGACAAGGCAGTTGTAACGGCAAGAGCGCCAAGCAAATTCTTTTTCATGATTCCTCCCATGCATCAGGTTTGATGCTTCGTTGAGTACCGACTGCAACGCGTATTCGACACACATGACGATTTCACGACGTTACCGTTACAGAAATATAATTCAAGCCCTACTTATTGGCAAAAAACATAATACAATGTTATACAGTGTGAATAAAAAAGCGGAACTGGGTCTGCAATGAGACAAACTTTGAGAATTAGGCAACTGGAAGCGCTTATGGCGGTGACCACCAATGGTTCGGTCACAGCAGCGGCCGCCGATTTGGGGGTGAGCCAACCAGCTGTCAGCAGGTTGCTGTCGGATCTTGAAAAATCGTTTGGTTTTCAACTTTTTGATCGCCGCAAAGGGCGATTGGTGCCAACCCAGGAAGTTCGCTATCTGCAACCCAGCGTGGACCGTGTCTTGGAATTGATGAAGCAGATATCGGACGCGAGTCAGAATATCACACAGCGTAAAGCCGGGCATATCCGCGTCGCCTGCCTGCCCGGTTTCGCCACCAGCCATCTGCCGGATGTTGTGGCAAGTTTTCTGAAAGACCGGCCAGGTGTCACCATGACGATCGAACCGGACAGGCCGGAACGGATATTGGAATGGATGGTTGGCGAACAATATGACTTTGGAATCACCGATGGCTTTAACGGTCATCCGGGGGTGGAAAGCAGAAATGTAGATGTGCGCACGGTTTGCGTATTCCCGAAAAATCACGCGCTTGAGAACCTCTCGGAGGTGACGCCATCCGATCTTGCAGATGAGAACATCATACATACGCGGCGCGACAGCGACTTTTTCGGACGGCTTTCGAAGGCATTTCAGCAGGCCAATGTTACACTCAACTCTCATATCGAAGTCCGGCAATTCACGGCGGCATGTGAATTGGCCATAAAAGGCGTTGGTGTCTCAATCGTCAGCGAACTGGACGCTGTCCATTACACAGACCGGGGGCTAAGCTACAGGCCATTCAAGCCGTTTTTGCCGCATACACTTTCGCTGGTACGCCCGGTTCTGAAGCAGCCGTCTTTGATAACACTGGAGTTCATCGAGCATTTCAGCGAAAGTCTGAATGCGTTCAGAACACTTGCGTGAGGCTGCGGTCACCGGGACGAAGGATACCTGCCCGCGTTTCCAGCCAACACTCTCCAGAAAAAGCAGGAGCCAAGGGATCGAATACGCCCAAAGTCGTCGTTATTGTGAGGCTCCGCGTATCTGTTCAATGGCTCGGGCGGCAAATCTACCCGACAAAGACCCGTCTGCGGCTGCTTCCAATGCAGGCAAAGCGGGGGATGCTTTCCCGCCGATTTCACCCAATGCGTTGGCGGCTTCTTTTCTGACAAAAACCGAAGGGCTGCCCAACAGCATGATCAGTTCCGGAACGGCTGGGGCTGCATCGGCCCCAAAGAGCGCCAAAGACTGAGCCGCGTCACGTTGTTCCTTGGCATCTCCGCGCATCAGATCAGCTTTGAGGCTTGCAACTGTGGTGCTCGGCGGAAGCGCGGCCAATTGAAGGCCGTTTTTCAAGCGGTTGTTTAAATGCTGATGCTCGCCGATCCATCGCACGATAAAGAAATACTCTCGTACAACTTCATCCAGAACACTCTCATTCTCTCCTTTCTGCCATCGTTCGATCATTGCCCTTGCGGCATTTCGGTCGCCGTTTAAGGCCAAGATCGAGGCCGCAAATGGCATCAACTCAACTGCCTGCGGGTTTCTATCCAGCTCAGACATAATGACCGCCTCTGAGCCTGTCAGATCATTCATGGCAAACAGCGCGGCACCTTGAAATAACGCGTAGTGACTGGGGTATTCCGGGTCGAGGCGCATCGCAGCCTGCACAAACGCCAGCCCTTCCTCTGGCTCGCCACCCGCGATCAAAGCCCATCCCATTGTCAAATGCGATTCTGGGTCGCTTGGTTGCAGGGCGATGGCCTTTGCGGCTTCTTGTCTCGCTTCTTCCGTTCCCCGACTTACACCCTCGGCACTGTCCCAATCCGGAAGGTTGAGAGCGACAATTGCCCTGATGACGTGGATGAGCGAGGTGTCCTGATGCGTCAGTTCGCGGTAATATTTATAGAACAGCCCAATATGCATCTGTTCGTCAGCATTCGCAAAGCCTGACCAGTGGTGGAAGATGTGCGGTCGCAAATGTACCATAGCTAACATCGCCCAGGCTCGCGCGTAATTCGGGTCCAGTTCGACCGCGCGCTCAAAATGCGGAATTGCAGCCTGATTGTCCTGTTCATTGAAGCGTGAATAAAGCTCCCACCCGCGCTGGAACGCTTCGCGCGCCTCGATCTTTTCAGTCTCTATGTTTTCGATAGCAATCCGGCTTTGCGTGTCGAGCGGGACATCCAACTCGCGCGCAATCGCCAGTACAATGTTGTTTTGCAGGTCGAAGATCTCATCGATTTCACCGTCGAAACGTTCCGCCCAAATCAATCTGCCGTTCAACGTGTCCGTCAGGCGGATGTTGACCCGAAAACCCTCTCCGCTACGTCTAAGGCTTCCATCAACGACATAGCGAACGCCCAGTTTCTCGGCAAAACCTGCCGCATCAATGTCGCGGTCCTGAAATGCAAAGGATGTGTTACCGGCGATGACAAATAACCCTGATATGCGGGACAGGTCCGTTATCAGATCCTCGGAAACGCCATCTATCAACATCTTGTTGGACGCGTCGCTGGTGAAATTCGTCAAGGGAAGCACGGCGATCGAGGGCAGGTCCGGCAGAGGGTAAGCCATCTGTGCCTCAGAAGCGCGCAGCTGACCCTTTTCCCATGTCTTTGTCCCGATATACCCGGTCGCGCCCAACACGATCAGGATTGCAGCCAGCTTCATTAAATGCGGTGCTTTCTTCGTTTTCTGCTTTATCGCCGGGGTCAACGCATCTGTTTTGACGCGGAACGCCTCAATAGGGTCCGCAATATTCTTGACGGATTGCGGGCCAATTGGCGTAAAGGCGAAGGGCACCTTGTTGCGCGCGTATCCGACAATCGCCTGCGAGGCAATAATCCCCCCAGGTTCTGCCAGCGCCTCAAGCCGTGCGGCAACGTTGACACCATCACCCAAGATGTCATCGGCGTTTGAGACGACATCGCCGACATTCAAACCGATCCGAAAAACGATTGCGCGATCAGGTTCGGTATCCGAGTTTCTTTTCGACAGTTCGGCCTGTATCTCGACTGCAGCGCGAACCGCATCGACTGCGCTGGGGAATTCGATCAGAAAACTATCACCGGCTGTGTTCGCAATGCGCCCTGAATACCCGGCGATCAAGGGCTCGATAACTTCAGCGCGGATCCGGCGCAGCTTGTCGATGGTGCCTTCTTCATCCAAGCCAACCAATCTTGAATAGCCTGCGATATCGGCGGCTAAGATGGCTGCTAATCGACGATTTGGCCGGCTTTCCATAGTCTCGCAGCCTACCATTTAGCCATTTTTCTGGGAACCGGTTTTCAAGGTACCGGTTTTGCTCCGGTTTTTGAAATCCCCCGACCTGTTATCTGGATGGCAATGGAAGCCCGGACTGCTGGGTTTTCAGACAAAAGCGGTCTGGGCAATCTGTCGGCTCTGCGTGTTGTCGGATTTGCATGGCGTCGCGCGTCCTTGCACAATGCGACCAACGCATGGAGGCGAAAATGATCTACGCAATCACAATTTATGGGGAACCGGGCGTGTTCGAGGCATTGCCGAAAGATCGCCAGGACGAAGTGATGTCAGGCCATCGCGCCCTGCAAGCGGTTTTGTCGGAACGCGGAGAGTTTGTGTCGATAAAACTGATGCCGCCAACGTCAGCGGTAATGGTCGAACCGGCGGCGTCCGAAGGTGCTGCCCCCCTGATCACCGATGGCCCGTTTTCCGAGACCAAGGAAAACTTCCTTGGGTTTTACGCCGCTGATTTCAAAGATCTTGAAGAAGCGTTGGAACATGCAAAACTGATCTCTTCACCGGTCGCGCGGCTGGAAGTTCGGCCTGTGGCCTGGGCCGGGGGTGCCATATCGTCGGAATAGATCATGTCAGACTGGCTGGAGGCCACATTTGCTGAACAACGCCCGCGCGCCATTGCTGCCCTGACGCGGGCTTTTCGGGATCTGGACACCGCAGAGGAGGCCTTTGCCGACGCCTGCCTGAAAGCCTTGGCGGTTTGGCCTCAGGACGGGGCGCCTCGTGATCCATTGGCATGGCTTCTGGCCACGGCCCGGAATGCGGGTCTGGATGATTTACGCAAATCCCGGCGGCGCGCGGCAATCCTGTCGCGCCACGCAGAGGAGTTTCAACCGATGCCGGCGGAAACACCCGACCCTGACGAGATGCGGGATGATGTCCTGCGCTTGCTGTTCATCTGTTGTCACCCGGAACTGGACCGGCGGGATCAGATCGCCATCGCCTTGCGGGTGGTCGCGGGGCTGAGCGTCGATGAGATCGCCAGCGGATTTCTGGTCAAGTCCAAGACCATGGAACAGCGCATTACCCGCGCCAAAAAGAAAATAGCAAATAACCCGGTCGCCTTTGAAACGCCGAGCCCGGCTGAAAGGCAAGCCCGGTTGGGTGAAGTCTCGACAATGGTTTATCTGATGTTCAGCGAAGGGTGGTCGACCTCGGCCGGGCCGCAGCAAATCAAGCTCACGCTATGCAAAGAAGCGATCCGGCTTGCCCGCCTTCTTGTCGCATTGTTCCCTGCAATGGGCGAGCAGGCCGCATTGCTGGCGCTATTGTTGTTTCAACACGCCCGGCGCCAGGCCCGGATTGACACCGAAGGCAAGCTCGTCGCACTCGACGATCAGAACCGCGATCTTTGGGATCGCTCGAATATCGCTGAGGCTACATCGCTGTTGCAAAAAGCCCAGCGGATTGGCCACCGCGGGGTCTATATCATCCAGGCTGCAATCGCTCAGGCACATGCCTGTTCAACCTCGTCCGAAGAAACCAACTGGGCGTTAATCGAAAGCCACTACGCCGCCCTTTACGCATTGCAGCCGACACCTGTGATCCGGCTCAACCAGATTGCCGCACAGGCCAAGCTACACGGTCCACAATATGCTTTGAAGGCAATGAATCCGCTGTCACAGGAGCTGTCCAACTATCGTTGGTTTCACGCGATGCGAGGTGGCCTTTTGCAAGAAGCGGGGGATCATAAAGACGCCATTTCCGCCTTTGAAACCGTGTTGGCGCTTTCTCCCACCGCGTTGGAGTGCGACGTGATCAACGAAAAAATCAAAATTAGCAAAAAAGAATTGGAGGGCCTGTAGGAAAACACACTCCTCATACGTCCTAGGGTCAGACCCGTATGTGGCGGGCGTAACCAACGGAGGTACCCATGAGTATACTTGAGATGACGGCTGTCGGAAATTCAGGATGGATCGGGCATTCTGGGCCGGATCAGAGCAAGGCCAAATCCTTTTATCAGGATGTGCTGGGCTGGAAGATCAGCGATATGCCGATGCAGGATGGGTCAAGTTATTCGGCCGCAGTTGTGGGCGAGACCGCTATCGGAGGCTTTTCACCAATGCCGGAGGCGCATGGAAGCTGGACGATCTTCTTCACGGTGGCCGACGTGGATGCGAGTGTTGCAAAGGCCGAAGCCAAAGGCGCCACAGTTCTTCAACCCGCGATGGATATGCCGGGTGTCGGTCGCATGGCCACGCTGAACGACCCGCAAGGTGCCCGCTTTGCATTGATCACTTATGAAAGCATGAAACCCTGAGAACTGCCTGAAAGGAGGGCGCAGATGGAACAATATTCGCACATCGTGCAGGTTATTGCGGCGGTATTGGTCTGGGTAACCGTTCCACTGGCGACTGCTTTTGGCCTGCGTCGATCTAAGGCGGGTATCCATCCGTTATGGGATGGGGGCAACAGGCTCTTGCGCGTAATGCGGTCAAATGGAAACTTCGTCGAATATGTTTCGTTCGCGCCGTCGATCCACCGGCAGCCTGAGGCATCCAGCTGATGCCGGTGGATGAAACCCTCAACGCACGCATTCGTGACACTTTGGCCGCGCATGTGGGCATTTCAGAAAAGCGTATGATGGGTGGCAATTGCTTTTTCTTGAACGGCAACATGCTGTGCGGGGCGCGGCGGCATAACGACGGGCTGGGCCGTTTCATGTTCCGGGTGGGCAAGAACAACGAAAGCATTGCGCTGGCGGACCCTGCGGCTCAGGAAGTGATTCACGGTGCACGCAAACTGGGTGGTTTTATCCGCGTGGATGAGAGTGATTGCGATGACGCCGCTTTGCTGCGCTGGTTACACCTTTGTCTCGAACACGCCGCAGCCCTTCCCGCGAAAGACTGAACGGAGAAATCAATGGCCAAATTTGAAAGTTTCTCACCCGCAGCGCTTGGTTTTCTCAGGCACTTGCGGGCCAATAACACGAAGGAATGGTTTGCAGCCAACAAAGCAATTTACGAGACCCATTTGAAGGAGGCCAGCAGGCACTTCGCGGATAACATGGCGGATGCATTGCTTGATCTGACTGGCCAGACCCACAGCAGCAAGATTTTTCGTATTCATCGGGATGTCCGATTTTCCAAGGACAAAACACCTTACAACGCACACCTGCATATTGCGTTTATCCCTGACGGGAATGCGGATCAGCCACCGATGTGGTTCTTTGGGCTCTCACCCGATGATCTGGCGCTTGGCTGCGGGGTGTTTCAGTACGAAAAGGAAGCGTTGGATGCCTTTCGAACAGAGATGGCAGGCCCCAAAGGGGCAGAGGTGATACAGCTTGCCGCTGAGATGCGAAAGCGTGGATTCCGGGTCGGGGATCCTGAATTGAAACGTGTTCCCTCCGGTTTTGACAAAGATCATCCAAATGATGAAGCATTGCGCCGCAAAGGCTTTACCGTCTGGACGGATCTGGGAAATCCCGCCTTTGCAATCGAACCAAACCTCATTGAAAGAACTATAGAATTGTTCGACGACCTCTTACCTGTTTTTCTGCTGCTTTCTCGGGTCGAGTAACCCCATCTTTCCATATGCGGGGAACATAGGCTCGATGGATATCGCCAAGGTGCCGACCTCAATCGTTCAACGCTGTGTCTGAAAAGTGAGAGATAAGTATGCAGCTTCATTTTGGGTCGCACCTGTGTGCCACGCCGCTCCAGTGTTTGCCCTCTGTTTTTTCTGTTTGGATATGGTGGAGCCTGCGGGAAACGCCGCCGAACGCCTGATACACTGATCGTAAATACTATTGTAGATTTCTTGTTTGCACTGTGGCTTCTCTTGAAGTCACACTTGAAGTTGCACAACCTGCTACAGTGTACTGTGTACGTCCAAACCTTTACGAGGCCAGCTGTCTTTTACTGGTGGGGAAGGTTGCGGCTGGCCTGCATTTGCTGAACATCGTCGGGCCATGTGGAGCGTATGTAACCCAGCACGTCCAAAATATCTTCGTTAGTCAGCGTGCCCTCGAAACCCGGCATACCACTGTTGAAGTCTTTAATGCCGCGTGCTGCCAATGTGTCTGCCCCACCTAGTCTGGTGTACTCGAACAGTAGCTGGTTGTCGTGGTGCCAAGTGTGCCCTGTCACGTCATGTGGTGGCGCGGGCAACACCCCGTCATCGTTGGGTGTTTGCCAGTCAGGTTGTCCTTCCAGATTCACTCCATGGCATGAGGCACAGTGCACTGCGTAGAGTTCCTGCCCATTCGCTAGGTCTCTATCTATCAACTCATGATCTGCAGCAAGGCTCGTACCAATGCTGCATATAGCCAGTGCGCAAATGTGATTGTTCATCTCTACCTACCTTAACTCGGAAGCGTTAGTACGCTCGTGAGTGTCGCCGTTGTCGCCAGCACCACTAATACGATTATTGCCTCAACCTCGATGGATCGGGCGAGGCGTTGCGCTGCTATTGCCTCTCCACTTTGCATGGCCGGAACAAATCGGAGCTTGTTGGCAGCGGCGAGGATCAACAGCAGTGCCACAAGAAACACCTTGATCAAAAGCGTCTGCCCGTAGCCGGTGAACAAGAGCCCTTGGAGATTGCCGACAAGCAACCAAGCCATCCACAGACCCGCCGCGACTAGCGTTGGCACAATAAGTGCAGCAGCCTGTCCAAACCTGTGCCCTAACACTGCTGCATCTGTCAGGTGTTCAGGCATGAGAGCCATACTCCGCAGCGGGCCAAATATACCCACCCAAAAGGCCACACACAGCAGGTGCAACAGCAGCAACAATTGGACGCCAACACTCTCCAGTTCCGGTACATGTCCGATCTGTGCAAAGGACCACATGGCCAATGTGCCACCCAACAGCGCGATCCATAGACCAAAGCGAGGAACAGACAGTCCCACAAGGATCAAAACTGCGCCTGAAAGGCGATAAGCAAGTACGTCGCCTACGGAGGTCTGCCAAAGCAAGCCAAGCATCTCTGGATCGACCATGCCGTCAACTCCGCCTGTTAAGGCGGCTCCTCGGAGCATGAAACCAAATACCGTTGCTGCGAGGGAAAGCCACGCCAAGACCAAGGCTTGGCGCTTCATCGCAAGGCTTACCGGCGCGACTAGTTCGGAATAAAGGCACTTAACGGCGACAAGCCCGGTGGACCCAGCAAAGCCGATGTAGAGCACCAGCTTTGCGAGGATTGCGACAACTCCCCAAATGTCTGGCATGCTCATTCCACGGAAAAGGAAAACTCGCCCTGCATCGCATGGCCGTCTTTACCTAAACCACGCCACTCGATGACATAGGTGCCGGTTCCATTGCCCGGCAGTGGGATCGTGAACTCCTGACTAAAACTTGTCTGGTCCCCCAAATCTAGGCTTACTGCCGAGTGTTCTTCATGGGCCATCTCTATCCGCGTCAGCCGGATGTCCTTGGTGAAGCTGAGGCCAATTTCAGCGGGCACAGAGGTTACAGTCGCCCCATTGGCAGGTGTCGTTTCTTCGGCCTTGGAATGCGCCAGTACCCCGCTGGGAATAGCAGCCATGATTACGAGAGTTACGATCTTTTTCATGGTCCTGTCCTCAATTTATTCCGTTGGCACGTTGAATTTCACGAATGTACGCGATCACCATGGCAACGTCACCTCGCGTCAATCCCTCGACCGGCGGCATGTCACCAAACTGCCAATGATGGCTTCTTACACCTTGTGAAACCGCCCTCTGAAAGGCTTCGTCAGCGTGGTGGCTGGGCTCGTATATCTTGTGGATCAGAGGCGGTCCCGCGCCTTCTACACCGACCGCATTGACGCCGTGGCAAGCAGCGCAAGAGACATCAAAGACACGCTGACCGATTACTGCGTTGCCCTCGATTGGCGGCATCTGAATTGCGACTATGGCGCCGCCTGTGCCTGTCTCTGGCGATGTGGCCTCTTCGATTGGGCCGGGCCGAAGGGTTATGAAAGCGGCGACGGCTGCGACGGTGCCTGCGCCGATGAATAAGAGACTTTTTCTCATGAGTTGATCCTGACTTTTGGAAGCTGGTAGTGCTGCGATTCACTGCGAACAGCGGCACGCGCAGGTCGCAGATGTTCGCAAGGATTTACGCTGCTTCAAAGGTCAGGGGGCTTGTATGGGTTATCCGGTTCAATCGGCTTGGCTTGAGTTCCAATCTGAAACTCTGGATCAATTTCACGTTGATCCTGCGCGGCTTCTCCGTTCTGGGCGAGCAAAACAATGGCTTGGCAGATAGAGGGATTACACTCGCCGGTTCCTGAACTGTCCGGGTCATGGTGGCTGTTTGGGGACGACTTATCGATGCTATTTTTAGCCACGGAAGCGTGTTCTGTTGATTGCATGTGGCTTTCACAGTGAAGGCCGATGCAGCCATCTGATAGCGCATGAACAACGGTGCCAAAACCGGTCAGGGTGACCAGAACGCTGACTAGTAGCACAATTGAGTATCGTCGGATGACCATGGTTCAGGACGCTACTGCAGCAGACCAAGCATGACAACGCCAGCCCTTTGGTTTTTCGGATCACGACCAGTTTTTTGTTCGGACAATTGATTGAAGCTTCCCCTTTTCCTAGACAGCAACACGAGAAGGTCCTTCGTACTAAACCCCTAACTGCAGTGATTTGGGCGACGCTGTGGTTGAGTGTTGACATGTGTCAAAGCGTAGTTTGCCAAGTTGTTGGCAAAGTGCTTCGCAAATGGGTCAGAGCTTCAGCATAAAAGCAACCCGGGGAACGGTGGCGTTTTTGGCTATACTCATAGCTATGGCCGCATGCACGGACAGGCATCACCACGGTGACTGGCATGGCCATGGTGCAGAGGGTTGCTATGGACCTCACCATGACGCTATCGGCGAAGCTCGTTGTGGGGCGTTTGAGTAAGCTACTTAGCAAAGGCGCACTCGCAAACAACCAGTTTAGCCAGTTTATGTTTGGTGATCACGAGGCCGCTGTTGATAGTGAACAGCCTCATCTGACTGGTCCAGTTTGATTGTTAGTGCATCGTCGGCCTCTGATCCGTTGGAATGATGTTTTCCGGGGCTGGTGGGCGATAGACCAATGCACTGCCCGACGTTTGGTGCTTGGTCTTGTGCCGGGCAGTGGCCAACGGAAGTAGTAGATGCCGTGTCGGACAGAGAGAGATACGCATACAGCTTCATTTTGTGTCACACCTGTGTGTCACACCGCTCTAATGCTTGCTATCTGGTTGTATTGTTTGGCTCGACCCTCAAAGGTTTTCCTTTTTCGCCCGAAAAAGCACAATGAAATCAATGCGCGGTAACTCGTTTGCTGCACCCAACATTCCTTTTTTGCAGCAAAGTTTTTCCTTTCAATGGCAAAGAAAAAGCCAGCGATACGCTGGCTTGCAAGAACATGTATGATCTCAGTGTAGATCGCGTCGGCGAAATACTATGCGGTTTCTTTCGTTTTGGACCTGTCCCGTTTTTGTGCCGCCCCAAGTGCTCGTTTAAGCCACTTTCCTTTCGAATGCGACAGGGCTTTTCCAGCCCAATGCTGA
>NZ_JBQFLR010000029.1:0-25217 GCF_056531345.1 Ruegeria sp. N7 | reverse complement strand
ACTGAAATAGATTTCAAACCGCCTCCAATAGGACCCTAACAACCAGCCAGATTTTCCCATGACTTGGCCGGTATCGATAATGCGTCACCCCCAAACTCGTA
The DNA here is from genome assembly GCF_056531345.1 of Ruegeria sp. N7. NCBI lineage: Bacteria > Pseudomonadati > Pseudomonadota > Alphaproteobacteria > Rhodobacterales > Roseobacteraceae > Ruegeria > Ruegeria sp. N7. Next base: position 25,116 of record NZ_JBQFLR010000029.1, on the reverse strand, counting down.
CCCCTTTAGCGAATGGAAACAACCTTACATTTACTCAGTCCGAAGCGGCGTGTGAGCTTCGCTGCCTTCAGCGCTTTTACCAAGCGGGCGCTAAAAAACAGGCTCCAGTACAAGCGCGGATCAACCCACAAATCGGGTCCCTCCAAGGCTATACCTGAAACAACAATGTCGAAGTCTTTGGGTTTCATGCCCCGCTTCATCCAAGTATCTGGTTTATTCCCCATAGGTTTGACCATATTCGACCGATCCGGAACAAACGCCGTTTTTTGTTCACCAAGGGCGAGTGTAAAATACTCGCCTTCAACTGGTGTCACACGGTCGTGTTGGCAAACGTTCAAAGGATAGATTTTCGTTTTTCCCAGTTCTGCTTCGCGAAGTACATTCGCTACCGCGCGAGATACGACTGGACCATATGGCCCATTGAAAATTTCGGGCAGCGCCTGAAGCTTTTTGTTCGGATACATTCCAAAAACTAATTTAGGAAAGGCCTCACGGGATTGAACGATCCAGCCCTGTTTTTGTTGTCTACTGCACCAGCAGTCGGCAAGTTGCTTAAAGCCTGCTCGGAGGTAATGGGCTTCATCAACGTTGTGTCATACATGACCTGGCTAAACCAGACGCCTTCATTCTCTTCCACTAATCACCCATTCACAAAAATCGCAAACCGGATCAAAAGATAGTATTTAAACAAATCAAAGGACAACGAGTATGTCCGGCGGTGGTGGTACGACGCGCCGAACTCGTACCCCCTCATTGAAATCATAATCCCCATCAAGACGCGCCGCTCCGCACTGATATTTGCGGAGAGTGTTCAAATTGCGTCCATGAGATGAAAAGTGCGTTGGCGCTCCGGCACTCGGAAAGTGCAGTTCAATACTCTGGCGGTTCGATGAAGTACTCGTGGGGCGGCGCGCCGAACTCAACAACCCCCTCAAATCCAGATGGAAAAACTGGAACGCTCTAAAATCAACACGCGCCATCCACGGATAGAGGATCGCATTGTGGCGAAATTGTGTCCACATCTCGTTTTGAAACTCACTGTTCGCCTTTAGGAAACAAACTTTTTCGGTGAAGTTTGCAATGTTACGGGAATCCCCCAATTTCGGGCTTTGCTTGAGTTGGATAGATTGGGATCAGAATAACCACTTACCCCCTCGTGACGAAGATAGGGGCTGGCCTCGACCCCCTCAGCCAGCCCTTATTCCTTTTCTGGCCACCCCGGCAGATTTTTTGGAGCAGGAACGTCATTCCGAACCAGCCAGTCACGCATCTCCGCCCAGTGGTCCTGTGACCCAGCTGTGTATCGCCGTGAATGTAAATCGGCTAACTGCTGTTCAAGGGAAGGCCACAAGTGCAGCTTGACCCAAGCGGCGATCCGCGCCTGGGCCAAAGCACTTGAGTCGGTCGTCATGATGCCGTCAGTGCCGAGAGCGGAGATTGATACATGCTGAAAGGAACTTGCCACTGCGGCGAAGTTGGCTGGACTCTCGATGCTGTGCCAAAGTCGGTCATGGCCTGCAATTGCACAATCTGTCGGCGTTACGGTGCCCTTTGGGCCTACGGGCACATTGGCTATGACATTCAAACTACCGGGAAAACAAATACATATCTGCGTCGCGATAGCGGGGATATCCATTTCCACTTCTGCGCCAATTGCGGGTGTGTGACGCACTACGTTGCGTGTTTCTCGGACGAAAACGGCCGCAAACTGTCCGCGGTTAATGTTCGAATGTCTGATCCTTCACCAATCAGTGAGATTCCAATCCGTCACTTCGAGGGGCACGACAGCTTTCGAGAACTTCCTCGTGACAGCCGAACTGTAAAGGACATGTGGTTTTGACGTGCTTCCAGGCAGCGGACTTTGGAGCGACTGCTGCGAAGGCCCTTTTCGTCGTCGTCCCGCAGGGCGGATGATATGCAAATCGTTCGCCGCGGCGAGAGTGAGAAGTCAGTTCCGTTGACCTGAATGCTCCACCCTTTGGGCTTTTCATTCATCCGTGCCGACATCAGAGGCAACGCAGTATTAGCTGTCGCACGGCGAGATGATACATCGGGGACGACCCATTGCTGACCTTCACCATTCCTAACAGATGCTGCAGTGCGCCCACCAAAGCGGATGAGGTGGGTGGCTCCTGCTCCACCGGCATCGAATGTGCCAAAGTGCAGTTATCAACGACTGCTAGGAAAGGAGCCACCCAATGACAGTAAAGACCGTCGGCCTCGATTTGGCCAAGGACGTTTTTCAAGTGCACGGCATTTCTGAGAGCGGCCGGGTTATTTTCAACAAGCCGATCAAGCGCGCGAAGCTACTGGCCTTTTTTGAGACGCTTCCGCCCTGCGTCGTAGGCATGGATGCCTGCGGTTCATCCCATCATTGGGGCCGTCAGCTGCGCACGCTCGGTCATGATGTGAAGCTGATGCCGGCTGGCTACGTCAAACCCTACGTGAAGCGCGGCAAGAATGATCCCGTTGATGCTGAGGCAATCTGTGAAGCGGTCCGTCGACCAACCATGCGCTTCGTCGAGATCAAGACGGAAGAGCAGCAAGCCATTCTCTCAATCCACCGGACTCGAGATCTGGCCGTCCGGCAGCGCACCCAACTGGCCAACATGATCCGCAGCCTTTTGCGTGAGTTTGGGCATATCTTGCCCATTGGGATCGAAGCAGTGACGGCTTTTGCAAAGCGTCACCGTGATGGCGACCATCCAGAAATGCCAGAGATCGCCAACGGCATGCTCGGTATCCAGTGCTATCAGATCCTCGGCCTAAACGAACGCATCGATGGCTATTCTAAGATGATCCAGCAACATGCCCTTCTGAATGCAGATGCGCGTAGATTGATGCGTATGCCTGGTATCGGCCCGATCACGGCTTCAGCGATTGTCGCCACTATCGGCGATGCGCATCAGTTCCGAACAGGACGAGATCTGGCCGCCTGGCTGGGCCTCACCCGGCTCAACAAGTCGAGCGGCGGCAAAGAGAAACTGGGCAAGATCACCAAGCAAGGGGATCGCTACCTTCGAAAGCTGCTGGTTGTGGGTATGACATCGCGCGCGGTCATGGCAAAACGGTCGCCAGAGAAAGTCGATCTCTGGACAGCCAAGATCATTGCCGACAAGCCGTTTCGGCTGGCAACAGTCGCGATGGCAAACAAGGCAGCGCGTTCCATCTGGGCAATGCTGACAAAGAAACAGGAATACCGGCAGCCAGCGTTCTGACCGCACAGACTGCCCACGAGATGCAAGACGTTGAAGTGATGATGCGGAAGTAAGTCAACCAAGAGCAAGGACACTCCGGGAATGTCTCCGGCCCTCTGAGGTCGATAAGCCGATTGGAACCTCGCTCGCGGAATTCATCAGGGCCAGTGGAGGCAATGCCAAAACACAAACAGGCCGGACAGACGACAGTACTGACGAAACGACCGCGAAAATCGCTAAAAAACTCTTGCAATGAAGGAGCCACCCACAGATGCCGTTCAATCCGACCCAGTTACTGTCTCCGCTTTGCATTACCGCGAGGCGCCTAGTACCCGACGACTTCCCCCAACACTTCTCCTGCGGCGCCGTCGGGTGGGCGCGTATCTGCGACCGCGGCAAGCGTCAGCGCCAGATCGACTGTATGCACTCGACGCGAGACCCGCTGTGGCGCGAGGCTGAAACCGGCAAAAGCTATGGGCACGTGGGTGTCATAACGCCAGGGCGAGCCGTGGGTGACTGTGACCGAGAGACCGTCGAAATCGTTGATGAACCAGCCGGGGCTGGTGACGAGGTAGATGTCACCCGAGCGGTCGGGGTTGTAGTTGTTGGCCACAGCCCGCATCAGCGCATTGTCGGGCAGGGCGCCCGTACGAATGCGGGACGAAGGCACAGCGAAGGCGATACCTTCGAAGGTCGACAGTTCTTCGGCGATGGCGGTTTCCAGCGCGACAAGGTCGATGTCGTCGCGACTGTGCACCTCTTCCGAGAGGGTGAGGTAGGGGTGGTCATAGCCGGCTATCAGCGGATCGCTAAGGCCAAAGCGCGCGCGGATGCGATCGGCGGCGGGCTGGGTCGCCCAGTGCTCGGGGTTGACGTAGCCGCCCATCTCTCCCAGCTCGGCCAGGTATCCCGGCGCCTCGGGCGTGCCGTGATCGGCGGACAGCGCGATCAGGGTGTTCTCGAGCCCGATCTCGGCGTCGATAAAGGCGAAGAGATCGGTCAGGGTGCGGTCGAGCCGGAGCAGGTTTTCCTCGGCCTCGAGGCTGGAGGGGCCGAAGCCGTGGCCAATGTAATCGGTCGCCGAGAAGCTGACGGAGAGGTAATCGGTGACATCATCCTGCCCCAGGCCCTCGGCTGTGATCAGGGTCTTGGCGAAATCGGCGGTGATCTCGTCCCCGGCAGGGCTGAAGGTGAGCAGCGTGGGGAAATAGGGATCGTTCTTCCACGAAAGCGGATCGACGGTCGAATAGGGGTGCGGGAAGGTGCGCCCGAACCCGGCAAGATCGGTTTCCCAATCCTGATCGTCGCGATCGCCAAAAAGATAGCTATCGATGGGATGGGTCAGCTGCCACGAAGTGCCGAGATAGTTTTGCAGGAAATCCTTAGCGTTCCAATCGGTCACCCAATCCGGGTAGCTGTCGTAATAATAGCTGGAGGTGACGAATTCCCCGGCGGATTTGGAGAACCAGAACGCCTTGCCGGTGTGGCCCGCCATCGAGACGGCACCACGATCCTTGACCGAGACGCCAAAGACCTTGGCGCGGCCCTGGGTGGCGATGGACAGCTCGTCGGAAAAGGTGGTGGTCAGGATGGCGCGGGGCGAACGGCCATCGGAACTGGCGGCAAGCTGGGTGGGGTCGACCTCGGTGTCGGGGTTCACGTCCGCGCCCCGAGTGAGGAGTGGATAGTCGGCGTCCTCGACATTGTAGATAGTGCGCCCCGTGGCGCGGTCGTACCAGAGGTTGCCTACCATGCCATGGGCCGACGGATGCGCGCCGGTGGCCAGCGTGGTATGGCCGACGACGGTTTCAGTATTGGCGTGGGCGTGGTGGGCGTTGTCGTAGTAGACGCCCTGATCCATCAGATAGCGGAATCCGCCCGAGCCAAATTGGTCGTAGTGGCGGAAAGGCAGGTCGCCCCGCAGCTGATCCACAGTGATCTGGAGGATGAGGCGCGGCTTATCCTCGGCTAATGCACCGTTCGCCAAGGAAAACGCCAGGAAGACGGCGCAACTGGCCGTTTGGACAGGTGGCTTTTTCAACATCGAAGGCTCCTTCCTCTCGTCGATCGGCCCACGCGGTGCGCGGGCCGTCGCGTCATCAGTTTAGGGGCAGGACATCCGGGAAGGTCCAGCTGCCATCGAGGATTTCGGCGCGTGGCTGGTATAGCCGGACCGTGTAGTTCCAGCCCGGCGTAAGAGGGATGCAGTTGATCCGGCCATCCTCGCAGCCACCGAAATGGATGGTGAAGGAACCATCCTTATTCGGGGTGGCCGAGGTGTTGTTATAGCTGTTCCGCCCCAAATCGTTTGGCGCGAGGAAGCCGTCAGCGTCGTAGACGGTGATCGACCAGAACGCGTCCACCGGAACGTCTTGCAGCGTCACGGCATGGGGGGTCGCGCCGTCATTCCTATCGACGGCGTCGACAAAGGCGCTGGCCGTCGTGGCCGGCTGCCCCGCCCAGCCCGCCATCCCGATCAGATGGCCCAGCGGGTCCACCTCGTCGCGGCGGCCAAAGGCGATGCTGGCATCAAGGCCGACGGCAGCGGCGAGGTCACTGACCGCCTTCCGTGCAGCGGCAAGGGCGTCGAGATCCCAGTCCGGAGCCTCGAAGGGGCCGGTTCCGCCGCCTTCGAGGCGAATTCCGTCCTGCACCGCATGGGCGCGCGCCGTATCGTCGGGATCGCCCGCGTCGATGAAGGTGCGGAACAGGAGCATCGCGAAGCGGGTCCCGACCTCGTCCTCGGTCAGCTCGTATGCACCGGGTTCGGCATAGGCAAAGTTGTAGTGGTCCTGGCTGATCACCAGCACCGACTGGAACCGTCCGTCGCCCTCCGGCAGCGTCACCGTCACCGGCTCGGACAGATCGATGAGGGCGGACGAATACAAGGTGTCCTGGTTGGGCCGGATGACTGGCTGCGGCTTGTCGGCGGAGGTTACCTCGCGCTCATGGGCGATCTCGCCGACACCTGTTCCGTTGTTCTTCATAGTGAGCCGGAACATCGTATCGCTCTCGGCGCGCATGAGGTTCCGGATCGTGATATCTTCGGCGAGAACTGGTGCGGGTGCGCAGAGGGCAGCGGCAAGGAGAAGGTGTTTCATTTTTCTGTCCTTTCTGTCAGTTCGCGGGCTCGACACCCGGGAAGACCCAGCTTCCATCCAGCACTTCCGGCGCTGCACGATAGAGCCGCACGGTGTATTGCCACCCCTCGACAAGCGGCAGGCAATTCACGCGCCCGTCCTCGCAGCCGCCCAGATGCACGGTCATCGAGCCGTCCTCATTGTACGTCCCGCTGACGGAGTTGATGACATAGGCGTCCATCGCGTTCGGCGCGAAATAACGGTTTGCATCATAGAGGCTGACCGACCAGAAATCCTTGACGGGCACGTCGGCCGGCACTTCGATCTTGTATTTCCCGACCGGCAGGTTCGGCGAGATCCCGAGATAAAGTGCCTCATCCTCTGGCAACCCACCCCAGCCACCGGCCGTCCCAATGAAATGCCGCACTGGATCGACATCCTCCTTCTTGCCGAACATGTGGAAACTGTCCGGAAGGTAGGCGCCGACACCGACGGCGGCCCTTACGAGCCCTATATAGTCCTCTTCGTCATAGGGCGGGACGATGAAGGGTTTGGACGAGGCAGCGTCGATCGACATCTGGTCCTGGATCGCGTGCACGGCGGCCAGGTCCGCGGAATCGGTCGCATCCAGCAGGACGCGCAGATAGACGGCGACATATGGCGTGTCAAACGTGTCCATATCGAGTGTATAGGCGCCGCCACCGTGCAAGACCTTGTTCAGGTAGTGGTCCTGGTTGATGACCATCGCCGACATGTAGCGGTCGCCGACATCCGGAAGGGTGACCGTCGCGCCCTTGCTGATATTGATGATCGCGACGCTATAGAGAGTGTCCCGGTTCGCGCTGATGGTGGTCTGAGCATGGACGGGCATCATTTCGCGGAAGTGGTAGAACTTGTTTACCCCTCCAGCGAGGGCAACATATTTGCCGAACTCGATATCTGTCGCGGCACGGATAAAGTTGTCTACCGTGACTGGGATTTCCCTGCTGTCGGCAAGTTGGTCCACTGTGGTGTCGAAGTTTTGGGCATGAGCGGGACCAGAGACGATCGCGGCCAGGAATGCAAGAAACAAAAATATGCGGTTTGCCAACTGTTTACCTTTCATGAGTCGCCCCTCAAGTCTTCGTTTTCCTGGCGTTTTATCATAGTGCGACCGGTCATTTTGTGACAAAGAGACGCTATGAGACAGAAGTTGGTCAACATCATCGAACTGGCGCACGTCGTGGACATTCTTGACAGCTTCGTCCCGAAACACGTCGTCGAGAGTGCGCTCCGAACGGCTGGTCTCGACCGTAAGATGCTGTCAGAAGGAACCGGGTTTGTTTCCTACGCTGCTGAGGCCGTCATTCTGGAGTCCGTCGCCCGCATGATAAGCGATCGCCATCTGGGTGCCAGGGTTGGCTGGGCCTTCGACTACTTGGCTTACGGAGCTTATGCGAACTACGTGCTGGGCGCACCGGATCTGCGATCTGCGCTTGACCGCGGGCGACGCGCGCTGTCGCTGACGCATCCTGGCTCTGAAATCGTGATCCGACAGACTGACACGCACGTTGTCGTCGGACGAGACTCGAAAGGCTTCTCGGTCGTCGGCCACCGACACCTCGACGAAGGGGCGCTGTTCGTTATTTCCAAGGTGGCCAGGCATTTCCTCGGCACGGACTGGCAGCCCGATTGGTTTGAACTTCCCGATGGCAATGGTGACGACAAGTCAAAGCTTGCAGATCTGTTCGGCGCACCTGTTAGGACGGGAGCCCAGTCACCGTCCGTCGCGCTTCGGCTTTGCGACCTTGACACGCGAAACCCGCACCCCTTGCAGTCTCGGAAGACTATTACATTGGGGGACCTGGGTGCGCTCATGGGGGTTGAGCCGGTTCAGTCCATTGAAGGCGCGGTTTTGCAAATCATGCGCGCTCATCTTCCGACAAGTGTGCTTTCCGAGAGCAAAGTTGCGGCCCATCTTGCGATCGGCCCCAGGTCACTTCAGAGGGCCCTTAGGGCGGAAGGGACGGCATACAGGACAATCCGCTCTATGCTCATCGAGGAGCAGGCGCGCGAAATGCTTCAGAAATCGGACATTCCGGTCGAACGGATCGCCGAAATGCTGGGATACAAAGAGCCGAGAAGCTTTCGCCGTGCGTTCAGGGAGTGGACCGGCTCTTCACCAAAGAGCTTCCGGGGAAACCGAAACACAAACACTTGAGTCGTTGCCGCTGATCACATTCGCATATACACGATGGATTTTCTGGAAACGCTAGGCGTCCCGAAGTCTGCCAAAAAATTTCGAATTTCCCAGACCTGCGCTTCGTCCGCTCTGCCGGCATTTGCCGTTCTTGAGAATGTGCGGCCGCAGCGAATGGCAGGTCCGGCGACGCCGCACTGCGGAGACTGCAAGCGGGGAGAAGGGCCGCAAAGGGCCGTCCCTGTTTGGGTTTGTGGTTCTCGATGGGTAGAATGCTGCAACTGACCCAATGACCGCGAAGAGCCCAGAGTGCAAATTGCTGCGGTCGGCCCAAATACGTGCGAAGCGTGCGTCGCTGCCGTTGGTCCTACAATGGACGGCCCATTCCGGACGTTGACCGCCACTCGAAGTGCCGCAACGCAGAGTTCTTCACAATCATATTTGATCCTATTGCATGTTCTTTCTGCTCACTCAGACGCGACGGGCTGTTAACGGACCATGGACGCATCTCTTTTTCGTTGTGCGTCTCGGACCAGCGCCGCAAGCCGATAGAAGCCGTGTGCCATTTTTGTGTAGGGCGTCAGCAGGAAGAAGGTCAGGACCGATCCGAGGTGGATGGCCAGCAGTGCGGGCATCAGAGGTGTTGAACCGAGGGCGTAAAGAACCAGCCCGCTGAGCCCCACAAACCCGAGCAACAGGATGAAGCCGATATCCCCGCCCCAGGCCGACGGATCGCCGAGGTCTCGGTCTGACTTTAGCTTGAGCAGCGCCATCGCACCGCACCCCACCGTCAGCAGAAGCCCCCCGGAAATCCCGAACAGTTTCGGCAACGACCAGAACCCGTAAGTCGCGTACATTCCGAAGACATAGTGCATGATCGTCGCCACCGAGGTCGACGCAAAGCACAGCAGAAAACCATACATAACAGCGTGGTGGATGTGACGTCGGCCCTGACTGAACCGGTCTTCGTCCTCAAAGTTACAACCCTCGCCATGGCCTGCGGCCAGATCCTGCATCTTGCCCGCGCGTTTGAGCGCAACCGTCAGATCAGACATCTGGATCGGTTTGCCACCAACCTCTGCCCAATAGCGCCTCAGGCTGAAGGCGATACTGAACAGAGGAAGCAGGAATGCAGGCGCAAAGATCGCGACCATCGCGTTGTGGGACAGGACGGCATAAAACCCTTCGCCTCCACTGGAACCGATGGCGCGGGTCGCCCAGAACAACAGGGCAAATCCGACCACCAACGCCAGGGCGATGGCTCCGCCATGGGTGTGGAACCGGCGTGCCAGCGGCTGCGGCCAGGCGAAGCTTTCCCAACTGTCTCGCCGCACTTCAGCCAGCGCCTTGGGCAGGTTCAGGTCAAACGCGTGCGGGGCGGTGTACTGACAGGCGTAGTAACAGCCCCGGCAGTTGTGGCACAGGTTGGCCAATTGCGTGATGTCCCCATCCGAGAACGCGCGCTCTGCGTGCAGCGACGGGAAGACCGAGCAATAACCCTCGCAATAGCGGCAGGCGTTGCAGATCTCGGCCTGGCGGCGGGCTTCCTGAATAAGATCAGTTTGCATAAGCGGCGGCCTCTCGTCCTGCGATGCGTCCAAAGACAGTTCCGATGGTCATGCCAAAGCCCGCCAGATAGCCTTGCCCAAGGATGGACCCGGCCATCGTTTCCCCGGCCGCCCAAAGGTTTTTGATCTTGCCGCTTGGGATCGAGCACTGGGCTGTCTCGTCAACCTTCAACCCAAGATAGGTAAAGGTCACGCCGGTCCGCATCGAGTAGCCGTAAAACGGCGGTTCGGTAATTGGGCGCGCCCAGTTGGTCTTGGGCGGGATCAGGCCCGAGGTCGCCACCCCGTCCAGTTCGGTCGGATGAAACCCGCTGGTGTCACCGCAGGCGGCGTTGAATGCGCTGACGGTTGCTTTCAGTTTCTCCGCGGGCAGGCCCATCATCCCGGCCAATTCGTCCAACGTGTCCGCCTTTAGCGGAGGGAACACGGACGGCATGAACAGGTTCAGCGATTTGGCGTCGATGATGGCATATCCCACCTGATCCGGCTGCGCCGCCACCAAACGGCCCCAGATCGCGTAGCGTTTGGGCCAGACGTCTTCGCCCTCGTCATAGAACCGCTCGGCATGTTTGTTCACGACGATGGAAAACGGAACGCAGTCCAGACGGGTGACGATGCCGCCGTCGAATTTCGGCGCGCGCCCGTCGATGGCAACGGCGTGGCATTGGGTCGGGTCGCCAACGCTTCCTACTCCTTGGTCCAGTAGATCAGACAGGACAACGCCTCGGTTGTAAGGCGTTCCCCGGATCAGGAAGTTCTTGGCAGGTTCACCCCAGGCTCGGGTGAGCCAATCCGTGTCGGCCTGAAAGCCGCCGGAGGCAACGATGACCGCCTTGGGCGCGATGCGATGAGACTGGCCTTCATAGCTATAGTCGACCCACTCGATCCGATCACCATTCAGTTCCAAATGCGTGACGGCGGCTTCGTACAGCACATCTACACCCAAACCTGCCGCCGTGCGGTAATAGGCATTCACCAGAGATTTGCCGCCCCCCATGAAAAACGCATTGGTCTGTGCCAATGACAATGTGCCGGAAAGCGACGGCTGAAACCGGACCCCGTGTTCTTGCATCCAGGGAAGGCATTCTTCCGACGTGCGGATCGCCAACCGGGCAAGATGTTCATCGGTTTTTCCACCGGTGACTTTCAGCAGATCCGAGAGGTATTCGTCTTCGCTATACGCCTCGACGAGCGGACCCAACGGGCCCGAATGCATGCAGCGAAAATTGCGCGTATGGCGTGAGTTTCCGCCGCGATAAGGTTTTGGCGCCGTTTCAAGGATCAGAACACGGGCGCCTGCCTCGGCTGCAGTCATCGCAGCGCAGAGAGCCGCATTGCCGCCACCGATCACAGCGATATTGTAAGCTTCCTTTGGGGTGGCCATATCCTGTCTACCTACTGGCTTTCGTCGATTGAGCGGTCGCGGTCCTGCAACGCGCGGATGCGCATCCGCTGCGCAGCCTGAATATGCGCGCGCATCTCTGTCTCGGCCGCTGCGCCATCGCGGGCTTTCAAAGCCGCCATGATGCGCCGATGCTCGGCCACTGCGGCCTCGGCGCGGTCGCTATCCAGCAATTGCGAGGGACCCAGGATCAACAGCGCCTTTTGCAAGGACAACATGGATTTTGCCAGAAATCGGTTCTTGGCCGCATCCAGAAGTGTTTCGTGAAAGATCTTGTTGATTTGGGCCGCATCGGGGCCAGTACCCGCCTCGGCCAGCCGGTCGTTCAGAACTTCAAGCTCGTCCAGTTCGACATCAGACGCCGCGCGGGCTGCCAGACGGGCCGCTGTCCCTTCAAGCACGGCGCGCATCTCATAGAGTTCCATGACCTCGGCGTAATCCAGACTGCGCACGGTGGCACCTTGCCGTGGCACATGTGTGACCAGCCCGTCGGCTTCCAACTGCCTTATCGCCTCGCGCACCGGGGTACGGCTGACGCCCAACCGTTCCGAGAGCTCAATCTCGCGCAGCCGGTCGCCGGGCAAAAGAGTGCCCTCGCGAATCTCGCACAGCAGGCGCTGATACGCAGAATTGCCTTGTGGGCCAGGTTGTAACGGGTCGTCCTGAAGGGTCATCGCAGGCTCTCTTGTCATCTTGCGTCCAGTTGTATACACATGGATACATTATAAGTCAACGAAGCTGGAACGCTTACCTTGCACAGCCAAACCGATACCCCCTCTCTTCTGACGAAACGGGCCGTCACGCTCGGCCTGGCGGTGTCGGGCACTGGGGTATTTTGGGCGCTAAACCTGCCGCTACCTTTTCTGTTCGGGCCAATGAGCGCATGTTTGATTGCAGCTCTTGCGCACGCACCGATGGAAGGCTTTGGAAAGGTCTCGGTTGCCGCCCGCACTATACTGGGCGTGGCGGTAGGGGCATCGATTACGCCGGCTCTGTTTGCTGAATTGCCAAAAATGGCCGCGTCAATTGCGCTGATCCCGTTCTTCATCCTGCTAATCGCGCTGGTAGGTGTGCCATTCTTTCGCAAATTCTGGGGCTTTGACTCCACAACGGCTTTCTACGCAGCCATGCCGGGCGGTTTGCAAGACATGATCATCTTTGGCACTGAGGCGGGGGCCAATCCGCGTACCTTGTCCTTGATCCACGGTACGCGCGTGCTGATCATCGTGACGTTGGCCCCCTTGTTCCTCACCGTGCTCTATGATGCCCAACTCACCAATCCGATTGGCGAGCCCGCGCACAACCTGCCAATACATGAATTGGCGCTGATGGTTCTGTCCGCCATTATCGGCTGGAAAGGCGGGGAGCGGATCGGCCTGTTCGGGGCGTCAATCCTGGGGCCAATGATCCTTACGGCCGCCTTGTCACTGGGCGACTTCATTCATACCCGACCGCCTCGCGAGGCCATACTTGCAGCGCAGTTTTTCATTGGCTGCGGAATTGGTGTGAAATTCGTAGGTGTCACATGGGTCGAACTACGCCGGGTAGTGGCAGCGGGCTTCGCCTATGTCATTGTCCTTGCCGTCCTGGCAGCCGCTTTCACCGCCGTTGTCACCACCTTGGGACTGGGCCAACCTGTCGAGGCGTTTCTGGCCTTCGCGCCCGGTGGGCAGGCAGAGATGACGGTGCTGGCCATCGTCTCGGGCGCGGATTTGGGCTTTGTGATCACCCACCATCTGACAAGGATCGTGCTGGTGATCATCGGTGCGCCCATCGCCGCAAATCTTATTCTGCGTTGGTCCAAACCTCGGGGTTGATCATGTTGATCGGAGCGCCTTCGGCATAGGCGTTCACCTGATCGAAAATATCCGCGAATTGCAGGTCGAACTCGTCTTCAGTCACAAAGCCGATATGTGGGGTCGCGATCAGGTTGGGATGTGACAAAAGCGGGTCGGTCGGATCAATCAGTGGCTCGGAATCGAACACATCAATCGCCGCTTTGCCGGGGCGACCGACGTTCAGCGCCTCAAGCAAAGCACCAGGTGCGATCAGCCCGGCTCGCGAGGTGTTCACAAACAGTGCCTCCGGCTGCATCTGTGCGAAATCCGATGCGGTGATGATCCCGCGCGTATCCGGTTTCAAGCGCACATGGACCGAGACAACATCGCTGCTGCCAAAGAACGCTTCACGGCTGGGCGCGACCTGCGCGCCATCGGCCTGCGCACGCGCCCGGCCTTCTACGGATGACCACCAGACCACATTCATCCCAAAGGCCTCGGCATAACTTGCAATGGCGCGAGCAATGCGGCCATAGCCATAGAGCCCCAACTGACGCCCCCGCAGCGTCTTGCCCACGCCCGCCTGCCAGTGCCCTGCTTTGACCGAGGCCATTTGTGCGGGCAAATCCCGCATCCCGACCATGATTAACGCCCAAGTAAGTTCAGCTGCAGCATAAGACGGCGTTCCACCATGCATGTTCGAACACAACAACACGCGGTGATCTGTACAGGCTTCGACATCGACATGAGGATAAACGCTGCGCTGGCTGATCAGTTTCAGGTTCGGTAACTTCCCCAGCAAGGAGCGAGTGACTTTGGTACGTTCGCGGAACAGCACCAGCACCTCTGCTTCCTGCAATCTCTCGGCCAGAGTGTCAGTGTCTTCGACATGATCCGTCCATACCGACACCTCATGACCCGTGAGTCTCTCAAAGCAAGGCAGGCCACGCAGCGTGTCAAACCAGTCATCAAGAATGTGGACCTTCATCGGCTTTCTATACCCTGCTCGGTGTTCAGTTTTCTTGGCGTCGGCACAAAATGACATGTGTCGAGAGCGGCAAGTGCATTGCGGACCCGTTCGCTTTGATCCAGCAGATGGTTGAACTGCTCATCGCAGCCAGCAATCGGTGTCGGATAGACCGCGATGTCCCGCCGTAGGGCCGACTGCGCCAACATGAGTTCCTGACGCGCGATATCGAGGCATTCCGAGTAGTTGTCCATCGTGTCCTCCCATTATGTATACAATAGTATACTATTTGGGTTGCACTTGATCAACTCCTGTTCCAAACAGACTCAGGCACATAAACATGCCCGTCCGCCAACTTGCGCGCGGTCCGCACCAAACCCGCCGCGTTCACTGTGAACCCGTCGGTGGTGGAAAAATCCACCAACACGTCGATATTGCCCGAGGCGTGTTCCAGAACGACTTCAGCCGGGCTGTTCGTGGGGCGATCCAGCAAACCGTCGGCGACGGTTCCGGGAGTCAAAGCGCAAGACGCCATGCATTGCGCGCCGGTGACCGCCATGGTCGGGTGGGTTTTCCACGGCATGAAATACCGCACTGCGAGCGTTCCGCCCTCTCTGGCCGGAGCAACAAGGCCGAACTTAGGGGTGACCGATTTGGACACATCCCCCATACCCATCCGCTGCCCTGCTTCGATCCTAACGGCCTCCATCCGGTCAAAGAACGCGCGGTTTGCGTCAAGTTCCTTGGCGCTCTCATAGCCCGTCAATCCGAAGTCTGTGGCGCGGGCGATAGCCATCGGCATAGCGACATCCATGAAGGTCAGTTCGACGCCCTGAACTGCATCGCGCAGGTTGCCCGTAGGCAGGAACGCTCCGGTGGCCGAGCCCACCACGCCCATGAAACTCAACTGCACCGGCGCTGAATGACCGGGAACGCCGGCGATCTCCGCATCACCCTCATAGGTCAATTCGCCCCCGGGTGTATTCACCTTGGCCACGACCCGAGCCCCAGTGTTGACGGCCCGAATGCGAACTTCAGTTTCATCACCCTGCGGTTTGAACAAGCCCATCTCGATGGCAGCAGGGGCAACCCCGGACAGGATGTTGCCGCAAGTCGGTTTGAAATCGACCAGCTTGTCCTCGACCGAGACCTGCGCAAAGAAATAGTCGATATCGGCCCAGTCATCCTCGCTGACCGACAGCATCGCGACCTTTGTGGTCACCGCCGCGCCGCCGCCGATGCCGTCGATGTTCAGCGACTGCCCGGACCCAAGAGCGGCGATCAGCACCTCGGCCAGCGCGTCCAGATCCTCAGGCAAATCCGAGCGGCGGAAATACGGGCCTTTCGACGTGCCGCCACGCATCAAGATATAAGGGATTGCGGTTTGAGTCATTTTGAACCCCTCACTTCAACGGCCAGGGCAGGCTGACCATGTCCTGCAACAGGCCTGGCGGGAAATCGCGGTTCAGAGCGCCCGCCATCAGGCACATGAACCCGATGCCGCAGGCGGTCAGGATCAGAGTCATCTGCCAGCTGGACCCGGCGCGGATACGGAGAAAGGCGATCAGGAACCCTATCAGGGCGAGGATGAAGCCCACCACCCACGTGGCCGCGATCATACTGGCGAACCACGCCAGAGTGGACCACAGACCGTGGGGTGCGCTGGCGTCTTCACCGGCGATTTCCTTGTCGGAAAAGATCACGTCGCCTTCGGGACGTCGCATCATCTGGATCAGAAGGACCACGCAACAGAATAGCGAGACGCTGCCGATAACCAGCGGGATGATCTTGTCGGTCATATTGTAGTCGGGGATCATGTTGGCGTTGACCAATGCGACGATCAGATAGGCCATGATCACCAGCAGAAAGATAAGCGGCGCGCGTTTGGTACCGGCCTGAACATCACCCTCGGCCATGATCATCTTGGCCTGCCGGATACCCAGAATGACCGAAACAACCGTGACCACGATCAGCACGATGACGATAGGGCTGAAGACATATTCCATCCCCTCGCCAAAGCTTTTGCGGAACCGGAATGAGGCGATCTGGAACGCCTGATTGGTGAACTTCTCAACCGGGTTCGACAGAACGAAACCGATCAGGAAGGCCGGGCGCGACCAGTCGAAACGGCGTAAAAAGATGCCGATCAGGCCGATCACGAACAGGGCCAGCAAGTCTTCGAAGTTTTGGCCGGATTGGAACGCCGCAAAGCTGATCAACATGAACAGGAACGGCGCCAGATAGGTGAAGCGGATCGTGGTCAGCTTGGCGATCCCGCCCGATGCCGCGATGCACAGGATGGTCCCGACGACGTTGGCCAACGCCAGCAGCCAGACGATCGAATAGGTGATGTCGAGATTGTCCTTGAGCATGCTCGGACCGACCTCGATATCGCCTGACCCCAGCAAAGCCACCGCGCCGATGAAGATCGCCATCGAGCCTGAACCAGGGATGCCAAACAGCAGAGTTGGCACCAGCCCTCCACCCTCTTTGGCGTTGTTCGAGCTTTCCGGGCCGATGACGCCGCGCACTTCGCCTTTGCCGAAATTGCTCTTGTCCTTGGTCGATTGCACCGAGTGACCGTAGGCGATCCAGTCGACAACCGAGCCGCCGAGGCCGGGAATGACTCCAACAATCACGCCAATGATCGAACAACGCACCGACAGCCATATATTTGCGAACCAGTCTTTGACGCCGTCCAGCCAACCGGCGCCCAGTGAGGCCCCCTTGGCAATCGACCGATCTTGACGCAGCAGCGATACGATCTCGGGCACCGCAAAGATACCCAGGCCAACGATGACCAGCTTCAAACCGTCCGTCAGATAAGGAATGTCGTAAGTTGCCATGCGCAGCGAACCGCCTGCATCCGCCTCACCAATCGTGCCGACCATCAGGCCCAGACCGGCGGCGGCGACTCCTTTCAGCGGGATCCGCCCGGCCAAAATGGCGACCATCGACAGGCCGAGAATTGTGATCATCAACATCTCGGGCAGGCCGAAGGCCAGAACGATGGGTCGCGCGATAAGTATGAACATGGTCAGGAAGGTCGCGCCGACGAGCCCTCCGAATAGGGACGAGGAAAAGGCTGCTGACAAGGCCCGTGCAGCCTCGCCCTTTTTCGCCATCGGAAAGCCGTCCAGCACGGTGGCCTGCGAAGCAGAACTGCCGGGGATGCCCATCAAGACGGACGCAAACGTGTCCGAGGTCGGCACCACCGCGACCATCCCGATCATCAGCGCCAGACCAAGGATCGGGTCCATTCCGAACATGAAAGGCAACAGCAGGGACAGACCGGCAATACCGCCAAGCCCCGGAAAGACGCCCACAGCCAGCCCCATGACGACGCCGAGAATGAGATACCCCAGAACGATGGGTTGCAGGATCAAACCCCACGCGTCACCAAGCGCAGGTAGAGCGGTGGCGAAAACCTCCATAGCGGCCGCCTTTCATAAACTGTTTTGTATGTAGAGAAACGCGCGCCCTTCGTTGGGCGCGACGACGTGTCAGCTTAGTTCAGCTCGACGCCGTAGGCCTCTTTCAGCCAGTTCAGGACGTATTGCTTGGCATTGTCATCCACATTGGTCGCCGTCTGCAGAGCAGATTTCGAGCCGTCGCCGACGAACACCGGATACTTGCCGACGTGCTTCGAGGAGATATCAGCAAAATCACCCCGCTCGGTCACTGCTTGAAACGCTGCGGTATAGGCGTCGACGACGTCTTGCGGCGTGTCACCGGGCAGGAAGGCCAGCTTTTGAACCGGGAAACCTGCCACGAAGAAGGCTTTCCATGCGTCCCATGCCTCACCACTGGTTTCGCAGCCATCGGTGGCCTCGCAGACCTCCTTGAAAGTCGGAATGTCCGGGAAGGTCGGGTCACGAACGATATTGCCATCAGCATCCAATGCGCCCCAAGTCATCATGGGAACGGCCTGACCGGCTTCGACCAGCGGGACCGAACCACCCAGATAGCCCGAGGACGTCTGGTAATCTATATTGGCTTCACCACGTTCAAACATCAGCCGACCATCCCCGCGGCCTTTGATCCCAAATACCGGTTCCACATTCATACCCAACATCTGCCAGGCCAGCAGAGGCACAAGGTCCAAACGGGTTGCACCCTGCGAGCCGTAGATGAAATTGGTGTCCTTCAGCGCATTGGCAGAGCCGTCAAACTTGGTTCCGTCCTCGGCGTTCAGATACGCAACACCACCCGTTCCAGATGCCATTACCGGAATCCAATCGTTGTATTCATAGCGTACGCGGGGATCGCTCAGCAGATACGGGAACTGAGTAGACCCGGACGTGCCAAACAAAAGGGTACCGTCATCATGGCTTTTTTCCTGAAACCAGTTCGCGCCTTTGGTTGATCCCGCGCCCGGCATGAACTTGACCACCACAGTCGGCTGACCGGGCAATGCCTCGGATAATAGTGGCGCGAAGAAGTTGGCCCATTTAGCCGACCCGCCCGTTTCCGAGAACGGAATGACCCATTCGATGGTCTTGCCCGAGAAATCGACCTCGGCAGCGGCAGGTGCAGCGAGTCCGGCAGCGGCGATCAGCCCCACGACGGCACGACGAGTGAAGTTGGAAATGGCCATTGGTTCCTCCCTGTTGACCAGACAACCACGTCGGCGCCCTCCGCGCCACCGTGATTGCAATTAGAACTGCGGGGTTGATTCCCCCTCCCATCTGGCAATCATGGGGCGCCAACCTTGCGCGAAACTTGCGGGAGACCTGATGCGGATCGTCATTGTCGAGGATAATGAGACCCTTGCCAACGCCATTGCCTATCGCCTGCGGGATCGGGGCCATGCCGCTGACGTGCTGACAGATGGCGGCGCGGCCGATTTGTATCTGGAGCAAGAAGGCGCAGATCTGATCGTTCTGGACATCAACCTGCCGGGTCGGTCTGGGCTTGAGATTTTGCGGTCCCTTCGCAACCGGGGTGACAGCGCGCCCGTCATCCTGCTGACCGCGCGCACCGAGACCAGCGACCGCGTTTCGGGTCTGGATATGGGCGCCGACGATTACTTAGTGAAACCCTTCGAGATGGATGAACTCGAGGCCCGCATCCGTGCCCTGTCCCGCCGCAAACAACTGGATTACGGTGCGCGCGAAACGATCGGAGACCTGGAATTCGACCGCACCGCCCGGCAGGTGAGCGCAAAGGGCCAAGTTCTCGATGTGCCGCGTCGGGAAATGGCTGTGCTTGAATGCCTGCTGGAACGTCGCGGCAGGATCGTCCCCAAAAGTCAGTTGATCGACTACGTCTACGGCGTGGGAGCCGATGTCGACGATTCGGCCGTCGAGCCGCATGTGTCACGACTGCGAAAACGCCTTCAGAACCTTGGCATCCGGATCAAGACCGCCCGTGGCCTTGGATATCTGCTAGAGGTGCAGAAGTGATCCGGCACGGCTCACTCAGGCTCAGGCTTTTCATTCTGATCCTGACGCCATTGGTGCTGCTCGCAATCCTGCTTGGATACTGGCGCTACACGGTTGCTCAACAAACGGCACAGGAGCTTTTTGACGACAGCCTATTGTCCGCCGGTCTGGCCATTTCTCGCGATGTGGCGGTGTCAGAAGGCGATGCCCTGTCGCCCACCACGCGCAGCTTGATCCGCGACGCATCGGGCGGAGAGATTTTTTATCACGTGACCGGACCCGGTGGCATCTACGTCACAGGGTATGCATACCCTCCGGCCGCTGCAAACCCGTCTGAGCAAGACGCGTACCAGCCGAGGTTTTTCGAGGCGATCTATCGGGATGAGCCGGTGCGCGTACTGAAAATGACCGAGCGCGTCACACTTGATAACCTTGTGGGCGATGCGACAGTAACAGCTTGGCAACGCGTTGCGGATCGCAACGCCTTTGCCAACGAACTGTCGATCCGCGCCGCGATCCTGATGGGTATCCTGCTGGCCACCCTTGCTGTTGTCGTGTGGTTCGGCGTCGCGCGAGGGCTGCGGCCCTTGCTGGATTTGCAGGATGCGATCGACCTACGCTCACCTGACGACCTGAGCGAAATCAAACGCCCGGTCCCGGTCGAGGTTCATGGCATTGTTCAGACCTTGAACCGGCTGTTTGGACAGGTCGAGCACAGCATCAACGCCCATCAGGTGTTTATCTCAGAAGCCGCGCACCAGCTGCGAAATCCGGCGGCAGCGGTCCAGTCCATGGCCGAGGCGTTGCGGGACGCAAGATCGGATGAGGACAAGGACAAACGGATTATCGAGCTTGTGTCGGCAGCGAAAAACTCCGCCACGGTGGCCGAGCAGCTATTGTCGTTGGAGCGGTTGCGGCAACCTACGCATCAGGATCAGATGGACAAGATTGATTTCCGTGCGGTTGTGGAAGAAGCCTGCGCTGACATGGGTGTACAGATCCTCGCAAAAGGGATCGAGTTTGATGTTACGATGCCGGACTCGACAATTCCGGTTTCAGGAGATCAGGTTTTTTTAACTGAGGCCATCAAAAACCTGCTGGACAACGCAATTAAGCACGGTGGGACTAAGTTGAGCCAAATTTCAGTCGCGCTGCGCTCTGATGGCGAGAACGTAAAGCTTACCGTATCTGATGACGGAACCGGCCTTTCACCCGACCAAAGCGAAGCCGTTTTCAGTCGATTTTCGCAGCTGGAATATTCCGAAGGTAGCGGTTTAGGGTTGTCGATTGTCTCAGCTGTCGCGAAGCGCCACGGAGGAGTGGCCGCAATCAACCAAGCCGAAAAAGGAGCAAGCGTCACGCTCGAGCTTCCCATAGCCCTGTAGTTTGTTTCAATTTCTGCTCGGAACCCGAAACCTGTCACAATCAAAGAGAGTTTTTCGATTACAGCGAATGACCGGTTTCCACCCCAGGTGCCGGGCACGGTGGTCTTGATACGTCTTCACCGGACTTTGAAGCCTTTTGCAGCGAAATGGCGCTTGGTCCCGCTGCCCTGCCATCTGAGAAGCGCGTGGGAAGGTCCGGTTTGCGTGGTTTAGAGCCTTCTGCGCGAGCAAAAACTCAAAGTGCAGTTAAGGTCCGGTTGGGGCTCATAGTACCAATTCGGGCTTGTCGCAGAGAAGGGCAGATGCGAGCCTATCGCTGACCGCTAAGTAAACTCCAGGTCTCTGTTTTTGTGAGTGTTCTGGTTTTCGTGTCGGCAGTTCGATAAGTAGCGACAAGTTAAGACAAGAGTAGACAAATCATGGTGCCAACCAGATGACCGAACGTGCTCAACCGTTATTGGCGACGCTGATTGATGCCGACAACGTACCAGCCAAATTTGCGGAAGCAATTCTCAAGGAGGTCGCTTCAATAGGCGAACCCGCGCTTAGACGAGTTTATGGCGATTGGACCAGTAGTCGGTTGAAAGGTTGGTCCGAGGTAATCTTATCGCTGGGTCTTGTTGCACACCAGCAGACCGCCAATACGTCGGGTAAGAACGCATCCGATATTGGTCTTGTGATAGATGCGATGGACATCCTACATGGAGGTCGGTTCGACGGGTTTGTCTTGGTTTCTTCCGACAGTGATTTCACCAGTTTAGCCAATCGTCTCAGAGAGGATGGCTTAATGGTGATTGGCATCGGAGAGAAAAAAACTCCGGAGCCACTTCGGAACGTGTGCAACCGGTTCATTTTTATTGAAAACCTTGTAGCAGACGAAGGCGAAGCCAAGAAACTAGCTTCTGCAAAGGAGCAGCCCCAAAAAGCGGCAAAGTTACTCTTGGATGCCATGGCACGTATCCAACAAGATGACGAGTGGTTTCACCTTGGGCAACTTGGCCAGTCAGTAGTCGCTGCACATCCAGATTTTGATGCTCGGACCTACGGAAAGGGAAAACTGAGCGATCTCGTAGCTGCGATCAAAGGCTTCGAAACGAAGAGACAGGGCAACAGCCTCTTCGTTCGTTACGTCCAGCCAAGGGCAAAGTCCTGAGAATATCCACTTACCTTCAACCTGACTGACCGTTTTGTCCCGCACACTTTCAGTTTCTTGCGTTCTTGATTTTGCGGTTGCAGCGAATGGCAGGAATGGCGGGCCGCACCGCGGCGCAACCGCGGGTGGTTGAACTGTGGCTAAGGGCCGTTTGGATATATCGTGGAGAACAGGGCAGGGACTTGTGCTGCTTCTGCACTGAGGTCGGCAAAGAGCCCAGAGTTCCAAGTTTCTGTTTCGCAGCTAAAGTCCGCTTTGTTGGGCACTTGGAGTCCCGGTTGGCGATCAATCTCGGATAGTGGTCTCAGTTCCGAGTTTACTTTGAACATGTCGAGAACTACGGTCCATTCTGACAACTCCGACGAGAAATTCTCAGACAATGCCCGTGACAAGCTACATCTTCACTGTTTCCCCCCCGCCGCGCGCCTAAGCGTGTCTTTTGCCGCGCACGCGTGCGCGCAAGACTGACGCAGGCGCGAGACGTCGCTTAAATCGCGGCCTCCTGTAGGCATACAGGGTTAGGTTGCGTGCGCCTTTTCGCCTCCAAATCTCGAAACTTCCCACCGTGATGCAAACGCCTTTTGGGCCGTGACAGCATCATGGTCGTCTGGCTGTCTGGAGGCCAATACACATGAATAAACTTACTCCACTCTTCATTCTCAGTTTGTCAGCAACACTTCAGATGATCGGTGTCGGCATGATCGTCGCACTTCTTCCACAACAGGTTCATGCAATGACCGGATCACTTGAATGCGTCGGTCTCGTCGCCTCGGTTTTTGCGTTTGCCTATCTGCTTGCGCAACTGCCGATCAGCGCTCTGTCAGACCACCTGGGCGCAAAGCGTTTCCTGGTCACTGGTTATTTACTCTGCGCAGTGTCTGGTGTTGTCTTCTTTTTCACCGAAACCGCTGGGGGCATCTTCTTGGGTCGCGCCGTACAGGGCATCGGTGAAGCTCCGATCTGGGCGCTCGGGCCAGCTATTCTTTCACTGGCCTATCCGTCAACCAAGGGGCGGGTGATTGGCATCTACAATGCGGCAATTCACATTGGCCTGACGGCGGGTCCGTTATTGGGTTTGCTCGTCGCGCCGAACGGCCAAGGCAGTCTGCCGTTTCTGATTTTTGCAGTGCTGTGCCTGTTCGCAGGACTGTGTGTCTTTTTCTTTCTGAAACCCGTTGCCGTTCCTCTTGGACAGTCTCGACCGAGCTTTGCACAATTTATCAGGCTGTTGCGCCAAAGGCAGACGTTGATCCTGTTGTTGGGTGTCCTTCTGTACGGCGCTGGATACGGTGTTTTCCTAACGGTTTTGCCCGTTTCTTTGGCATCCACACATAGGTTTGGCGCAACGGCCATCAGCCTGCTGTTCGTGGTGTTCTATGCGGCCATCAGCCTGTCGCAGATCGTTGCAGGAGCACTCTCTGATCGGTTCGGACGGAAGGGGTTTCTGATCTGGGGTATGGCGTTGGCGGCTGTTGGACTCGCGGCATTCCCGCTCTTTTTAGGGCTTTGGGCCTATATTCCACTTGGATTTGCCAGCGTTGGATTGGGAATTTTCTGCGTGGCATCCATCGCTGAATTGAACGAGGAAGCCCCCGACACACTCAAAGGGGCCATATCGGGCAGCTACTATCTCTTCTGGTCTGCGGGCTACGTGCTTGGCCCACTGTCTATTGGCGCAATCAGCTCGAACGTTCCATTCATTGGGTTCGGAACGCTCGCTGCCTTGCTTGGTGTTCAAGCCTTGGCGTTGGTAAGGGTTCAAAGCTAACCCCCACTCAACACACAGGCATCTCTTCTACGTTTGGGATGCCTGCTTCACGACTTCATTGCTGAGCCAGTCGCCAATATTGACCTCGCTGGGTCGTAGAAGTGGCAGGCTATTGGCAAAGCGGACTTTGGGGAAACGGTGCTGAACGGCAGGTCTAGTCCCATGTAGCGAGTTCAGGCAGCCTTTGTTTTGCGCTCGCAGCGAACGGCAGGTTCGACGGGGTCGCAGTGCAGTAACATTGACCAAGGTCGAACGGCAGGAAAGGGCCGGAAACACGATCGTGGTTTCCCGCTTGATCCCATCACCGGCAACAAGAAAGCTTCACTGCGGCCTTTTCTGCCAGCATTCTATTATAGCAGTAAGATGGCATCGCTGATCATCGTCGTATTAGATTTTCCGCAAGTATGCCCAAGAGACATACCCCTTTAGTCTACGAGCACGCTCCAATGAAACGCGGCACCAACGTGTGCCACCGGTCTGCTCGCAGCTGTGAACTCGTAGTGCGGTTCCATTTGGAAGACCAACGATCACATTGAACCCTGTTCCAGGTCCGCTGCGCATTTTTAGCATGTCACCGTCTTCGACTCCAAAAACCTCATATGGTCCCAGTGACGCCGCCGCAGCCGGCTCAACGCCCATGACGACCCCTAGGAACAAAGCCGCTAAGGGTGAGAAGATTGCATTGCGCATCTTGATGTCCTGCTTGTTGCCTCAACTACAATCGTAGCAATTCGGGTCACCAGAAGGAACAACTCCCAGAAAGAAATGTACGTGATACCAAAGCCTAAACCCCTACATATCTTCCAAGTGGTGGGGAACTCTGGCCCAGTTGGGGGCATCTTTCGCAAAAACCTTTTTCGATGGGCTGAAGTTGTTTGGTTCATCCAGTGTCCCAGCTGCAATGCTCGTCAATCCGAAGGCTGTCACACCCCACAAGCCTGACCCGCAGGTACCGCAGAAATGCTTGATAACAGGTCGGCCTTCCTTTGAGGTCTTCTCAAAGGTCCGTGGTTTGCCCTTCAGTAGCTGTAGATTTTCTGACTTTATCATGTACCCGGCGTAGCCATCTGTACCGGTCATCGATAGGCAATCTCTGCAAAAACACATGAGTTGCAGTACCGCTTCACCGGTGATCCGGTAGCGCACTTCACCACAGAAGCACCCACTGGACGTGTCGCGGTTTGCTGCCGCTCCTTTGATAGCATTTATTGCAGCAAAGGAGACGAACTATGGGACTGAAACGGACGGACGAATT
>NZ_JBQFLR010000028.1:0-27740 GCF_056531345.1 Ruegeria sp. N7 | reverse complement strand
TGTGTAGCGACACGTTATGATCGCTGTCCCAAAGTCTTCCTCTCCGCAATCGCCCTCGCAGCAACCGTCATCTATTGGTTATGAATCCTGACCCTAAACACCTAGGTATCGGACGGGTGGGGCGAACAAGATGAAACCGTCTGTTTGTTCGCATTGTGGTAATTGTCGTGGTCAATTGCGATCGTCAGATTTCTTCTAAAATAGTATATTTCTATTCAGTTCGCCGATGGCGCTAAGCAGAAAGAAAACGACAGCTGTCAAATCAAGACCCGCCAACCGCTGAAGCCGAGTTCCGCAATACATGGAAAGCAACGCGGCAACACCTCATCGCCCAAGGCCTAAATTGGATCACCAGATCCATTTGAGTGATGGATATTTGAAACTCTCATTCCTCGGACCCGGACAATCGGCCGGAAAATCATCAGACCTAAGCCCGATGTAGCGAAGCCGGGCCCGGGATAATCTGCCTCCAATACAGGATAACGCCTCGAACAGGATTGGAGACGAAAATGAATACCCGGAAAAGAACTGGTCAGCTTCTCAGCACGGTAGCGCTGGCGTCGCTGATTGTGATGACACCCTATGTGCCGGCTTTTGACGCAGACGGTCATCTGCGGATGGAACCTGTTTACGCGTTTGCAAAGAGCGGGAAAGGGAGTGATGGCAACGGCGGGGATGATGACCATGACAGCAACTCCGGGTCGGGCAGCGGCGGTGATCGTGACGACAATTCCGGATCGGGTAAAGGTGGTCACGACGATGATGACGACGACGACGATGACGATGATGACGATGGTTCGTCACGCTCGGGCCGGGGCGATAAGAAGGACCGGTCTCAATCTGAGGGGCAGTCATCGGGGTCGGCTGGAATAACAAAGGTCGAGACAAGCGCGAGCGGCATAGAAGTACGCTATGCTGACGGCACCAAGGAAGAGATTGAAAACGGCCGGTACGAAAGAAAGAACGCGCAGAACCGAACAGTCGAGGAACGACCGGCCACCGGTGCCGACGTTTCGCGCCTTCGGTCACTGGCAAACGGTATCTCAATCGACAGCGTGCGCTCGCCCGGGCAGAGTGGTGGCGCTGGAAGTAACCCGGCAAAAATCGAAATTCAGGGCAACAATATCGAAGTTAGTTACGCAAACGGCTGGAAAGAAGAGATCGAGGGCGGGCGTTACGAGTTGAAAGACCCGTTCAACCGGACCGTCGTAGAAAGAACCGCAACTGCGGCGGATCGCAGCAGACTTCAGGCGATTGCCAACTGAGTGACGAACTTTGGCGATTGTGCGGGGCGGTTTCTTTTCTTGAGAGACCGCCCTGGTCTTTGAGCGCCTGACCCCTAGTCTTTCTTGTTCCAGGCCTCATGCGCGATAAGAGCGGCCTCCACCCGGTTTCGCGCATGGAGCTTGGACAGGATCGCCGTCATGTAATGCTTGACGGTTTTCTCCTGTATTCCCAACTCATCGGCTATTTCCCGATTGCTCAGCCCTTTGGCGACGCGTCTTAGGATTTCTTCTTCGCGATGGGTAAGATCATCTATGGCGTCAGCTTCTTTCTGCGACCCGTTTCCGCGATTGATCTGAAGCAGCATGCGCGACGCTAGACCCGGCGAGACGAACCCTTCGCCCGAGGCGATACTGCGCAGCGAAGCTGTCAATTCGCGTGCTGTCACGCCCTTGACGATATAGCCAATGGCACCCGCCTCCAAAGCGTCTGCGACGTCACTGCTATTTTCAGAGACCGTCAATATCGCGATGAAAGGCGGGTTCGCCATTTCAGCAATTCTGCGGGTCGCGCTTATGCCGCCACCGGGCATCGACAGGTCGAGGATGGCGATGTCAGGTTGATGGGTTCGGACAAGGGAAACGGCCTCATCCGCGTTTGATCCGGCGGCAAGAACCTTGAAGCCGTCGGCCTCCTCCAATGTGCGGTGTAAACCGTCCCTGAAAATCGGGTGATCATCTGCGATAACGACTGAAGTTGTCATGATGCACTCATCTTTCTGGGAAGCAACGTCATAGCAACAGTGGTGCCCTTGCCTGGGGTTGACGTCACTTCGAACCGACCGCCAATGCTTTCGACCCGGTCACGCAAGCCGACAAGGCCCTGGCCCCCGTCCTCACGCAGAACCGTCTCGCCGGAGGGGGCGAACCCGGGGCCGTCGTCGCTGACCTGAACGGTAATGCGATCATCTTGTACGTCGCAGGTGACAGTGCACTGGGACGCGGGCGCATATCTTGCGGCATTGGAAAGCGTTTCTTGCAGGAACCGGAAAACGCACAACTTGCCCGAGATTGACAAATTTGGCGACGGATTGCCCTGAAAGGAAATACCGGGGCGAAAAGGGCTGTGTTCAGAATGGTCCTCGACAGCTCTTTTTACCACATCAACGAGCGCCAGATTTTCGATGTCTGGCGCGAACAACCCCCGTGACAAGGCGCGAATTTCTGCCAAAGACTTCTGCAAAGATTGCTGAATTTCTTCGGCCTCGGTGGGCATCTCCGGCTTGTCGCCGAATGCAGCCTCCAGTCGAAGGGCGGCGAGGGACAGGTATTGGGCAGGGCCGTCATGCAGTTCCGCGCCGAGTTTCCTGAGGAACCTGTCCGTTTGCGCAGCATATCTTTCCGATGCATCAATGACGCGCGACCGCAGCATGGCATTCTGTGCGGCCATCTTTTCACTTTCGGCAAGACGATCATTCAGAAGGCGCCCTTGCCGTCGAATGGTGTTGTCGCCGATTGCGACAATGGAAAACAGAACAATCGTGCTTGCCGCAAAGGCCGAGCCAACGATCAACCAGCTTGTTCTTCTGGCTCTGGCCATGTCCAGTTCCAGCTGATCGGCCTTTTCATAAAACTCGGCGACCGCGATGATTTTCCCCGACCAGATTTCGCGAATGGGGCTGTAGACTTCCAGCAATGGAATGCCAAGCGCAGCCTCTGCCGCGCTTTCTTCGTCGTCCAGCTCTTCAAATGAGCCCGAGATTTCTCCAGCCCATGCGCGTTTCAGGTCATCTGTCGGCTCGAAGCGGCGACCGATGATGGCGGAATCCGATGCGTATGCAATCTCGCCATCCTGTTTCCAGAACTTGTACGAGGCAATGCGTTCGCGCATCGGCTGGGTCATGAAAATCTCGTCCAGCGCCCGGCTGGCCTGTTCGGAAAGGCGGTCTCCATGCGCCAGCTCCTGGCTGAGTGGGGACAAAATGCTTTCCATGTACAATGCCGCAGAGTTGGCGGAATTTTGTACAACCGCATTTTCGATCCGGTTCGATACCCAGTGACCAACAAACACCGTTGCAGTCCCCATGACCACAACACTTGCCGCGAGAAAAACGCGCGACAAAGACCAGTTGCCAATTGTCAGGTCGGTAATTTTGGGTCTCATTTCGCAATCGACTATGAACGACAATTGTTTGACGCGCTACAGACCATGGTCTGATGCGCTTCTCCAATGTTCCAAACCTGATGCGCAGATCGGGACTTGGCCCTTTTGGGTGCACCCCGGCAGGTTTCCGCGTCCCGATCCCAGTCCCGGTTCAACGGGTTTTCAAACACTCCGACAGGGTTTGCGCCATGTTACGAATGACTTGCGGGTACAGAGACGGCCCGGGTTCCAGAGCCGAGCCCAGTGGATCGATCACACCGGATTGTGCCGATGTTCCATCCAACACGGTTTCGACGATGCCCGGATTGAACTGTGGTTCAGACAATACGCAGTTGATGCCTTCGGCGTGAATGCGACCTTGAATGGCGGCAACTCGCGCGGGGCTTGGGTCGGACGCGTCGCTCAGGGAAATCGCGCCCGATGCAGGGAAACCAAACGCAACCTCAAAATACTGGTAGGCATCATGAAACACGATGAAGCTGCCGCCGCGAACCGGTTCAAGCAACTCTTCCACTTCTGCGGAAAGCACGTTCATTTCTTCGCGCGCCGCTTCGGCATTTGCTAAATACGCAGCGGCGTTGTCGGGATCCGCTGACGACAGTTGATCCGCGATCAGGGTCAGCCAGGCTTTGGCATTCGTTGGCGAAAGCCAGGCATGTGGGTCATGAGAGTCATGATCATCATGGCCTTCGTGATCGCCATGGTCGTCATGGTCTTCGTGACCCGCATCGTCCGCGTGATCATGCGCCTCAAACAATGCGTCTTCCCGGAACTCAAGAAGCCCCGTACCCTTTGCGTCCAATAGGGCTGTGGCGGTCGCACCTTGGGCAAGAGTTTCTATCGCACTTTCCAGCCAGGGCGTCAGGTCTTCTCCTACCCAGAACACCAGATCGGCGTTTTGCAACGCGGCTGCCTCGGACGGGCGCAGATTGTATTCATGCGGCGAGGCACCCGGTGCGACGATCAGGGCAGGTGTTCCCACACCCGCCATGACACGGGCCACCAGCGAATGAACCGGGGCAATGTCCGCGGCAACGTTTGGCGCATCTGCGCGGGCCGGTCCACCCAGCAGTGCAACTGTGATAGATAATGGAAGAAGAAGCGTTCTGGACATCGGGCCCTCTGTGTGATTTTATAACATTTCAAGCGGCAATACATGATATGTAATAACATGACAAGTGATGTGCACCCAGTTATTGGCAAAGACGCGGCTCCGGTCGGGTTTCAGGAACATGACCACCAGAGCTGCGTCGCAACGGCTCTGACATCCGCCGAAGTCCGGTGCAAAGCGGAAGGGCTGCGGCTGACGCCGGTTCGGCGCAAGGTTCTTGAGATGTTATTGCACGAACATCGCGCCCAAGGTGCCTATGCAATCCTTGACCGGTTGCGCGACGAAGGGTTCGGGTCCCAGCCTCCGGTCGCTTATCGGGCGCTGGAGTTTCTTGTACAAAACGGATTTGTCCACAAGATCGAGCGGCTGAACGCGTTTGTCGCTTGCTCTCATCCCGGTGCGGCGCATTCACCTGCTTTCATGATCTGCCGAAAATGCGACGCCGTAGCCGAGGCGCAATCTGCCCCGTCCAAAGGTGTTCTTGGCGCTGCCGCGCGCGCGGCGGGTTTCGAGATCGAGCGAACGGTTGTAGAGGCTGAAGGTCTCTGCCCCGACTGCACCGAAAAGGCATAAAGATGGCCCTGATCACTGTCGAGAAACTCAGCGTCCGCTATGGCGCGCATACCGTGCTGCATCATGTGGATATGGTCATTGAACCGGGTGAAATCGTGACCATCGTTGGCCCGAACGGATCAGGCAAGACCAGCCTGCTGCGCGCCATTATCGGTGCGACACGGCCTTGTGCCGGTCAAGTGTCACTGAAGCCCGGATTGAAAATCGGCTATGTGCCGCAGAAGCTGCATGTCGATCCGACATTACCGATTTCCGTTGAACGGTTCATGCGTCTGACCGATCCTGTGTCGCGCAGGCAATGTGTCGAGGCGCTTGAATCGGCGGGTGTGCCGGATCTGTTGAAACGCCAGATGTCGCAGCTGTCCGGCGGACAGTTCCAGCGGGTGCTGCTGGCCAGAGCTTTGATCAACCGCCCGGACATATTGTTGCTGGACGAAGCGACACAGGGTTTGGACCAACGGGGGTCGGCCAGCTTTTACCAGCAAATCGAGGCTGTCCGGCGCGAGACCGGATGCGCCGTTCTGATGATCAGCCACGAACTGCACGTGGTCATGAGCGCTTCGGACCGGGTGATATGCCTCAATGGGCATGTCTGTTGCGAAGGATCACCGGCCGTTGTCGCCTCGGCGCCCGAGTATCGGGCCTTGTTTGGAACCGGAACTGGCGGTGCGCTTGCCCTTTATCGTCATGAACATGATCACCATCATGATCATGACCATGATGCGAGTACACAGGAAGCGGCGGAATAATGCTGGATGATTTCATGATGCGGGCAACGCTCGCCGGTATTGGCGTGGCGTTTGCCGCGGCCCCCCTTGGGTGTTTTGTCGTATGGCGTCGCATGGCGTATTTCGGCGATGCAACCGCACATGCCGCAATTTTGGGCGTGGCCCTGTCCCTGACGTTTCAGATGTCGATCTTCACGGGCGCGTTGGCTGTCGCTTTGGTCATGGCGCTGACCGTTTCGCTTTTGGCCGGTCGCGGATATGCGATGGACACGCTGCTGGGCGTTCTGGCACATTCTGCGTTGGCCTTCGGGCTGGTTGCAGTTTCATTCCTGTCCGGTGTCCGGATTGACCTTATGGCGTATCTGTTTGGGGATATTCTGGCGGTCTCCCGTTCTGATCTGATCGTGATCTGGGGCGGTGCGGCGCTTGTCGTGGCGCTGATTGTCTGGCGTTGGGCGCAACTTCTGACCGCGACATTGAACGAAGAACTGGCTTACGCCAGCGGATTCGATCCAAGACGAGAGCAACTGATCCTGACCCTGTCACTTGCCGTGACCGTGGCGGTGGCGATCAAGGTTGTGGGTGTATTGCTGATCGCCGCAATGCTGATCATTCCGGCGGCAGCGGCGCGTAACCTTGCGCGGTCACCAGAAACGATGGCCTTGATCGCGGCGGGAATAGGCGCGCTTTCAGCCATCACGGGGTTAAGGGCTGCGTATGTTTTCGACACTCCGGCAGGGCCTTCGATCGTCTGCGTTGCCGCGATCGTGTTTGCGTGCCTTAGCCTGATCGGGTGGCGAACGCAGGACAGGGCCTAAAGGTTCCGTAGGTCGTCGCAGCCGTTACATCCCGGTCATCCGGTAATATGACCGAAGCGAATACGCCACGAAAAAAGGCCCGCAAACCTGCGGGCCTTGATGCATTTCTACCCGCGTCGTTTACTGCGGGATATCGCCTTCCAGCCCTTCAATATAGAAGTTCATGCCAGCCAGCGTACCGTCGTCGGCCACTTCGCCCTCGGCCAGCCAGTCGCTGCCGTCCTGCTTCTTCAGCGGTCCGGTAAAGGCATGATAGCTGCCATCGGCCAGCGCCGCCTTCAGGGCCAGTGCCTCTTCTTTGATGTCCGCAGGAACTGCATCCGAAATCTCACCGATTTCTACCATGCCCGGCCCGATACCGTCCCAGGTATTGGACGAGGTCCAGGTGCCGTCCATCACAGCTCGCGTGCGCGCAATGTAATAGGGTCCCCAGTTGTCGATGATCGAGGAAACACGCGGTTTGGGGGCGTATTCGCTCATATCCGAAGCCTGACCGAAGGTGATCACGTTACCCGCCTCTTGTGCGGCGGCCTGCGGAGCGGTCGAGTCAGTGTGCTGCAGGATCACGTCGGCGCCCTGTTCGATCAGAACCGAAGCGGCGTCAGCCTCTTTTGCCGGGTCGAACCAGGTATAGGCCCAGACGATCTTGAACTGGACATCCGGGTTTGCCTTCTTGGCGTGGATATAGGCCGAGTTGATACCGCGGATCACCTCGGGGATCGGATAAGACCCGATATAGCCGATGATGTTCGATTCGGTCATTCTACCCGCGATATGCCCCTGAACCGCACGACCTTCGTAGAAACGCGCCGAATAGACCGAGACGTTGTCGGCCATCTTGTAGCCTGTCGCGTGCTCGAACTTCACGTTCGGGAATTTCTTGGCCACATTGATGGTTGGATCCATATAGCCAAATGAGGTGGTAAAGATCAGATCCGCGCCTTCCAGCGCCATCTGGGTCATCACGCGTTCGGCGTCCGGGCCTTCCGGCACCGATTCAACGAATACAGTCTCGACCTTGTCGCCGAACTCTTCTTCGATCGCCAGACGGCCCTTGTTGTGTTCATAGGTCCAGCCACCGTCGCCGACAGGGCCGACATAGACAAAACCGACCTTGGTCTTGTCTTGCGCCACTGCGCCGGTCGCAAGACCAAGCGCTATCGCGGCAGTTGTCAGAAGTGATTTGAATTTCATGTAGTTACTCCCCAAGTTGGTTCAGTTGGCCCCTAGTGTGAGGCATGGAAGGTCCGGCCCAGTGAGGCAGGTGCGCTGCTCTTGTCGGCCGAAAGGATCACAAGCACAAGGATCGTGATGAGATAGGGTGACATTGCCAGATACTCGACGGGAATGGCAACGCCCGCTGCCTGCAAATTAAGCTGCAAGACGGTAATGCCGCCGAACAAATATGCACCCAGCAGGACCCGCCATGGTTTCCAGCTGGCAAACACCACCAGCGCCAGCGCGATCCAGCCGACACCTGCGGTCATGCCCTCGGTCCATTGCGGCACACGGATCAGGCTGATGTAAGCCCCACCCAGGCCCGCGCAGGCCCCGCCGAACAGGATCGCCATGATACGGATTTTGATGACCTTGTAGCCAAGCGCATGGGCGGCATCGTGGTTTTCACCAACCGCCCGCAGGATCAACCCGACGCGGGTGTACTTCAGGACGGCCCAGACCACAGCGGTCAGCGCAATGCCCAGATACAGGATGGGGTCGTGCCGAAACAGGATCGGGCCGATGACCGGAATATCGCTAATCAAAGGGATGTGGATATCGCCCATGCTGGGGGGTTTGACGCCCACATAGCTTTGCCCCATCAAGGCGCTGAACCCCAGTCCAAACAGGGTCAGCGCAAGGCCGCTGGCAACTTGGTTGGCCAATGCAAACTGTGTCAGCAGGACGAACAGCAGCGACAGCACGGCCCCGCCAATGGCGGCAGCAACAAAGCCCAGCCAGGGCGAGCCGGTTTCGACCGAGATCGCAAAACCGCTGATCGCGCCGACGATCATCATGCCCTCGACACCAAGGTTCAGAACGCCTGCCTTTTCCACGACAAGCTCTCCGATCGCGGCCAGCAGAAGGGGGGTTGCGGCCACCATAAGCGAGGCAACCAGAAGAACGGGATTGATTTGACCAAGGTCCATGATCACGCCACCTCGCTACGCGCCGCACGGATGCGGAAGTTTGTCAGAAGATCGAAGGCCAGCAGGAAAAACAGCAGCATTCCCTGAAACACCTGAATGGCAGCGGCAGGCAGACCCAGCTGCGATTGTGCAATTTCGCCGCCAATATAGGTCAGCGCCATCAGGCCCCCGGCCAACAGGATACCCACCGGATGCAGGCGGCCCAGAAACGCGACGATGATCGCGGTAAAGCCATAACCCACGTTGAAGTCGATGCTGATCTGACCGGACGGGCCGGACACCTCGAACATACCGGCCAGCCCGGCCAAAGCGCCCGAAATTCCAAGGCAGAACAGGATCAGGCGCGCCGGATTCACACCTGCAAACTTTGCGGCGCGGGGGGCCTCACCCGTCAGGCGGATATGGAAGCCCAGCATGTGACGGTTCAGCAATACATAGGCAAAGATCACCGCGATGAAGGCCGCGACAACACCCCAATGCATCCCGGAACCGGCAATCAGCTCGGCATTATGCGCGCTTTCATAGGATTGCAGGTTGCGCGATCCGGGAAAGCCGAACCCTTCGGGGTTCTTGAGAAGACCCAGCGAGACCGAGGCCAGCATCTGCTCGGCCACGTAGACCAGCATCAGCGACACAAGGATTTCGTTGGTGCCGAAACGCACCTTCAGCAAAGCCGGGATCGTTGCCCACAGCCACCCGCCAAATGCGCCTGCGACCACCATGATCGGGAAGATGTACCAGGCGTCGAGCGGATAGAAGGCCAGACCTGCGCCCGCGCCGAATATGGCGCCCATGATGTATTGTCCTTCGGCCCCGATATTCCAGATACCGGCCCGAAAACCCAGCGACAATCCGATTGCGATCAGCACTAGGGGCGCGCCTTTGACCAGCAATTGAGGGCGGTAATAGAATGCGAACTCTCCAAACAGCGGCTCCCAGAAGATGGTACCGATGGCTTCGACCGGATTTTTCCCCAAAATGGCAAACAGCAACCCGCCAAACACCATTGTTGCCAGCACCGCCACAAGGGGGGTCGCGTAAGACCAGGCCCTGGACGGCTGTGGCCGTTTCTCCAACACAATCATCTGCTCATCCCCCCAGATGTTTCATCTTTTCGCAAATACTCTAGCCGAAGGCGGCCCAGCAGATCACACATGTGCCACCTCCATGCCATGGGCGCCGCCCATCATCAGGCCAATCTCATCCACCGTCAGGCCGGTGGTCGGGCGCGGTGCGCTCAGCCGACCTTCGTTCAAGGCCGCAAAACTGTCCGAGATCTCCATCAGCTCATCCAGATCCTGCGAGATGCAGATCACCGCTGTGCCTTTCGCCGCAAGATCGAGTATGGCTTGCCGGATCGACGCGGCCGCCGCGGCATCCACCCCCCAGGTTGGCTGGTTTACCACCAACACATCAGGGTTTTGCAGCACTTCGCGTCCAATCACGAATTTCTGCAGGTTACCGCCGGACAAGGACCGCGCTGCGTTTTCGGGCCCGGGCGTGCGAACGTCGAAGGCTTCGATGATCTTTTCGGCAAAACTCCGGGTTTCGGACCATTTCAAGAAGCCATTTTTCTCAAGCCCTTCCCGCACAGATCCGGTCAGCAAAGCGTTTTCGGTCAGGCTCATGTCGGGTGCCGCTGCGTGGCCTAACCGTTCCTCGGGCGCGGTCAGAACGCCCAGCTTACGGCGCGTTGTCGGGCCGAGCTTGCCGATCGCCTGACCGTTGAACTTGATTGCATCCGCCGATGTCAGGATTTCCCCGGACAACACGCCCAGCAACTCATCCTGCCCGTTTCCGGCAACGCCGCCGATGCCCAGAACCTCGCCCTTGCGGACCGTCATGTGCACATTGCGCAATGCGGTGCCGAATTCCGAAGGCGAGGGGACTGACAGCCCGCTGACATCCAGCGCGACCTCGCCCAGTTCCCGGCCCGAGCGTTCGGGCGTCTGCAAGGTTGACCCGACCATCATCTCGGCCATGTCACGCGCCGAGGTTTCAGCGGGGACACATTCGCCCACGTTCTTGCCCAGACGCAGGATCGTAGCATGGTCGCATAGCGTTCGGATTTCCTCCAGTTTATGCGAGATATACAGGATCGAGGTTCCCTCGGAGCGTAGCTTGTTCAGCGTCTCAAACAGAATATCGACCTCTTGCGGGGTCAGAACCGAGGTCGGTTCGTCCATGATCAGCAGCTTGGGGTCCTGCAACAGGCAGCGGATGATCTCGACCCGCTGGCGTTCGCCTGCGGACAGGTCGCCAACCGTGCGAAACGGGTCCAGCGGAAGGCCATAAGTTTCCGAAACTTCGCGAATGCGCGATGCCAGATCCCCCATCGGGGGCGGGTTCTCCATCCCCAGCGCGATATTCTCGGCCACGTTCAGCGCGTCAAACAGCGAAAAATGCTGGAACACCATCGCGATCCCATCCGCACGGGCCGCGCGGGGTTCGGGCGGCGCAAACGGATTGCCGCGCAGTTTCATGGTGCCGCTGTCCGGCTTCACAAGCCCATAGATCATTTTTACCAGCGTGGATTTCCCCGCGCCGTTTTCACCCAGCAGCGCGTGCACTTCGCCTTCACCGATGTCAAAGGACACCTGATCATTGGCCACAACACCGGGGTAGGCTTTGGTCAGCCCTTGCAAGCTCAAAAGTGGAATGGTCACGCGCTCAGGTCCTTCTTCAACTTGTTTTGCAGGGCCGGGCGCAGCAATTGTGCAGCGACGCCCACGGCGATCATATGCGGATGCTTCCCCATCGACGGGTCACCGATCGGGCAGGTGATCCGGCTAATCCGTTCAGGCGGATGCCCAAGGGCGGCCAGCCGCGACCGGAATCGCGCCCATTTCGTAGCCGAGCCAATCAGCCCCGCAAAGCCAAAATCGTGCAAAAGCAGTCTGTTGCACAGTTCAAAGTCAAGATTATGCGAGTATGTAAGCACAAGATGTTCGGCGTCACATGGGGCATGGCGGACCAGCTCGGCCGGTTTTGCCGCCGGAACAATTGTCACGCCCGCTGGCACAGCGGCCGGAAAGCGCTGACGGCTGGTATCCACCCAGGTGATCGCAAGATCGGGAAGCGGGGACAGCACATCCACCAGCGCCCGGCCGACATGGCCCGCGCCCCAGATCCACAGATTGCGTGTCGGCTTGTGAACGGGTTCAACCATCCAGCCGTCAATCAGCTGCGGTTCGGGCGCAATCCCCTGTCCGCGCGCCGTCGCCAGCATTCGCTTGACCGACAGGGGCATCGCGCCATCCTTGGTCGGGCGCGCGATGACCGCATCGTCCAGATCATAGACGGTCTTTGCGTCGTAGACCTCGCTCAGCAACGACACGGCACCGCCGCAGCATTGCCCCAACTCGGGTCCAAGCGCATGATGCGTCAGGCGGGTTGGCGTGGTTTGCAACCGTGCGGCATGTGCCGCCTGGTATTCCAGTGTTCCGCCGCCGATTGTGCCGCTTTGCCCACCGTCCCAGACCAGCATGGCGGCACCGACTTCACGTGGAGACGACCCTTTGATCCCGGCGATGACCACCCGGACCACTTTGCCGTGGGTTTTGACCGCCTCCCTCAAAGCCTCAAGGTCAAATCCCATCAGATGCCTCCCTTCATCCTCTGGACGCCGCGCCAGACCTCTTCGGCGGTGGCGGGCGCGTTGAGCGCCGGATAAGTGTCCCCGCAGGCCGCCACCGCATTCGAAAGCGCCAGCCAGGCCGATATTCCCAGCATGAATGGGGGTTCCCCCACGGCTTTCGAGCGATAGATGGTGTCCTCTCGGTTCTCGCCATCCCAAAGTGCGACGTTGAAAATATCGGGCCGGTCGGAACAGGCCGGGATCTTGTAGGTCGAGGGTGCATGTGTGCGCAGGTTGCCCTTCCCGTCCCAGACCAGTTCCTCGGTTGTCAGCCAGCCCGCGCCCTGCACGTAACCGCCTTCGACCTGTCCGACATCCAGCGCCGGGTTCAGCGAAGCGCCCGCGTCATGCAGGATATCTGTGCGCAGAATGCGGTTCTCACCCGTCAACGTGTCCACAGCGACCTCGGTGACCGAAGCGCCATAGGCGAAGTAGTAAAACGGGCGACCACGCCCCGCGATCCGGTCCCATTCGATCTTGGGCGTTTTATAGAAGCCAGTGGCCGACAGGCTTATCCGACCCTGATAGGCCAGTGCGGCAGCTTCGGCGAACGTGTACCGTTCTTCACCAACCGAAACGTGGCCATCCGTGAACGTGACGGCAGAGGGGTCGGCCTGATGCCGTTCAGCCAGATAATCGGCCATCCGGTCGCGGATCGTATCGCAGGCCGCTTTCACCGCCATACCGTTCAGATCGCTGCCTGAAGACGCCGCCGTGGCCGAGGTATTGGGCACTTTTGCCGTATCCGTGGCGGTGATCTTGACCATCTCAAGCGGGATGCCGAAACGCGCCGCGGCCACTTGTGCGACCTTCTGGAACAGGCCCTGACCCATCTCGGTGCCACCATGATTCAGGTGCACCGAACCATCCTGATACACATGCACCAGCGCACCGGCCTGGTTCAGATGGGTCAGCGTAAAGGAAATTCCGAACTTGACCGGAGAAAAGGCGATGCCCTTCTTGATCACGCTGTTTTCGGCATTCCATTTCTCGATGGCCGCTTTGCGCGCGGCATAGTCGCTGGACTTCATCAGCGCTTCGGTCATGCCATGCAGTTCGAAATCGCTGACCTCCATGCCGTAGGGCGTCGTGTTGCCACCAGCGGGCAGGGGGCGGACCGGGGCGGTCCCTGTTTCCACTGCGCCACGGCTGGTCAGGTCTTCGTGCGGGTCGGGATGACCCAGCGGTTTCTCGTGGGGTTGGACTTCGGCAACCTTATGCGCGGGCTCGTAATAGTTGCGGCGGCGCAATTCCACCGGGTCCAGCCCAAGTTCATGCGCGGCGTGGTCCATCACCCGTTCGATGGCAACCATCCCCTGCGGGCCACCAAAACCGCGATAGGCGGTGGCTGACTGCGTGTTGGTCTTCAACCGATGGCTTTCAATCCGGGCATTGGGCAGCAGGTAGGCATTGTCAGAATGCAGCATCGCACGGTCGGCGACGGGCAGGGACAGGTCCTGTGCCCAGCCGCAAATCGCGTATTGCAGAAAGGACACGCCCTGAATGTGACCCTGTTCGTCAAATCCCGCGCGATAGGAAATCCGGAAGGCGTGGCGTTTGCCGGTGATGA
The DNA here is from genome assembly GCF_056531345.1 of Ruegeria sp. N7. Classification (NCBI taxonomy): domain Bacteria; kingdom Pseudomonadati; phylum Pseudomonadota; class Alphaproteobacteria; order Rhodobacterales; family Roseobacteraceae; genus Ruegeria; species Ruegeria sp. N7. Next base: position 13,769 of record NZ_JBQFLR010000028.1, on the reverse strand, counting down.
TCATGTCATCATCGCGGTCATAGCGCATCTTGCAGGCTTTGCCGGTCGCCCGCGCCGCCACTGCGCAGGCAACGGCCAGCGCGTTCCCCTGGCTTTCCTTGCCGCCGAACCCGCCACCCATGCGCCGGGTTTCGACGCGGATCGCATGCATGGGCAGGCCCAGAGCGTCCGCCACCTTGTGCTGTATCTCGGTCGGGTGCTGGGTCGAGCTGTGGACAAGCATGTCGCCGCCTTCATTCGGCACGGCAAGCGCAGCCTGACCTTCCAGATAGAAATGCTCCTGACCGCCGATCTCGAACGTTCCGTCGATGACGTGGGCGGCGCTTTCAATCGCGGCGTCCGCATCGCCCTTGGCATAGATGCGGGGCCCGTCTTCAAATCGGCTGTCTGCGGCCAAAGCCTCTTCCACCGTCAGGATCGGTGCTTCCTCGGCATAGTCGATCTTGCCCAGCCGAACCGCCTTGCGGGCGGCCAGATGGCTGGTGGCAACCACAAGGAAAACAGGCTGGCCGATATAGTGAACCGTCCCGTCGGACAGCAAAGGCTCGTCATGGATCGAGGGCGAAACATCGTTGGCAAAGGGCAGGTCCTGTGCCGTCATGACCCTGACGACCCCGGGTGCCGCTTTCACGGCAGACAGGTCCATCGCGGTAATCGTGCCCTTGGCGATCGGGCTCAGGCCAAAGGCCAGATGCAATGTGCCCTTTGGCGTCGGGATGTCGTCCACATACCGGGCGGAACCGGATACGTGCAGCGGTGCCGCGTCATGGGGAAGGGGTTTGGTTACGCTCATGCCGATACCTCCAGCACGTTGGTCACTTGGCCCTGATCCTCAAGGAAGTACCGTTCCAGCATCGCTTTGGCGGTCTCAAGCCTGTACGTGGCCGAGGCGCGCATATCCGTAAGCGGTGAATAATCGTCGGCAAAAGCGGGCAGAGCGGCGTCAATCGCCTCGCGCGCCCACGGTTTGCCGATCAGCGCGGCCTCGACATGGGTTGCCCGTTTCGGAATGCCAGCCATACCGCCAAACGCGATGCGCGCATCTGTCACCTGTCCGTCCGAAATGGTAACGTTGAAACATCCGCACACCGCCGAGATATCCTGATCGAACCGTTTGCTCAGCTTGTAGCATTTCAGCCGGTCCGCCTGACGCAGGAAGCTGACGGCTTCGACAAACTCACCCGGTGCGCGGTCCTGTTTCCCGTAATCGATGAAGAAGTCTTCCAGCAGGACTGACCGGCGCTCATCACCTTTGCGCAGGTGCAGCGTCGCACCCAATGCGATCAGCGCGGGCGGGTTGTCTCCGATTGGCGAGCCATTGGCGATGTTGCCGCCCACAGTGGCCGCGTGACGGACCTGAACACTGGCATAGCGCCGGATCATTTCTGCATAGGATGGGTGAATGTCCGCCAAGGCTTCGCCCATACGGTTCATATCGACCATGGCACCGAAACGAATTTCTTCGTCGGTGATCGTGATCTCTTTGAGATCGTCACAGCGGTTCAGGAAGATCACCGGATCAAGATCGCGTAGTTGCTTGGTCACCCAAAGCCCAACGTCTGTTGCGCCCGCAACCAAAGTGGCATTCGGGTTCTCGGCATATACGGCAGCCAGCGCGTCGGACGAGCCCGGCAGCATGGGTGAGGTGGCGGGCGTTGCGACAGGCTTGTCTTTAACCCAGACAGGCACGGGCTGTTTCTCGGCCGCTTCGGCTGCGCGAATAATGGGAGCGTAACCCGTGCAACGGCACAGATTACCGGCAAGCTGTGTATCGTGATCCGTCGCGCCATTGGTGTGACCGGCCACCATCGACATGACAAAACCGGGCGTGCAAAAGCCGCATTGCGAACCGTGCAGGTCAACCATGGCCTGCTGAACCGGATGGACCTCGCCATCGGGGCTGCTGGCGCCTTCGACGGTTCGAACCGCCTTGCCATGCAGTTGCGGCAAGAAAAGGATGCACGAGTTCAGGGCCTTTGCACCACCCGCATCCGTCACCATGACAGTGCAGGCACCGCAATCGCCTTCGTTGCAGCCTTCCTTGGTGCCGGTCAGGCCACGATCTTCACGCAGCCAATCCAGCAGAGTGGCTGTCGGATCGATGTCCGTCAGCTCCACTGTCTCTCCGTTCAGAAGAAACGTGATGTCCATTCGAGAAACCCGTCGCCTTACCCGGTTGCGCCCTGGTGGTGCCCTCCTTCGATGCGACGTAGAAAGAGTGGCGGGCGGATAGCTTGCCAATGGATGTTAGAAACAGCATGCGTGATCTGGCAAGAAAAACTGCCTGTATGATGCATCATTACAGCCAATCGGCGTGGAATTGCGCACCCTGTGTAAATATCAGTTGTTTGAAACTAAAGCGTTTTTTTGTCAGTGAAGATGTCGCTTTCCGAAGCACCTTCTGGAAAATCCGAATAATCGAAAATGATTATTTTGCCAAACAACGGCGCAGGTTCCGGCTTTTGCATGCCTCGCGGCTAGGGTAGCCTGCCGTTCATGAGCAGTACCCCCCGATTCATTCACCTACGTGTTCACACCGAATATTCCCTTCTGGAAGGCGCTGTGCGGCTGAAAAAACTGCCCGCCCTGTGCGAGAAGATGGAGATGCCTGCCGTTGCAGTGACTGACACGAATTCCATGTTTTCGGCGCTGGAATTTTCGGTGACAGCCAGTCAGGCTGGTGTCCAGCCGATCATGGGATGTCAGGTTGATCTGACTTATGTGCAGTCGCAACCGGGGGAAAAACAAAAATCGCCCGCGCCGCTTGTTCTGCTGGCACAGTCCGAGGCGGGGTACGAGAACCTGATGAAGCTGAGCACGTGCCTTTACGTGGACAAGGGCGGGCAGTTGCCGCAGGTCACGCTGGACGAGCTTGCGGACCGCGCCGACGGGCTGATCTGCCTGTCCGGAGGGCCTGACGGGCCGGTGGGCCGCCTGTTGCAACAGGGGCAACGTCCGGCGGCCGAGGCGCTGGTGGATCGGTTGGCCGCGATTTTCCCGGATCGTCTGTATATCGAACTCCAGCGTCACCCAGGTGAAGACGGCCAACCCGAGGCCGAACGCCAGACCGAGCGCGGCCATATCGAGATGGCCTATGCCAAGAACCTGCCGCTGGTTGCCACCAATGACGTCTATTTCCCGACCTCGGATATGTACGAGGCCCATGATGCGCTGATCTGTATCGCCGAAGGGGCTTATGTCGACCAGCAGGAAGGTCGCCGCCGCCTGACCGCGCAGCATTATTTCAAGTCGCAGCAGGAAATGGTGACGCTGTTCGCTGATCTGCCCGAGGCCATTGAGAACACGGTCGAGATCGCGCGGCGTTGCGCCTTTATGGCTTATCGCCGCGATCCCATCCTGCCGAAATTCGCCGATGACGAGGTCGCTGAACTGCGCCGCATCGCGAATGAAGGCTTGCAGAAACGTTTGGCGGTAATCCCCCATGCGGTGACGCCCGAGGAGTATCAGGAGCGGTTGGATTTCGAACTTGGCATCATCGAAGGCATGGGCTTTCCTGGTTACTTCCTGATCGTTGCCGACTTTATCCAATGGGCCAAGGATCACGATATTCCGGTTGGACCGGGGCGGGGATCGGGTGCGGGCTCGCTGGTGGCTTATGCGCTGACAATTACCGACCTCGACCCGCTGCGTTATAGCCTGCTGTTTGAACGGTTCCTGAATCCCGAACGGGTTTCGATGCCCGACTTCGATATCGACTTCTGCATGGATCGCCGAGAAGAGGTGATCCGTTACGTGCAGCAGAAATACGGGCGCGACAAGGTGGGGCAGATCATCACTTTTGGTGCCTTGCTGTCAAAGGCCGCCGTGCGCGACATCGGGCGGGTGCTGCAAATGCCGTACGGGCAGGTGGACCGTCTGTCTAAGATGATCCCCGTGGAAGGTGTCAAACCGGTTTCCATCGAAAAAGCCCTGAAGGACGAGCCGCGCCTGCGGGAAGAAGCGCGCAACGAAGAGGTGGTGGATCGTCTGCTGACATACGGCCAGCAGGTCGAAGGGCTGCTGCGCAACGCCTCGACCCACGCGGCTGGGGTTGTGATTGGCGACCGGCCACTGGACGCGCTGGTGCCGATCTATCAGGACCCGCGATCCGACATGCCTGCGACCCAATTCAACATGAAATGGGTGGAACAGGCCGGGCTGGTAAAGTTCGACTTTCTGGGTCTGAAAACCCTGACCGTGATCCAGAACGCGATGGACCTGATCTTCAAGTCCGGACGGAAGCTGCATATCGCCGCCGATGGCACCGAGCTTTACGAACCTGCCGAGGGGGCCGAGAACCAGATCAACGCCATCCCGCTGGATGACGAGGCGACGTATAAGCTCTATTCAGCGGCCAAGACGGTCGCGGTGTTCCAGGTGGAAAGCTCGGGCATGATGGACGCGCTCAAGCGCATGAAACCCACCTGTATCGAGGATATCGTGGCCCTCGTCGCGCTCTATCGTCCCGGCCCGATGGAGAACATCCCGACCTATTGCGAGGTCAAGAACGGGCTGCGCGAGATCACATCCGTTCATCCGCTGATCGACCACATTCTTGAGGAAACCCAGGGCATCATCGTCTATCAGGAACAGGTGATGCAGATCGCACAGGTGATGGCCGGGTATTCCCTTGGCGGCGCGGACCTGCTGCGCCGCGCGATGGGTAAAAAGATCAAAGAGGCGATGGATGCCGAACGCCCCAAATTCGAAAAAGGCGCGGCAGAAAACGGGGTGGATGCCAAGAAAGCCAGCGAAGTCTTCGACCTGCTGGAAAAATTCGCCAATTACGGCTTCAACAAATCCCACGCCGCCGCCTATGCGGTGGTCAGCTATCAAACCGGCTGGTTGAAGGCGAACCATCCGGTCGAATTCATGGCGGGTGTCATGAATTGCGATATTCATCTGACCGACAAGCTGGCGATCTATTTCGAAGAGGTCCGAAAAGGGCTGGAACTGCCGTATATTCCACCTTGTGTGAACCGCTCTCAGGCCACGTTCGATGTTGATAACGGACATCTGGTCTATGCGCTGGGCGCGCTCAAGAATGTGGGTGTCGAGGCGATGAATCTGATCGTTGCGGGTCGCGCGGACAAGCCATTTGTCAACCTGTTCGATTTCGCCCGCCGCGTGGATTTGAAGAAAGTGGGCAAACGCCCGCTTGAGATGCTGGCCCGCGCCGGAGCCTTTGATGAGCTGGACCGGAACCGCCGCCGCGTTTTCGAAAGCCTTGATGCACTGGTGCAGTATTCGGCAGCGATCCATGAACAGAAGAATTCGAACCAGGTGTCGCTGTTTGGCGAGGCCGGAGATGACCTGCCCGAACCACGCCTGTCGCTGACCCCCGACTGGCTGCCGGCTGAACGTCTGAGCGAAGAGTTCAAGGCCATCGGCTTCTACCTCTCTGGTCATCCGCTGGATGACTATATGCCGGCCTTGAAGCGTAAACAGGTTCTGACGCTGGACGAGGTGACCGAGAAAGCCCGTTCTGGCCCGCTGATTGCCAAGATGGCCGGAGTGGTTGCCGGGCGGCAGGAACGGAAATCGGCCAAGGGCAACCGGTTCGCCTTTGCCCAGCTTTCGGACCCGACCGGCGCTTATGAGGTCACGCTGTTTTCCGACACGCTGGAGAAATGCCGCGAGTTTCTGGAAACCGGCGCTCAGGTGGTTCTGACCGTCGAGGCGACGGTGGAGTCCGATCAGCTCAAGCTGCTGGGTCGTTCGGTTGGACCAGCGGATTCTGTAGTGGCCGAAGCCGGGGCGACGGGACTGCGCATCTTTGTCGACGAAGCGCGGGCGGTGCCAACTATTGCAACGGTTCTTGAAGAAGCCGCAACCGCCGCCAAGGGTGCGGCCCGCGGACCGATCCAACTGCTGTTGCTGGACCCCGGCCTGCCCGGCGACGTCGAAATCGACTTGGGGCGTGTGTTCCCGATCAATCCCCAGATCAAGGGCGCGATCAAATCGCTGGAAGGCGTGATGACCGTCGAAGAGATCTGACACCGCTTTGTTGCCAGACAGTTAGCGCACCGCTAGGCTGACCTTGCAAATATGTCTTCTGATCATGCCACGGGAGGGCGTTGATATGACGATTGCAGGTCTCAATTTCAGAACGATTGCATTGGGGGCGGCGGCATCGCTGGCTTTGGTTTCGGCGACAGCCACGCTTGCGGACGACAAGAAGAAAGAGAACACGATCAAAGGTGCTGTGATCGGGGCCGGGGTCGGGGCCTTGATCGGCGACGGCAAGGGTGCCGCCGCAGGGGCAATTGCTGGTGCGCTGATCGGCGCGAACTCGAAATAAGCGGGGGCGGGATGATGCGTTTGAACGCGATGAAAGTGATCACAACCGCCGCGCTGCTTACAGGGCCCGGCTATGCCCTTGCGGACGAGGAAGCCGAACAGATGGTGCAAGCGGCGCTGCCGCTCATGTATCACACATGCGCGTCGGTCATCGAAGAGGCTGACGGGAATGAAGAATACATTGTGGACGTGGTCGGCAAGATGACGGCGTTGTCCCTTTATAACCGTCAGGTCGACCTCGAAGCTCATGCCAGTTCGGACGAGGAAAAGGCCACGCTGCGCGAAACATTTGTGGCGGCTCTGAAAGACGGCTGCGCCGGGGATGAAAACGCCCTGCTGGGTGGCGTCGTCGACGACGCGGTGAAATCAACGCTGGGGCTGTAAGCTTTCAGTAATGTGGCGGACGTTCGTCACCAAGGACAACGCCGCCTGACCCTTCCTGCGCGCGCTCGGCCTCGCGGTGCAGCAGCATCTCGACACGGCGGGTCAGCCGGTCAATCTCGGCCTGTTGCCGGGTGACAACCGCGTTCAGATCGTCAACCGTGCGGGTCAGATGGGCAATCTGTTCTTCCAGTTGCTGCATAGGATGCTCCTGTCTTTCAGACTGCACATAGCGACCCTGTGACGCCTTGGCCAGAGAAAGCGCGCCTTGCCCAGATGCGGGCCATGGGATAGACCGCGCGCGGAACAGGTACACTCCCAAGGACGCCCCACATGGCCAAGCCCAAGAAACAGCCCCGCCCCAAGGCCGAAACGCCGAAAGGGTTCCGTGACTATTTCGGCGAGGAAGTCACGCAGCGCACCGAGATGCTGCGGACGATTGCGGGCGTGTATCATCGTTACGGTTTCGACGCGCTGGAAAGCAGCGCGGTCGAAACCGTCGAGGCGCTGGGCAAGTTCCTGCCCGACGTGGACCGCCCGAACGAAGGCGTCTTTGCGTGGCAGGAGTTTGACGAGGGCGGAAATGGCGACTGGATGGCCCTGCGCTATGACTTGACCGCGCCTCTGGCCCGGGTTTACGCCCAGCACCGCAACGACTTGCCCACGCCCTATCGCCGCTATGCAATGGGTCCGGTCTGGCGCAACGAAAAGCCGGGACCTGGGCGCTTTCGGCAGTTCTATCAGTGCGATGCGGATACGGTTGGAACCGCCTCGATGGCTGCTGATGCCGAGATCTGTGCAATGCTGGCCGACACGCTGGAAGAGGTTGGCATCCCGCGCGGTGACTACATCATCCGGGTGAATAACCGGAAGGTTTTGAACGGTGTGCTGGAGGCGATGGGGCTTGGCGATGATCAAGCCGCACGAGACAATGTTCTTCGCACCATCGACAAATTCGACAAGGTGGGTGAGCAGGGTGTGCGCGAGTTGCTGACCAAGGGCCGTCTGGACGCGTCGGGCGCGTTTATCGACGGCGTTGGTCTCAGCGATGATCAGGCAGACCCGGTTATCGCCTTCCTGACTTCCAAGGCCGTCGATACCGCTGGTACATTGGCCAACCTCCGCATTGCCGTGGGTGACAGCAAGATTGGGGCGGATGGGATTGCTGAACTGGAACAGATCGCTGAACTTCTCTCCGCTGGCGGCTACGGCCCCGACCGCATTGTCATTGACCCCTCCGTCGTCCGTGGCCTGGGCTATTACACCGGTCCGGTCTACGAGGCCGAACTGACGTTCGAAATCTTCGACGAGAAAGGCCGCAAGCGGCAATTCGGCTCGGTTGCGGGCGGCGGGCGCTATGACGATCTGGTCAAGCGGTTCACCGGGCAGGAAGTGCCCGCGACCGGGGTGTCCATCGGCGTCGATCGGTTACTGGCGGCGCTGCGCGAAAAGGGCCGGATCAGCGCCCAGGCCAAAGGCCCCGTGGTCGTCACCGTCATGGATCGCGACAGGATGGCCGATTATCAGGCGATGGTGGCCGAGCTGCGCAATGCGGGCATCCGGGCCGAGGTGTATCTGGGCAATCCCAAGAACTTTGGCAATCAGTTGAAATACGCGGACAAGCGCAACTCTCCGGTTGCGGTGATCGAAGGCGGGGACGAAAAGGCAAAAGGCATCGTGCAGATCAAGGACCTGATCCTTGGGGCTAAGATCGCCGAAAGCGCCACGCTGGAGGAATGGAAAGAACGCCCCAGCCAGTTCGAAGTATCGCGCGCTGATCTGGTCGCGAAAGTGCGTGAAATTCTGAACAGTCAGGACTGACCCATGCCCAACCGTTCCCAGATACAGGCCCGTGCCGCGATGATGCGTGTCCGGTTCGAGGCTGCGGGCGCGCAGGTGGTGGATACCCCGCTGCTGCAACCCGCTGAAGTGTTGCTGGACCTCTATGGCGAGGATATCCGCGCCCGTGCCTACGTCACCTCGGACGCGCTGCGGGGCGAGCAGATGCTGCGCCCGGATTTCACCCTGCCTGTTGTTCAGATGCACATGCGGGACGGGGCGGAGCCAGCGCGCTATACCTATTCAGGTGAGGTGTTCCGCCGTCAGGAACACGACCCGGACCGGTCGAACGAATATATTCAGGTGGGGTACGAGGTTTTTGACCGCGATGATCCCGCTGGTGCCGATGCCGAAGTGTTTTCGCTGATGGCGCTGCAACTGCGCGGGCTGCCCCTGCGCGCAGCCACCGGGGATATCGGTATCCTGACCGCGGCTGTCGAAGGGCTTCGGACCACAGACCGCCGCAAGGCCGCGCTGATGCGGCACCTGTGGCGGCCGCGCCGGTTCCGTGCGCTGCTGGACCGGTTTGCAGGGCGTAAACCGGGGCCTGAAGGCCGTGACGCGCTTTTGGACGCGGACGACCCGATGGCGGTTGATGTTCCGATGATCGGCAAGCGTCGCGCGCCCGAGATTGCCGATAGGATCAAAGCCCTGCGCGAAGATCGCGCTGCGCCGCCGATCTCTGACAATGAACTGGCCGGGTTGGAAACGCTGCTGAATGTGCGTGAAACCATGCCCTTCGCGCTGGAACAGCTGCGGGATGTGGCAGTGGATCTGCCGCAGATCACCCCGGCGCTGGACCGGTTAGAGGCGCGGATCGCCGCCCTGCAGGCGCGTGGTGTCGATGTTGCACGGCTGGATTTCGAAGCGTCATATGGCCGGACATCGATGGAATATTATGACGGGTTTGTCTTTGGGTTCTACGCCGAAGGCCGTCCCGACCTGCCGCCCGTCGCCACCGGTGGGCGCTATGATGCGCTGACGCGCCGTTTGGGGGATGGGGCCGAAATCCCCGCGATCGGCGGCGTGATCCGCCCGGACCTGATGCTTGAAATCGAGGAGGCCGCGCAATGAGTGTGAAACTGGGCGTGCCCTCGAAGGGCCGGTTGATGGAAAAGACCGTCTCATGGTTCGAAAAACATGGCATCATGCTGTCCCGCAACGGCTCGGACAGGGAATATGCGGGTAGGGTTGACGGGATTGACGGCGTCTCGCTGGTTCTGTTGTCGGCGGGTGAGATTCCGCGCGAACTTGCGTCGGGCCGTATTCATCTGGGCGTCACCGGCATCGATCTGGTGCATGAGAAGCTGCCACGCTGGGAACAGCAGGTCGAAGAGATTGCGCAGCTGGGCTTTGGCAAAGCCGATCTGATCATTGCCACACCCGCCTGCTGGGTCGATGTGGACACGCTGGACGATCTCGATGCGGCGGCAGCAGCATTTCGCAACACCCATGGCCACCGGCTGCGGATCGCCACCAAATATCACCGACTGGTGCGGGAGTTCCTGACCGACGCGGGCGTGGCCGACTACACTCTGGTCGACAGCCAGGGGGCGACCGAAGGTACGGTCATGAACGAAACAGCCGAGGCAATTGCTGATATCACCTCCTCAGGTGAAACCCTGCGGGCAAACCACCTCAAGATCCTGTCGGACGGTCTGATCCTGCAATCGCAGGCCACGTTGTGGCGCAGCCGGGTTGCAAAGGTCGACGCGACGGATAAGGCGGTTCTGACGGAATTGCTGGATCGGCTGCGGTAACTACAGCACACCGATATCCGCAAGGGCGCGGTTCAGATCATCGGGCAGGGTGTCATCCTGCGCGCGCCCTTTCGGAAGGTCGGCTGGTGTATCTTCGGGCTTCAGGTATCGCCAACCCTGAAACGGGCGTTTCAAGGCGTTCTGGGTCCGATGTACGTTAGGGTCGAGAACGATGGCGCAGCGGCGGATACCGTCCTCGCCGATCACCTCGTCCAGGCGCAGAATGCGCTGACGGCACTGTACGACACCTTTGATGACCCAATAGATTGATCCGCCATTCAGAATCTCGGCATCACGTTTGGGCCACATGCGGGTTACGTGGCGCGGATATCCGTCCTCATAAAGCGGTTTGCGGCTGTCTTGCCACGCGATCAGAGAGTCCACGCTTTCCGAACCAACCGAAAGTTTGATGAGGTTCACGTACTTATCCACAGCTTTCCCACAGAGTCGTCCCTTTGCTATCTATCCATTGTAGCTCAGGATTGGCTTTCATCAAGGTGTAGTGGGTGTTAGTCTGGATACCTCTTTCAGCACAGGGAATCACCAATGAGCCGCTTTGCCGCCCCCATCGCCGAGCAGATCTGGGACATGAAATACCGCTTCAAACAGGCGGATGGCACGCCCATCGATCAGACGGTTGAAGACAGCTGGCGACGCATCGCCCGTGACCTCGCGCGGGTCGAGGACGACCCGGATCATTGGGAAGACAGGTTCTACGAGGCACTGGAAGATTTCAAATATCTGCCCGCCGGGCGCATCACTGCTGGCGCAGGCACCGCGCGGCAGGTGACACTGTTCAACTGCTTCGTTATGGGCACCATCCCCGACAGCATGGGCGGCATCTTTGACATGCTGAAAGAGGCCGCGCTGACCATGCAGCAGGGGGGCGGGATCGGCTATGATTTCTCGACCATCCGCCCGCGTGGCGCGGATGTGAAAGGTGTGGCGGCAGATGCCTCGGGCCCGCTCAGCTTTATGGATGTGTGGGACGCAATGTGCCGCACGATCATGTCCGCGGGTTCGCGCCGGGGGGCGATGATGGCCACCATGCGCTGCGATCACCCCGATATCGAACAGTTCATCACCGCCAAATCCGACCCGGCCCGCCTGCGCATGTTCAACATGTCAGTGCTGGTGACCGATCCCTTCATGGAGGCGGTCAAGGCCGACGGCCCGTGGGAGTTGCAATTTGACGGCAAGATCTATCATACCGTTCAGGCGCGCGATCTGTGGAACAAGATCATGCAGGCCACATATGATTATGCTGAACCGGGCGTGATCTTCATCGACCGCATCAATCAGGCCAACAACCTGAGCTATGTTGAAACCATCGCCGCGACGAACCCCTGTGGCGAACAGCCTCTGCCGCCTTACGGGGCGTGCCTGCTGGGCTCGATCAATCTGGCGCGGCTGGTTGCCGAACCGTTCGGGGATGCCGCGCACCTGGATGAACTGGCGTTGCAGGAACTGGTCGCGACGGCCGTGCGCATGATGGATAACGTCGTGGACGCCTCAAAATTCCCGTTGGCCGAGCAAGAGGCGGAAGCGCAGGACAAGCGCCGCATCGGGCTGGGCGTGACGGGTCTTGCGGATGCGCTGCTGATGCTGGGCCTGCGCTATGGGTCCGACGAGGCGGCGCGCCAGACGGAACGCTGGTTGCACGCAATCGCCCGAGCCGCATATCTGGCCTCGGTCGATCTGGCTAAGGAGAAAGGCGCGTTCCCCCTGTTCGATGCCGAGAAATATCTGGCCAGCGGCACGATGCAGCAAATGGATGACGACGTCCGCGATGCGATCCGCGAACATGGTATCCGCAACGCTCTGCTGACCTCGATTGCGCCCACGGGTACGATTTCGCTTTATGCCGGGAACGTGTCGTCGGGGATTGAACCGGTCTTTGCCTATGCCTACACCCGCAAGGTTCTGCAAAAAGACGGCTCGCGCACCGAAGAAGAGGTCGTGGATTACGCCGTTCAGATGTGGCGCGACAAGTTTGGCGACGCAGCGCTGCCGGACTATTTCGTCAATGCCCAGACCCTGACGCCGTCGGATCACGTCAAGATGCAGGCGGCAGCGCAGAAATGGATCGACAGCTCGATCTCCAAGACCATCAACTGCCCGGAAGATATCAGCTTTGACGCCTTCAAGGATGTCTACATGCAGGCCTGGGATCAGGGCTGCAAAGGGTGCACGACCTATCGCCCCAACGATGTGACGGGGAGCGTTTTGAGTGTGGCTGAGGATACTAAAGCGTTGCCCCAGTTGGAGACTGTGTCCGCCCGTCTAGATTGGGCTAGGGAAAATGCGGGAATTTCATCGAAGCGCGCATTGGCCGAGGCTATCGGCACTTCAGAGCAAGTTATTGGACCTGTTCTAAACGGTAAGCGTGAACTTTCAAAAGACCTCGCGGAGAAAGCAGCGAGGGCGCTAAAAGTCCCTGCTGGCTGGATTCTGTTTGGAGACACCAAATCTGCACCCGAAGTTATTTCGAATTCAGATGACGCCGAACCTCAGCGCCCCCACGGCGACGTCATCTACATGTCCGAACCGCTGGATCGCCCGCAATCGCTGGAGGGGTCGACTTACAAGTTGAAATGGCCCGATAGCGAGCACGCGATTTATCTGACTATAAACGACATCATCATCTCGGGCCGCCGCCGCCCGTTCGAAGTGTTCATCAACTCCAAGAACATGGAACATTACGCCTGGACACTGGCGCTGACGCGGATGATCTCGGCCGTGTTCCGTCGGGGTGGGGACGTGTCCTTTGTGGTCGAAGAGCTGAAAGCCGTTTTCGACCCGCGCGGCGGGGCGTGGGTCAAAGGCAAGTATATCCCATCGATCCTGGCCGCGATCGGGGGCGTGATCGAACAGCACATGGTCGCCATCGGCTTTCTGGAAGGCGAGGGGATGGGGTTGAAATCCGATCCCCAGGCGCAAGTGGTGAACCTGGACGCGCCACGCGGCAAAGCCTGCCCGTCCTGCGGTCAGTACGACATGGTCATGATCGAAGGCTGCATGACCTGCCGCAACTGCGGTCATTCCAAATGCGGATAGGTATGAAGCGCTGAACGAAATATATGTGGCGTGTCACGCGACATGACCTAAACGTTTCAATAGGTCATTTTGGCTGGAGATATGAGAAAACGGCCACGGAATTCTTCCGGGGCCTTTCTCCTGTCTAGCGGAGTTGATGAATGGCGATAGCGCTGCTGGTACATCGTGGCCACCAAGAAGTGGAGATGAGACAGAAACCCGGAACCAAGCAGAGCCACGGCGAGAAAGTCGTAAAGACATTCGTCGCGCGACGCGCAAACTTTACTCTGCGGAACAGAAGGTCAGGATCGTGCTGGACGGCCTCAATGGTGAAGACAGCAAATCAGATTTTCCTTCTAGGGTCAGGATTCATAACCAATAGATGACGGTTGCTGCGAGGGCGATAGCGGAGAGGAAGACTTTGGGACAGCGATCATAACGTGTCACTACGCG
>NZ_JBQFLR010000027.1:0-32157 GCF_056531345.1 Ruegeria sp. N7 | reverse complement strand
AAGGCGCCAAGCCGATTGTTGCGAATGTTGCGGACCCTGCGGCTTTGGCCGCGGCCATGGCTGGTCAGGATCTGGCCGTAAGCGCTGTGCGCGCACCAGCCGGGCGTGAGGGCGAAGTCGTTGCTCTGACCCGTTCCATTTTGGACGCCGCATCCCTTGCAGATCTTCGGGTGATCATTGTCGGCGGTGCCGCGCGTCTGCATCTACCCGATGGTAGCCCACACACCGTCTTGACAGATCCCGACTTTCTGCCCGAGAGCATTGTTCCAACCGCGCGTGCATCCATGGCACAGTGGGAACTCTGTTCATCCGATGCCTCGGCAAACTGGACCTATGCCAGCCCATCCGCATTATTGCAGCCCGGTGAGCGCCTAGGTGTCTTCAGAACCGACACAGATAACCTGATTGTCGATGACGCCGGTAACTCAAAAATTTCCATGGAAGATTTTGCTGTGGCAATTGTCGATGAGGCTCAATCGGCCAAGTTTTTACGCGCCGCCTTTACCGTAGGCTATTGAAACGCGAATACCTAGTCGTTCAGGGAGAGCACGCCGTCTGCAGTTTGCAAGCGGCGTGTTATTCCAGATGCAGTCTCGTCACGCGACCTTACGAAAACGAACAACCCGAGCGACATTTTGTCGAATACGCTATCCGCTTTACAGCGTGCTTACGCGGGCCGACGGGATCAACCGTTAGGACTGCAGGCACAAAGGCAATGGGCATTGTAAGGTTAAGGATTTCATCGATAGTCAAATTCCTGCGCAGAACTTTTTGGCGAATTTTCTTCTGGCTAGTTTTCGAATGGAACAGTTGAGAGGATTGCAAAGTTCGCGATGACAAAACTCACGGGCGAATGACGGCTTTGATGTGCCGGCTGTGGGTTCAGCTGGCCATCGATTTCGCACTCGCGGCGAATGTCGGGAAAGCGGGCTGCGACCGCAGCGGCCGAGTGTGGTAGTCAACGACTGGTTAGGACCGTAGCAAGCATCTGACCCTTTTGGTACAACCTACCGGTTCCTTAAAAACTCTCTCGGACTGACGCCCAGAGTTTGTCGAAACATGTAGCTGAACGCGCTCATAGATTCGTATCCCATGTCGAAGGCAACCGAGGTTACGCTCTTACCCGCCGCGAGCAGCGATACGGCATGCAAGACCCGTGCATGGCGCAACCATTTCGAAGGCGGCATGCCTGTTTCGGCGATGAACAGTCGTTCGATGGTCTTTCTGCTCGCTGGTACATCCGACAACCAGGCTTCGACCGAGCGAACGCTACCAGGGTCGTCGAGCGCACCACGCGCGACGTCGAGAATCCGCGTATCTTTTGGCAATGCAAGAGTAAGCGGCACGTCCTTTGCGGCGAGAATCTCCTGTCGAAGCAACGCATGCAGCGCTGTGTTGTGCTTGACTGTTCGCGTGCCTGTTGCTTCAGGCATCACCGCAACAAACAATGCGTCCAGAAGCGGTGTTATGGCAACGACCCGGCAATCAGGTCCAAGCCACTCTGCCTCTTCGCGATTGACATCGACATAGTGCATGACGTTGTTCGCCCCATAGCGCATCCAGTGTTCTTTATCTGGAGGAATCCAGATCGCCATGGCCGGACTGAGCAGCAGGACCCGGTCCGGGGTTCCGACATACATCGACCCCGAGGCTGCCGAGATCAGTTGACCAAAATCGTGGGAATGCCAGTCGTAGCTTTCGCCTGACGCTGGCTCAATCGTTTCCCCGAGATAGCGGGGTCGATCAGATGTAGTCGGCGTGCTGTACTTCATTGACGAATCCTCGATAACAGTCGTCTCCCTGTCGACAGACAGACATACCATCCTTCGCTATCAATCGCCAATCAGTCGGGCACCGTGCCCGATGTTTTGCACTCGATGGGTTAGCCACCATGACAGAACGATCCCTAATGGCCTGGTTCGCCGCGGGACACTTCGCCATCGACTGGCCAATTGCAGCGCTATGGTTGATCGTGCCGGCTGCTGGTCTACACATGGGCTTTTCCCCCGCTGAGGTCGGTCTACTGTTTACGCTGTTCAGCATTGGCGGCGCTTTGGCCTACCTGCCAGCAGGCCTCATCGCAGATTGGGTTTCGAACCGCGGTCGTCTTCTTGTCGGCACCTTTCTCTGGGTCGTCGTGGGATATGTTCTCGCAGCAGCGGCGCCAGGATTTTGGAGCCTTGCTATCCTTCTGGCGCTCGCTGGTATGGGCAACGCGGCCTGGCATCCGATCGCAACTGGAATATTGACGAGCACCAACAAGGCGACACGCGCCCGCGCCTTGGGAGTGCATGCCGTTGGAGGATCCTTTGCGGAGGTCTTCGCGCCACTGTCGATCGGGTTGCTTCTGTCGGCCCTCGATTGGCCCGTTGCTTTGGCGCTTTCCGTGCTTCCAACCGCTTTGGTTGGCGTGTGCTTTTTGTGGGTCGCACGGGCGGTTCCTGCCTCCGAAACTTTGCGTATCAATCGCAAGGAGCTCTTACTGCTTCTGAAGACGTGGCGCAGTCGAAAGGGGATCCGCCTCGTTGCCATGGTCTCGCTCTACAATATGGCATTGATCGCTCTGCTAAGCATGATCCCACTCTACTTGGCGACGGTTCACGCACTTGCACCCAGTATGATAGGGGGCATCTTCGCAGCTATGCTTGTGTCCGGGGCGCTCGCCCAACCGTTGGTCGGATCAATTTCTGACAAGCTCAACCGCTTCTCGATCCTCGCAACTGGAAACGGCTTTGCTGCCTTGGCTATCGGTGTACTGGTGTTCGAGCCTCCGTTCTGGATCATGATAGCCCTGATGGCCTTTGGGGTCGCTTCGCTGGACGCAGTTCGAGCGACAATGCTGGCAGCTACAGTTGATCACTCGGATCGCAACGAAAGTACGACGCTGGGTTTCGCGTTCACTTTGCTGGACGGGGTAGGCGCGTATGGAGCGGTTTTGGCCGGGATCGTCGCTGGCATATCCTGGGGTGCCATGTTTGGCCTTTCTGCGGCGTTTGCCGGCGGTGCGGCCGTTCTTGCCATCGGCACTCTGCCCGCTTCAGCACGACCCAATGATTTTCCATCAATTGATCCGCTTGGTAGAAATCGCATGACTATCGAAGAGGCTAAGGCCGAACATGCGCGGCGATACTGGTTTATATGATCAAATGCGCGAACCGCCGCGACTAAACGCGTCAAGCGACGAATGGGAACAAATCACAAGGATGCTTAACTATGATTGCCTACATCACAATAGGTGCCGATGACATGAAGAGCGCTGAACGCTTCTACTCCGCGTTTCTGCCAGATCTCGGATATCAGCTGGAACACTATCACGGTGACCTGAGCTATGCGCTTCCTACAAAGCCGGGGCAGGCGCCAAACCTCCCTGAGTTCTATGTCAAATCTCCTTTTGACGGGAAGCCCGCATCAACAGGAAATGGCACGATGGTCGCGTTCGAGGCGCGCAGCCAACAACAGGTTCGTGATCTTCATGCCGCTGCACTTGAGGCGGGTGGAAGAGACGATGGAGCGCCGGGCTTCAGAGAGGCCTACGGACCGAACTTTTTTGTCGGCTACCTGCGCGATCCTCAAGGCAACAAGATCGCGTTATTCTCCAGCGATCAGAGCGAACCAAGAAGAGACGGATGAAGGAAACTGTCTGGTTGGGCGGGCAATACAACGATGGCCTTGGCCTCGGTCGCATCATTTGCTATCTACTTTGCACGGTCGGCAGAAACCGAGGCGTCGCTGCTCCTCCGGGAGAGCTAAACCTGCCAAACAGATCGAACGGCAAAGCATTCACTAACACAGTTGAGAGCGCCGCTTCGTTAAGCCAGCGACCGACGATCCAGCAATGGCGCTTGATGTGGAAGCCCCATGCCTAAAATCTCTCTGCCGTTACACGCGGACGACTTGACCGTGTTTGTGCGATCCCTCGCCAAGCAACTCGGTGACGCAAGCCCGCCGCACCTCGTGCTCATGAATATGGCTGCGCGTGCCGCAGGTTTTCAAAACGTCCAACACATGCGCTCGGTCCATGCCGCTGGTCAAAGGCTTGCGCGCGCAACCAACGGGCAAACTGTTGATGCGAGAACCGTAGAGCGCGCCTTGTATCAATTCGATGCCAATGGTCGTCTCCTTCGCTGGCCGTCCAGACGCAACGTGCAAACGCTTGCTCTTTGGGCGCTCTGGGCAAGACTTCCGCCGGCACAGTCGATGATGGAGCAGGAAGTCAACGAGCGTCTGATTCTCGAACACGCGTTCGAAGATCCAGCAACCCTGCGGCGCACAATGATTTCTGCCGGGCTTCTGACGCGTCAAAACGATGGTACCGACTACCGACGCGTCGAACAGGAGCCGCCAGTCGAGGCGAAAGCTCTCATTCAAGCACTGAACATGCGGCGCCGAAACCGTATGCCAAAAGCAGAGGAGGTCGGCCATGCATAGAGGATCTTGCCTTTGTGGCGCCGTAAAGATCGTCGTCGAAAGTGACCTGCCACGCCCCACCGCGTGCCACTGCCAGCAATGTCGCAAGCATTCCGGTCATTTTGAGGCCTCCATAGATATTCCCCGTACAGCACTTCGGATCGAAGGCGAGGATGTAGTGCGCTGGTACCAGTCTTCTGAAAAGGCGCGACGGGGCTTTTGCGGCACCTGTGGATCAACACTGTTCTGGGATCCGATCCACCATGACTGGACGGCTGTCGCCATGGGCGTATTCGATGGTCCAACGCATACGTCCCTCGCGATGCATATCTTCGTGTCCGAGAAAGGGGACTATTACGAGATCGCAGACGGACTCCCTCAAAACGAACGTTAGCGCGAAGCAGAATTGGTTTTCGGAAACAGAGATGAGACAAAAGTTGATTTTGCTGACAGGCTGTTCTGGTGGCGGGAAGTCAACGTTACTTCAGGCCCTCGGCGAGCGCGGACACGCCACGGTGACAGAGCCCGGTCGACGGATTGTTGCGGATGAATTGGCCCGATCGGGTCACGCTTTGCCGTGGGTCAACATGCACGCATTCGCATTGCGTGCCATTGAGGTTGCATTGAGCGACTTGCACGCAGCGCGTGAGTTAGAAGGTTCTGTCTTTTTTGATCGCGGGTTGGTCGATGCAGCTGTTGCTTTAGCGAGTTCCGGCGGACAGGACTTATCAGAAACACTCGGAAAAACTCGGCAATATGCGAAGCAAGTTTTTGTGGCTCCGCCATGGAAAGAGCTTTTCACGCAGGATGGTGAGCGCAGACACGACTTCTGCGCAGCAGTTCAGGAGTATCACCGTATTTTGTGCGCACTAGATACCCTTGGCTACTTGAGAAGGGAGCTGCCAAGGGTATCAGTGCAACAACGCGTTGAATTCGTTCTGAGCATATGCGGTGCAGCTTAGACCAGTGGTCCGCTTCTAACCCATCAAGCTCTCGACTTTGCACCCGCAGCGAACGGCGGCAGTACGGGCTGCGACCGCAGCATCGGAGGCGGGCAACGAATGTCTCTTATGGGCCGCCATTGCAGCTCGAGTTATCGGGTCACTTAGCTGCAGTCGGGAGCCGGGGTAGCGCCAAAACAAACCCTTGGTTCTTAAGGCATAGTGCCACGTCGCCAGAGATTAGCAGATGGTCTTATACATATGTCCCCTGTTTGCTACCTTTAGCCATGCTTACCCCTAACCGATATGCGTTTCGCAAGGCGACGTCGGCTGATCTTGCGATGATCTCAGAATGGCAATCGCACCCACATGTTCGCGAATGGTGGGATTCCAATGAGCCAAGCACGAACAACGAACTGGAAGACGCGCGAGTCCGACGATGGATCGTTTCGCTTGCGGAACGCCCGTTTGCATATATCCAGGATTACACTGTTCACGGTTGGGAGGATCACCATTTCTATTCCCTTCCGCCGGGATCTCGGGGCATCGACCAGTTCATTGGTGAGCCAGATATGATCGGGCGCGGGCACGGCCCGGGCTTTATCTCTGAGCATCTTAAACGGGTGTTTTCCGCAGGAGCCCCGGTTGTCGCAACAGATCCGCACCCGGACAATGCGCGTGCGATCGCGGCCTATCACAAGGCGGGATTCTCTGCCTTTGGTGAAGCGCGGCAAACGCCCTGGGGGCCGATCCTGCCGATGAAGGTCAGCCGTTAAAAAATCTGGCTACGGCAGCCTATACGTCTGGCGCAAGCACTTCGAACCTTAGACGACTCCGTGTTCCGAGACTTGCAGGGGATGCGCTTCCGCCCAGTCAGCAAGAAAGGCGGACATCTCGGGAACGGTTGCAAATTGCGAGGCCTTTCGCGGAAGCGCCACACCGGTCTCCAGCGCCAGACGCGCGCATTCAATGTGATGGCGATGCGCCCTTTGTGGGCAGTTTTCTGACCCGTGAACAATCGTTGACAGCAGTGTCCCTCCGTAGGCATTTGTGTGGTTCAGGTCCGGGTTTTGGTTCAGGAAATACGACATGACGTCGGGCATTCCTTCCCAACCGGCAAGGTGCAGGGGCGGCATTCCCATTTCGTCCGGCAGATTTGGGTCAAAGCCAATTTCGACCAGTCGATGCATGTGAGGCAGGGTTCCTTCACGCCAGACGAGGCGGCAAAGAAGAAACCTCATCTCTTGCGACAGGGCACTCATGTCGATCTGGTCGTCGTCCTTTGACGCTGCGTCCGCTGCCCGTGCGAGTTGCTCTTCGGTCAACGTCAACTGCGTGGATGCACCTGCGCGCTCCAGAACTGACGCGACATCCGTGTTTCCGAAGATGCGGGCAAAGGCATAGGGAGAATGGCCGCGGCTAACAGCACTTGGGTTCGCGCCGTGCTCCAACAAAAGCCGAGCGATTTCGCCCGAAGCCAAACGCCGGGCTGCCTGATGCAAGGCGGGGATCACCAAGGAAGGTTCACCCGACGGACGAGGATTGATGCCTTCATTGGGATCAGCGCCGTGTTCCAGCAACAGCCGGACTGCATCGGTGCTGTTGAAGTCAATCGCCCTCGGCAACGCATTTGTTCCTTTCGGATTTGCCCCATGTTCCAACAACAAACGAAGACTTTTGGTATGGCCCAGTTCAGTGGAATGGTGGAGGGATTCATTGTCGTCGGGATTTGCCCCATGCTCCAACAGCCACCTGGCCAAAGGTATGTTGTCTGCATGACTGATGGCGCCATAGAGAGCGGACAAGCGTTGGTCTGTCTCGGAGTCGAATGCAAAACTGTCATTTACGTCAGCGCCGTGTTCGACAAGCAATTCCGCCATGGCGAGCATCTCGGGTTCTTTCTCAGGCGCTGTCTTGATGTATTGCGAAAACGCCAGGTGGCACATTGGTCGCCGCGGAGGGTATTCGCGCGACGCGGCATTCGCATCTTGCGCCAGGATCTTGTGCATCGCTGCTACGTCATACAGCGCGACGAGAAGAGGTACCTGACCGTCTGCGAGGTCTGGTTCATCCGCGAGCAGATGTACGACTGTCTCGTGTGAACCATTGTAAAGCGCCCAACGCAGCCGCCCCTGTTTCTGCGCGCGATCCATACCTTGCGTTTCAACGGCAAGTTTCAATGCTGGCCACGAAGCGTATCCAGTCTCGCGCGCTATGACATGCAGACAATCCGCGTGTTTGTAGGCCCCGATTGCGGGGGTTGCGACAATGCCGTGGACACGCAACATGGCGCCTTTGTCGCCTTCTGTCAGAGCCTTGCCTAAAGCCTTGGCATCACGGCGCAGTTGATCGAGTGATTTGGTCATCGGTCTTCCCTCCACTGCCCGTCGGTCCGCTAATCCGGGCTGAGAAACCGATGTGGTTTTCACACATTCTGTGCGAGGTGCCGATGACAGCTTTCCGCGGACCAGGGGGCCGCCTCGGAACGGCCTCAGGTCAACGTAGCGTTTGCCAATATGTCCCGCAAGCCGGTTGCGGATCAAAGGCCAACTTGAGCGATTTCTGTTCGCATCAAGTGGCCGTCGGATGGTCTGCGATCGCGGCTTTTCGGTTGGCTACATGCTACCTGCTTTGTGTCAGGCAATTCATCGATTTTGAGCAACAAACAATGTAAACTGTAAGCTCTAGCTGCCAACCCAACTGCACGTGGGAGGATCGAATGAACGATAGGAGCAGCCCAACTGAGGGAATGATTGACTATGCAGGGAATTCCCTCCCGCAGAAGCACTCAATTCAATCTCGCGCAGACGATGTTCGGGAAATGGCCGACAAGGTTCTGGCCTCATCAGACGAAATACACATCGCTGACTATGGCTGTGGCACAGGATCTAACGCGATCTTGTCGGTCAAGCCTGCTGTAAAGTCTTTTGCTGACCGCTACCCAAGTCGCTCCATCTTTGTTCACCATGTCGATCAGGCGGAAAACGATTGGAATACCCTATTCGATTTTGCTGCTGGCCAAGACGGTTACACCAATCTCTCTTCCAGTATTCGCCCTGTTGCAAGCGTAGGTAGCTTTTTCTCAATGGCTGCACCGACCGCTACCATTGACGTCGGGACTTCGTTTGGGGCGAGCCATTGGCTCAGCACACAGCCCCTGGTCTCTTCAAAGGGCACGCTGTGGTTCGCAGATTTGCAGGGAGAAGCTCGCCTGGAGCTCAAAAGACAAGCGCAACGAGACTGGGAAAGTTTCCTAACTTTCCGACATAGTGAATTGCGAAGTGGCGGCAGGCTTATGGTCTCAACACTGGGCTCCATCCCGGATGCGAGCGAGGTTAATGGCGTTTGTAGTTCTGGCCGGCACACCTATCGCGCGATGTACGACGTTGCCGAAACGATGGTGAAAGACGGGTTAATATCTGAGCACGCGCTGCGGGACTTCGTAATGCCAATCTGGTTTATGTCCAGGGAAGAGGCACTAGAGCCATTTCAACGTAACAAGGAATTGGCAGATGGATTTTTGATCGAAAGAGCTGAGGTAGCTCCGGCTCAGCAAAAACCGGATGATATCTTTGCAGATCAGATCAATGCGCCCCAAGAGTACGCAGCAAGCTATAAAGGCTTTGTTCGCTCCTTCACCGAGTCCACGTTCAGGCAATCCTTGTTACGCAGTGACACTGAGCAGAAGACCGAACCTCTTCTGGATCAGTTTTATGATCGCTTTGAAGCGACCATCAAGGAAGGAGGGGGAAAATACGCCTTTGAAATCTGGTTGTTGACGATCGAGCTTAGAAAACAATGAGCGAACATCTATGCTGGCTTGTTTCAATCCTACGCTTTCGCAAGGCTTGTCGAAATAGTTCGCCAGCCCTTTTTTGTTCTACATAGGAGTGTCAAAATGCGTTTTCTTGCCGCCATGCTTATTCTCACCTATGCCCTTCCTGTTTCAGCTGACAGCGCTCTAGAATGCGGTCAATTTACTGTCTACTTAGAAGACCTGAAGATCACGTCTGGTGGCGACAAAATCGGGGATGTTGCAGTTGGGCACGTCACGGTTTTCGGTGAAGATGGTCAGGTTGTTGGTATGCAGAATGTCACGACGCTGATAGCGCCTGGCGCAAGTGAGGGCAAAACCCAGCTTATCGTTAACGCTTACCTAACAATCGACGGCAACCAGCTAATCTATTCTGGCTCGTACCCAGCCCCGAGCAGTCCCGACACCGTGCCCCACTTCGAAACCCAATTGGCAGTTGTCGGTGGCACTGGCGTGTTCAAAGGCGCAAGTGGTCAGGTGAAGTTCTTCAAAAAAGACAACAAGCGCGCTGCTGAGTTTGATGTCAAGTGCACCGGTTAGCCAAAGTCTTCAAGTACCGAGGGTGGATAGAAGTAAAGCAAGTTAATGGCTACTATTGGCCTAGATGAAAACAGGCAGCGACTCTGTCTGCGTTCTTTGCGTTCCGCGCTAGTTAGCATCTAGCACCTGCAGCGAAACTCTCCTCTAATTGACCGCATCGCATTGATGGAAAGCCTCGATCAATGTCCGGTTTGACCGCAATGGCGGGTTTTGATCCCGTATCTCTCCTATCACGCCTGACGCCCAAGATGTCGCAGCCCTAAGATCTGGCAAGTCATATCACTCCGTCGCGAAGTGGCTCGCGGCTAAGTTTTCCCAATCGAATACCCCCAAAAATTCAGGGCCGTGTCAGCGCCCAGAACCGCAAGGGCAGGGCGATAGCTGCTGCCACCAGACCCAGAGTATAGCCGATCCAGACGCCGACGGCTCCGAGATCAAAGAGGAAACCCAGTGCATAGCTGGCCGGCAAGGCAAGCGGCCAATAGGCTGTCAGGGTAATTATCGTCGGCAGGTTCATGTCCGACATTCCCCTCAGCGCACCCAAAGCAGTGCCCTGAACGCCGTCCGCAACCTGCAGCAGTGCCACGATAAAAAACAACGTGACCGCGAGGTCAACGACGGCCGGGTCATCCGACATGCTTTCCGCCATCATCCGACCAGCGGTAATGAAGACGATGGCGGCAACTGCCTGCCATAGCGTGACCATCACAAAGGACGCCTTCAGGATCGGTCTGAGCCTTTCTCGACTCCCTGCGCCGACTGCAAGACCCACACGGATCGAGGCAGCACCCGCCATGCCAAGCGGGATCATATAGGCCAGCCCCGCAAGCGCGTTGACGATTTGATGGGCGGCCAGCGCCTCGGCCCCCAACCAACCCATCATCAGGCCCACCACGGCGTAGGCTCCGCCCTCACCTGCATAGCCAAGACAGAGCGGCAGGGCGTCTTTGGCCTGTGACCAGACATCCGCCCATGCAACAGTCACCCGTTGGCGAAAGGCGGCCAGCCCTGGCGCGCGTATCAAAACGTAAATCCCGGCTAACAGCGACGTACATTGCGACAGTATGCTGGCCAGGCCAGCGCCCAGAATTCCAAGATCAAGGATGTGAATGAAGGCATAGTTTGCGGGTACGTTGAACAGGACACCCAGATAAGACAGCGCCACGGCCGTCCAGGGCCGCCCAACGGCGTCGAACAGAGCCTTCAGGCCGAAAAACAGCGTGAAAGGCACGATCCAGATCGCCATCGACATCCAGTACGGCAGAAGGATCGCCAGAACCTCCCTCGGTTGACCCAAAGGCCCCAGCAACGGATAGAGCGCCATCATCACCAACGCCGCGCCGCCGCCGCCCAGAAGGCACAGCAACAGCCCGCTGCGCAACGAAAGCGCAACCCGCGCGGCATCGCGTGCGCCTTCGGCCTGGCTGATCTGCACGGAAATAGCCGTGATCACGCCCCAAAGGGCGGAGATCAGGATGATCAGAACGGCTGTGGTCACACCGGCCGCCGCCAGCGGGATTGTTCCAAGCGGAGAAATCATGGCCGTATCTACGACGCCGATCAATAGCGCTGCGGCCAGCCCGACCATCAGCGGCACGGCCAGCCGGATCAACGGCGTGAATTCGGCGCGGGTGGGCGCCTGCGAAATCAGGATTTGGTCTGTCATGGGTCACCTGCCGGAAAAGATCCGGCGAAAAAGTCGCGGTCAGGAGCTTTAAGCTCAGAATGAAGAGGGGCTGCTCAGCCCTGCGACGGGAACACCATGAAATTGGTCCTTTTGGGGGACAAGATAACAGGTAAGGTTCTAGGGGAAGAATTGTTCGGCGTCCAGATCGCTTTTGCAGGCTGTTTGTCGAACTCTGCCAAGGTCAGGAATGAGCAAGGTTCACCGGGACGTGATAAGGCTCTTGCAAAACCATGATTTAATTGGCAGCCAATTGGGCAAGGTCACGCAGAATTTTGGCACTTTGGTCGTCGACCGGAAAAAACAGCTCAATCTTCAAATCGTCCAGCGTGACGTCCGTGACTGTGCTGAATTGCGCAATCGTTCCAAATAGGGAAAGCCGCTGACCCCCAAAGCGGTAGATCGTAGAAATTGTCGGCCCGATCGCCGCGTCACTGCGGGCGTGCCCCTGTTGCGACAATGCGCGCGCCGCGGCATCCAGTGCGGGTACGCCGCCCGCGTTGGCGCTTTCAGCGCGCAGGCGCAACATCGTGTGATGCGCAACCTCGGGCCAGTTTTCAACAAGCTCAGGCATCAGCGGACTGGTCAGCAGGTCCAGCAGGCTTTGCCCTTCGCCGATCCCCAGTGGCTTGAAAAGCCTTTGTGCTCCGCTGTTGAGCATCACAACATTCCAGAGCCGGTCCAGTACCATTCCTGGGTAAGGGGCATGCTGCTGAAGTGTCCATTCGACCGCATCCCGGATTGGCGACATCGCCGCGTCATCAATCGGTGTTGCCTCAAAACGCGGCGCGAACCCTTCGGCGCGCATCATCTGATTTCGGGTTTCGACCGGAAGGTTCATGACCTCAGATAAATGAAGGATCATGTCCGGGCTGGGCCGGGACCGCCCGGTTTCTAGAAAGGAGATATGGCGCGCGCTGACTTCAGCTTCGACCGCGAGGTCCAGCTGGCTCATCCTCCGTCGCTTTCGCCACTCTTTCAGCATGCCGGGATAGGGTGTCATGACCTGAGTTTAGCAAGGGTCCGGACAGAATTCACTTACCTTTGAGGTAATTGATTTGCGTCCCCTGCAAGCTGCATGAAGGGCGCATATCGAAAGGAGAAACTCATGACCCAACAACAGTCAGCAATGCGAATATCAGGCGGTGTGCTTGTTGCAACCGGGGCGCTTTTTGCGCTGGCCGCGTTTCAGTTTCTTCATCCCGTTGCGCATATCTTTCTGCAAATCGCGTATTGGCCAATGCACGCCGTTCCCGCGGAGCTGATGGTTCCGTCGCCTTTATTGCTGGTGATCACCGGTGGCCTGACGGTTGGCTTGGGGGGAATGCAGTGGGCGCTGGGAACCTATGTTGCTCCGGTATCGGCGACAGCCGCGACCAAGACCGCTCAGATTGCGGCATGGTCCTGGTTTTGCGCCGACAGTTTAGGCTCTATTCTAGTAGGTGCGCCCTTCAACGTCGTACTAAACCTGTCCTTTCTGGTCCTGATCCTGTTGTCTTGCCGCCCCGGCACGGCAAACAAACCCGCAACATCCTGACGTGAAGTGGAATTTACTGGGTTAAAAGATGGACTGGCTACTCTAGAAAACCTTCAATGGTCGAGACGACTTCAACGTCAGTTTTTGCATCGGACATGCTGGTGTTCTCAAGGGCGCTGCTGTTTTCGCACTTGGCTTGAGCTGGTCGAATATGGGCAGGATTTCCTCTTCCAGTTTGCCCGGCTTTTCTTCGGACCAGCCGACCTTGGTCTTTGCAGGTTGCAGGATGCGTGCGAAACGATTTCTCCGGCGGCCTTGAAAAATTGTCTATAGGAACTGCAAACCGCAGGGTCCGTTTATCGCGCGGAAGGAGGATAGGCATCCCTCCGGGCACGGATCGATTGATAAAAGCAAGGGCAGCTTAATGCCCTTGCTTGGACGGCTCCTTAAAAAGGGAACCGATAATGCGAAGGAGGTGGGTGTTCAGCCTCCGGTGGAAGACCAACGTCCTTCCTCAGATGAGCCGGCAACTCGGCTCTCTTTCGTCGAATAGGCCGTTCCACACTGGGTCGCCGGTCGAAGATAGCCGCTAGCCGCAGTAAGAGGCCGCGCGACCAGCCAATTGGTATGTGAAGTGATAAGCTTGGCATTGTTCTCTCCATGAAATGATGGAAAGCCGCCACATGAGGAAAACACAAAAAAGGCCGCTCACGAGGCGGCCTTCAGATCGGAAATCTGTCAGACCGCTTTAACGGGCTACTGCGCCTACCGCGCGAATTATTGAGGTCTGACAATTCAGCATATCTGATATCTCCTGTATCAGGGTTTCCGGTTCGTCTTGTTACCAGACGAATGGTCTCAGTTCAACAAACCACACATGTATTGGTCGAATTCCGCCGGATAGCCAGCTCACACCCGTTGGGAAGAAACCAATGTATTGTTCTATTCGCAACCAGTGGCGACGGCGGCGGCACTTGTAATTTCTCAAACTCTGCGTTCGCATCGAACGGCAGCTTTGTGGACTTGCAATCGCAGAATCTCGATTGTCGGTCGAATGTCGGCTCTGGGCCGGGAATTTGTCCGTTTCGTCAATTTGCGGAATTGGCGACATAAGAAGAGGGTTCGGTACCAACTCTTCGTTCAGTAAGAAACTCTGCAACAGATCCGTGCAGCAAGCATGTCCTTCCATGCGAAGTAAGACGCTTTCGGAGTTCGCTTCATTGAACTGAAATCTACATCAACCAGGCCAAAGCGTTTTTCATACCCCAAGGCCCATTCGTAATTGTCCAATAGGGACCAGACAAAGTACCCCTTAACCGGAACCCCTTCGCCCAAGGCGACCTGGACTGCCGACAAGTGTTGATCCAGATAGTCGATACGGTCATCGTCTTGTTGACGCTCGGGGCTGGCCATACCGTTTTCGGTCACGAAGATCGGCAGGTCGCCGGTGTATTCACGTGCTGCTCGGATCAGGAACCTGCTCAGCGCGGTGGGGTCGATTTCCCAACCCATTTGGGTCTTCGGCAGAGGGCCGGGAACCTCAGCGAGACTTGGCCACGCTGTTTCTGCGGGCGCGATAAGTTTACGGGTGTAGTAGTTCAGTCCGCACCAGTCTACGGGTGCTCCGATGCTATCGAAA
Source organism: Ruegeria sp. N7 (assembly GCF_056531345.1). Classification (NCBI taxonomy): domain Bacteria; kingdom Pseudomonadati; phylum Pseudomonadota; class Alphaproteobacteria; order Rhodobacterales; family Roseobacteraceae; genus Ruegeria; species Ruegeria sp. N7. Next base: position 17,655 of record NZ_JBQFLR010000027.1, on the reverse strand, counting down.
TCATCTTGCCAGCCCGACGGAAGGTGGGGCTCCAGCCCCTCCAGAACATTCTCGGGATAGGCCTTGTTGAACACGCCGCCCAGAAAGAACCGGTTGTATATTCCGTCATACAGAGCGGCGGCCTGTTGTGCCTCGGCGCTGTCATCGGCGGGTTCGGCCCATTCCAGATTGAATACGCCGCCCAGGTTAGACATGCCCAACCCACGCATCGTCTGAATGGCCTGACCATGGGCCAGCAGAACGTGATGCATAGCGCGCGCCGTGGCTCGAATATCGCGCAGCCCGGGAGCGTGGTGCCCTTCGAAATGGCTCAACCAACTGACACACCACGGTTCATTGATGGGGGCGACGCTGTACATGCGGTCGCCAATCCGTCCCATGATGACCTCAGTGAAATCGGAAAACCAACCGGCAATATCCCGGTTGCGCCAACCGCCCAAGTCGGCCAGGGGCGACGGCAGTTCCCAGTGATACAGTGTCGCGCACGGACGGATGCCACGCTCCAAAAGCGCGTCGGTCAGGCGATCATAAAAATCCAATCCCGCCTGATTAACAGGTCCGCGCCCCTCGGGCATCACACGCGCCCAGCTGGTTGAGAAGCGATAGCAATCGAATCCCGCGTCGCGCACAAGATCAAGATCCTGTTCAAACCGGTTCAGGTGATCACAGGCCAGATCGCCGTTTTCTCCCCGCACTACATTTCCGGGTGTCGCTGCAAACGTATCCCAATGTGTCGAACCGGCGCCGCCTTGGGCATGGCCTTCGATCTGGTAAGCAGAGGTGGCGACTCCGAAATGGAAGTCATTGGGGAAATCGCTGCGCGTATGTTTCATTGTCAGATCCTGTTGGGTGCTGGGCCGGTTGATTTGCCAACAACCAGTTCCGCCTCAAGCAATCTGGTCTTGACCGGATCGTCAGGCGATTTGATCCTCTGAATCAACATCTCGGCGGCCAGCTCTCCTGCATGCCGCACTGAGGACCGCGTTGCTGTAAAGATGGGCACATCCTGTCCGTTTTTGAGATAAGAAAGGTCATCATCATGCGCGATGACCGAGACATCCCGGCCAATTCGCAGCCCTGCCTCGTCCAGCGCCCGCCTCACACCAATCGCTGAAATCATCGAGGATGCCAGAATGGCGGTTGGTGGATCGTCCAGTTGCAGCATATCGCGGGTTTCATGATGGCCGTAGACCTCGGTCATTTCGGCGCTGCGCATTAATTGTGGGTCCGGGATCAAGTCCGCCTGTTCCAGCGCTTGTAGGTATCCGGCACGACGGCGCTGTGCGAAATCCATATCCTCAAGCCCGTTAATCAGGGCAATCCGGCGGTGACCCAAGTCGATCAGGAACTGTGTTGCGCGCCGAAAGGAGCTTTTGTTGTTCACATCGATCCAGTCATACTCTGCATCTATCCCGGTCGAACGACCGTGTACGATAAATGGTACCGCCATCCGGTTTAGCAGATCGATGCGACGCTCGTTGACCTTGGGGCCTTGCAAAACGACGCCATCCACGGCCCCGCGCTGAAACAAGCTGCGATAGGCCCCTTCGATCGAAGTGTCATCCGCGGTGGTGAACATCATGTCGTAGCCGTTCGCAGAGTATGTCCGCGCAGCGCCGGCGACAAAGTCGCCGAAGATCGGGTTCACCATCTCGTGCTGGGACGAACTGGGGATGACGTGCCCGATCACCATGGACTTGCCAGTCGCCAGACCTTTGGCGCGACTGTTTGGCCGATAGCCATGCTTGTCTGCAGCGGCCTGCACGCGCACACGAGTCGCCTCGTTCACCTCTGGATAGCCGTTCAGCGCGCGACTGACCGTTGTCTGCGAAAGACCGAGAATCTCAGAGAGCTGCTTTAGGTTCATATGTTCAAAGCGCCTTCAAATAGATGCTCACTTGTTTTGTTGTGATTTTTTGCTTCCGTCAACCCGTTTTGGCAATGAGGTCAATAGCGGCAATAATTGAGGGGTAGAAAACGATATGTTGACAGAATCTGATTGCCAGCAGATAAAGTGCAACATCCAAAGCGCTTTGAAAATCTTGCAATGCGCAGATATTACTGGGAGGAGATTTCATGAAACACGCGCTTTATGCAGGTGTGGCCACATTCGCCCTGATGGCGGGAACAGCTCAGGCTGATAAGGTTACCGTGTTCGGGCCATGGCTGGGCCCGGACCAGGAAAACGTCGAAGCGGTTCTGGATGGCTTTGCAGCCGCGACAGGCCACGACTACGCGTATGTTGGTTCAGATAGTTTCGAGCAGCAGATCAGGATTGATGCAGAGGCAGGCTCGGCGCCGAGTATAGCCGTTTTCCCGCAGCCTGGTCTGGCGGCGGATATGGCCAAGTCGGGTTTTCTGACACCGTTGGGCGATGGCACCGCTGATTGGGTTCGTGACAATTACGCAGCCGGACAATCCTGGGTAGATCTGGGCACTTTTCCGGGGCCCGAAGGGCAGGATCACCTTTATGGGCTTTTTTACAAGGTAGATGTGAAATCCCTTGTTTGGTACGTGCCTGAGAATTTCGAGGATGCCGGTTACGAAGTTCCGACCACGATGGAGGAACTGAAGGCTTTGACCGATCAGATCGTCGCAGACGGAGAGACGCCGTGGTGCATCGGTTTGGGTTCAGGTGGTGCGACCGGTTGGCCAGCGACCGATTGGGTCGAAGACATGATGCTGCGCACTCAATCGCCCGAGGACTATGACGCCTGGGTGTCCAATGAAATGAAGTTCAATGACCCGAAAGTGGTCGCTGCCATCGAAGAGTTCGGCGCGTTTGCACGCAATGATGACTATGTTGCGGGCGGGGCAGGTACGGTCGCAACGACCGATTTCCGTGACAGTCCAAAGGGCATGTTCAGTTCGCCACCACAATGTTACATGCACCGTCAGGCGTCGTTCATCCCGGCATTCTTTCCTGAAGGCACGGTTGTCGGTGAAGATGCTGATTTCTTCTACTTCCCCGCATATGAAAGCAAGGATCTGGGTAGCCCGGTTCTTGGCGCCGGCACGCTATGGGCAATCACCAATGACAGCCCGGCTGCACATGATCTGATCGCCTATCTGCAGACCCCCGAAGCACATGAGACATGGATGGCCCTGACCGGCTTCCTGACGCCGCACAAAGGCGTTGATACCTCCGTGTTCTCGGATACGACGCTCAAGAAGATGAACGACATTCTTCTGGGCGCGACCACCTTCCGGTTTGATGGTTCGGACCTGATGCCGGGCGGCGTAGGGGCCGGCACATTTTGGACCGGTATGGTTGACTATGCTGGTGGAAAGCCCGCTCAGGAAGTTGCTGACGAGATCCAATCTTCCTGGGATTCGCTGGACTAAGCGCGTTAAAACCCGGGCGGTCTGCGCGTCAGGCCACCCCTTTTCCCCTTCGCAACGGAGAGCATGATGCATCCGGCAATTCAGGGCCTGCTGACCATCGCCATAGGCGTATCGGGCTGTGTGGGCTATTTCTTTCTGTCCAACCAGTTTCTGGACAAGGTTCTGTTCCCTGCGCGCGGGCCGAATGCCGGCCGCAACATCAACCGCGCGAATATGATCCGGCCTTGGCTGTTTTTGCTTCCGGCGCTTGTAGCGATTGGCCTATATCTGGCCTATCCGGTAGTTGAGACGTTGCGCCTGTCGCTCACGGATCGCATCGCCGGTGGTGGGTATAAGTGGGTTGGTCTCGATAACTACGTCCAGATGGTGGCAGAACCGAAATTCTGGGAAGCCATGCGCAACAATTTGTTCTGGCTGATCGTGGTCCCTGCAATGTCGACTGCATTTGGTCTGTTGGCAGCTCAGCTAACTGATCGGATCCGCTGGGGTAACATCGCAAAAGCACTGATTTTCATGCCGATGGCGATCTCTTTCGTCGGGGCTTCGGTCATTTGGAAACTGATCTACGATGCGCGTCCGGCCGAGCAAGACCAGATCGGGATTCTGAATGCGCTTTATCTGTTCTTTGGTGGGGCCGAGCCGCAAACCTGGCTAACCATTCCGTTCTGGAACAATTTCTTCCTCATGGGGATCCTGATCTGGATTCAGACAGGCTTTGCCATGGTGATACTGTCCGCCGCTTTGCGCGGCATCCCCGAAGAAACCGTCGAGGCGGCGGTTTTGGATGGGGCCAATCCCTTCCAGATATTCTTTAAAATCAAGGTGCCTCAAATCTGGAACACAATTCTGGTTGTTTGGACAACCATCACCATTCTGGTCCTGAAGGTCTTCGACATCGTTTTCGCGATGACCAATGGCCAGTGGGAGACACAGGTTCTGGCCAACTACATGTACGACAAGATGTTCCGCGCCAATGATTGGGGCGTGGGTTCGGCATCGGCCATGGTGATCATGTTGCTGGTGACGCCGATCTTGGTCTGGAACATCCGCAACGCACGCCGGGAAATGGAGTAGGGGATGAGCGATATTGCAGGAACCAAACCCGCCCTTAGATGGATCGTCCAGGCCTCGGTCCTCTTTCTCGTGGTGCTTTGGGTAATACCGACACTGGGATTGTTGATCTCATCTTTTCGCACGGCTGACCAGATCGCGACCAGTGGCTGGTGGAAATCCCTGTTCCCGTCCGAACAAAACCTGACGCTACGCACAGCCGTGCCCAATACGCAAATTCTGAAAAACGGGACGTATGTGATTGAAGGGAACCTGTTCGACGAAGGGCAGAAAGCTACGATCTCAAAGTGGGGTGTCAGCTCCCGCGCGGTGGATGCGTATGAACCCGGTCAGACAGCGGAATTGCGTCGTGGCGGGACTATCACGGTCGATGCAAACGGGAACTACAAAGCGGAAAATGAAGAGGAGTTTACTGGCAGCCGCGGCCCGCGTGTTTTCGTAAGTGCAGAACTTCCACCCGAGTTCACGTTGGACAATTACCACAAGGTTCTCTTGGCCGAGAACAGCACCGACAGTATGGGTCGGGCGTTCTTTAATACTCTCACAGTGACCATTCCTGCCACGATCATCCCTATCCTGGTTGCGGCGTTCGCCGCTTATGCGTTGGCGTGGATGGAGTTCCCGGGCCGCGCGTTGCTGATCGCAGCTATTGTCGGGCTTTTGGTTGTTCCGCTTCAGCTCGCACTGATCCCTTTGCTGAAATTCCATCTTAATATTGGGATCGGCAAAGGGTATCTGGGTGTCTGGATGGCCCACACTGGCTTTGGAATGCCGCTGGCGATTTACCTTCTTCGCAGCTACATGGCCGGTCTGCCACGTGATTTGATCGAGAACGCGCGGGTCGACGGGGCGTCTGAGTTCCAGATCTTTACGAAACTGATCCTTCCACTCAGCTTCCCGGCGCTGGCGTCTTTCGCGATCCTGCAGTTCCTGTGGACCTGGAACGACCTTCTGGTGGCCAAAGTCTTCCTGATTGATGCATCAGGTCAAACCACCGTCATGACCAATCGAATTGTCGAACTGCTGGGTACAAGAGGGGGCAACTGGGAAATCCTCGCCACCGCTGCGTTTGTTTCGATCATTGTTCCACTGATTGTTTTCTTCGCAATGCAAAAATACCTGGTCCGTGGCCTGCTGGCCGGATCCGTCAAATAGAGGCGTCTGATGAACGTGCAGAACACTGTAGAACTTTCCAAATCAACCAAAGCAAAGTCAGAGTGGTGGCGCGGTGGCGTGATCTATCAGATCTATCCGCGCAGCTTTCAGGACAGCAATGGTGATGGGATCGGTGACTTGAAAGGGATCACCCAACGTCTGGATTACATTGCGGATCTGGGGGTCGATGCGATCTGGATCTCGCCCTTCTTCAAATCTCCGATGAAGGATTTCGGCTACGACGTCAGCGATTATCGCGATGTGGATCCTATGTTCGGCTCGTTGGAAGATTTCCGCGAGTTACTCGATCAGGCCCATGACAAGGGTCTGAAAGTGATGATCGATTTGGTGCTGTCACACACATCTGATCAGCACCCTTGGTTCGGTGAGAGCCGCGCCGATTGGGACAACCCGAAATCCGACTGGTATGTTTGGGCCGACCCTAAACCGGACGGCACACCGCCCAATAACTGGTTGTCTATCTTTGGCGGTTCAGCGTGGCAGTGGGAGCCTCGTCGCCTGCAATATTTTCTGCATAACTTTCTGAGTTCGCAGCCAGACCTGAACTTTCACTGTAACGAAGTACAAAACGCACTGCTGGATGTGGCTCGGTTCTGGCTGGACATGGGCGTGGATGGTTTTCGCCTGGACACGATCAACTTTTATTTCCACGACAAACATTTGCGGGACAATCCGGCCCTTCCGGTCGAAGAACGTAATGCATCAATTGCGCCTGCGGTGAACCCCTATAACCACCAGGATCACCTTTATTCCAAAAGTCAGCCCGAGAATATCGCCTTCCTCGAAAGGTTGCGCGCGCTGACCGACGAATATGAAGGCCGTGCCTGTTTGGGTGAAGTCGGTGATGCACAGCGCGGGCTGGAAATCATTGGTCAGTACACCTCGGGCGATCAACGAATGCATATGTGCTATGCCTTCGAGTTTCTGGAAAAGCGTGCGTTGACCGCGCCTTATGCAAAGCAGGTCTTTGATCAGCTCGAGGAAAAGGCAGGCGACGCATGGCCATGCTGGGCGTTCTCGAACCATGATGTTGAACGTCATGCCTCGCGCTGGGACCTAAACGATGCGGCCATTCGCCAGCACGCGGTTCTGATGATGTGTCTGCGCGGCTCTGCCTGTTTGTATCAGGGAGAGGAACTGGGCTTGCTCGAGGCAGATGTTCCGTTCGAGAAACTGCAAGACCCCTATGGCATCGAGTTCTGGCCCGAGTTCAAGGGTCGCGACGGATGTCGCACGCCAATGGTTTGGGCGACGCAGGACGAACATTCAGGCTTTAGCACCGGTGAGCCGTGGTTGCCTGTTAGTATGGCCCAAACGGAAAGAGCCGTTGACCGGCTCGAGGCGAACGACCAATCGATGCTGCACCATTATCGCCGCGCAATCGCCTTGCGCCGCGTCCACCCAGCACTAACTACGGGTGCGCAGTCCAACATGAAACAGGTTGGACCTGTGCTGACTTTCCAGCGTGAGGATGCGTCTGAAGCGGTGTTTTGTGCTTTCAACCTTGGAACGGAAGCTCAGCGGGTCGACTTGCCCTTGGGTGATTGGCGGGTCATCGGGCGGGAACTCGGCGGTAGCGACGGTGCAGGAAGCGTTACGCTGCACCCCGCACAGTTTTGTCTGATGGCTAAGGTTAAGGGGTAAACCATGTCAGAACTCAAACTTACGGATGTCGCGAAATCCTATGGTCCGGTCGATGTTCTGAAACATATCGATCTGGATATCGCAAAGGGCGAGTTGATCGTCTTTGTCGGTCCATCGGGTTGCGGAAAATCAACCTTGTTGCGAATGATTGCCGGGCTGGAAAAGATCACCGGCGGCACCTTGGAGATCGAAGGGCAGGTCATGAATGATGTGCCGCCCGCCCAAAGGGGCATTGCCATGGTGTTTCAGTCCTATGCGCTCTACCCACATTTGACCGTGCGCGAGAACATGGCATTTGCACTGAAGATCGCCAAGATGCCTGCTGCCGAGATCGATGCCGCCGTTGAACGCGCGGCCCAGACCCTTCAACTGGATCCGCTCTTGGATCGTCTGCCCAAGGCTCTGTCCGGAGGGCAACGCCAGCGCGTCGCTATCGGGCGCGCCATCGTGCGAGACCCCAAGGTCTATTTGTTCGACGAACCGCTTTCGAACCTCGATGCTGCGCTGCGCGTTGCAACCCGGATCGAGATTGCGCGCCTGAAAGAGGCGATGCCCGAAAGCACAATGATCTACGTGACCCACGATCAGGTTGAGGCGATGACGCTGGCCAGCCGGATCGTCGTTCTTGCCAACAAAGGCATCGCGCAGGTTGGTACGCCACTGGAACTGTACGAAACGCCGGATAACGAGTTTGTGGCGCAGTTCATCGGATCGCCCTCTATGAATCTGCTGTCTGGCAATATTTCCAAAACCGGGGATTTGACAGAGGTCACACTTGATGCGGGCGGAAAAGCCGTTTCATCCATTTCGACCACGCCCGAACAAATGGGTTTGCAGGTCAATATCGGCGTACGACCTGAGGATTTCGTTGCCGACGCCGCCGCTGGGTTTCTGGACGGCACTGTCGATTTTGTCGAAGCCCTAGGTGAAGTGACCTTGCTGTATTTTGCCAGCAGGCCGGGGGCTGAGAATATCGTCGCCAAGTTTCCTGGCGTTGAACGAAACCGACGTGGGAAAGCTGTCAAATTGAATGCGGACCCGAGCAAAGTGCATCTGTTTCACAATGGTTTGTCAATGCGGAAATGATGAGGGCTTTGTCGCGAACTTTTGGCCAGGAAGTCTTGGTGTTAATGGCGTTTCGGACTTTGATCGAGGCAGACAGTAACAATTTCATTCAAAGGCGCTCATTTCCCAAGGGACGTGATACTACACGCAGTGTTCTTCGATCTTCGTTACCCAGTGTCCTAGGATCTATTGCAAAGTTTCTTACTGAACGAAGAGTTGGTACCGAACCCTCTGCTTGTGCCGCCAATGCCGCAACTTGGCGAAACGGACAGATTCCGGGCGTAAGCTGACCTTTGCGGATCATGTGCGTCACTTCGCTGCTCACTTTGCCCGCAAGGCAGACGTCGGACAACTCGTCGATCTCGCAGATTAAGCGAATGGCCGGTTCGTTGAAGCTGCACCGCAGCGTGGCCAGAGGCGATGAATGACCAGTTTGGGCCGCCCGCGTAGGCGACCCAACTGCACTAGATTTCAATGGCTTCAGCGATGGCCAAGGCATCCTCGAGTTCGACACCGAAGTATCGGACCGTACTGTCCATCTTCGTGTGGCCCAGAAGGAGCTGAACCGCGCGAAGGTTTCCGGTCTTCTTGTAGATCTGAGTGACCTTGGTTCTACGCATCGAATGCGTGCCATAGGCGCTTGCCTCCAGACCAATCGACGTGACCCAGTCGCGGACGATTCGAGCATACTGACGGGTCGAGATGTGCAGCCGCTCATGGAAGCGGCCCGGCCAAAGGTACTCGGAGCCGATCATCACCTCGTCTTCCATCCACTTCTCGACCGAGGCGCGAGTCCCTTCGGATATCTCAAATCGCACAGGTTTCTGTGTTTTGCTCTGTAGGACCGACGCCCGTTCCTTGATCTGACCTGTCGCCATAACATCAACGACTTTCATCTTCACCAGATCGCAACCGCGGAGCTTGCTGTCGATCGCCATATTGAACAGTGCCAGATCGCGATGGTTCTCAGCGAGTTCGAGCCTAACCCGGATCGCCCAGACGTGTTTTGGCTTCAGGGGGCGCTTTTGACCAACAATACGTCCTTTGTTCCAGGCGGGACGAAGCGCACGAATGGCAGGTAAGTTTGGTGTTTCCATGACTGATCCTCCGATCCGCCATGCCCTCCCACAACGACAACCCGACGTTGACCGAGGCAACATATCACAGGATGCTGCGCCGCATTCGAGGTCTGGAACGAGCCCAGAGCGGCAGATGCTGCACCAGCCAGGAATGGCAGCAGTGCGCAAAATGTTGACTCTACAACGCTGAACGAACGGCGCACACTGGACTTTGATCACACTCTCACTCACTGAGGTGCAGAATTCTCCAAACCGGTCGATTGCCGAATTCGCAGTTGGTAAAATAGTTTACGTTTTGACTGTCATCTCCGGTACTAGTCACTCGGTCAAAAGAGCCGAAAGCTCATCCGCCCCTTTTTGCAGTATTCCCAGAAACGACATCAGACTGTTGACGTCATGACGTTGTGTCGGCGCATGAACCGAAAGCGTGCCTACCAATCGGCCTTGCCCATCCTGAACGGGTACAGCTAAGGCAGTCATTCCGGTCATGAATTCCTCGTCATCGGTGGAATAACTATTCTCAGAGATACGTTGGATCTCCGCTCGCAGCGACTTGGGATCAGTCAGCGAGCGCTCCGTCTGTGGTTGTAGATTTCCCGCTGAAAGAAAACCGTCCAGCGTTTTTTGCCGCAGTGTGGACAGGTACATCTTGCCGCTGGCCGTACAATGGAAGGGTACCTGAGTACCAACCGGAAGCTGAATCCGCAGTGGCCACTTCGTTTCCACCCGGTCCAGATAGATCATCCCCTCGCGGTCTGGAATGGCGAGATTGCAGGTTTCACCAACCTGCTCGGCGACGCTGCGCAAGATCGCCAGACGCGCCGTACGCAGGTGCTCGGAAGACATCGTATTAACTGAAAGCAATCGCAGTCGGTGTCCAGGGCCGTATGAACGCCCATCCAGATCGCGCTGCAGGAAGCCCTCGGCTTCTGCGGTTTGCAACAGGCGGTGGATGGTTGGCTTGGCCAGGCCCAGTGACTCGATCAGGTCTGACGGTTTGACGGCGACCCCGCGTCGCGCCACCTCCTCAAGGATGAGAAGAAGGCGCAAGTTGGTCGGTATCTGAGTTTCTTTGTCTTTTGTTTCCGTCGCGGCCATTCCGTAACAGTCTAGTTATTTGGCAGCAGGATCAAGGCCAGATCGGGTACTAGCGACACCAAAACCCACACTGACAGCAATGCGACCAGATAGGGCACAGTGTACCGCAGCAGCCGGAAATAGGGCACGCCGGTCACGCCTGAAGCCACATAAAGGTTTAAGCCATATGGCGGAGTGATGAACCCGATAGATGCCCCAACAAGGAAGATCACCGAGAAATGGATCGGATCAATTCCGACTGACGCCGCTATCGGGGCAAGGATCGGGGCCAGGATGATCGTCACAGGTAGGCTTTCCAGCACCATGCCCGAGAAGAAGACGATCACCATCGAGGTGAACAGCACCGCATGGTACCCACCCATTGAGGTCACGAAATCCCCAATGGTCTGCTGTGCGCCAAGCAATGACAGGATCTGCTGCATCACCACCGAAATCGCGATCAGCGGTGCAAGAATTCCGGTGATCTGGGCCGAACGGATAACGATCGATGGGATCTCAGGGATCGTAAACCCTTCGACTACGAACATCTCGGCATAGCTCTTCTCGGTTGGCGATATATCATTCCGCGCGCCCATGATCCGGTTGATCGGATAGCTGACCAATCCTGCGATCACGCAGAAGCCAACTGTCACGCCCGCTGCTTCGGTCGGAGAGAATTTGCCCGTGTAGATGCCCCAAAGCACCAGTCCGATGGCGAAGAACCCAAGCCATGCGCCAAAGGCGGTTTTCAACACTCGGTTCAGCTGTAGCGGGATCAGATGCCCCCAACCATTAAGGCGGCAAATGATCCAGCACGCGAACTGCATGCCAAAGACCATCAGTGCGCCAGGAAGGATGCCCGCAACGAACAGTTCGGAAATCGGCAGGTTCATAAGAAACCCGTAGACGATAAAGATGATCGACGGAGGAATGATGATGCCCACCGTGCCGCCCGCCGCCGCTGTGGCCGCGCTGAATCGTTCGTCATAGCCGCCTTTCACCATCTCAGGATGTAACATCGAACCAATTGTGGCTGTCGTCGCCGAGTTGGATCCCGAGATTGCTGCGAATAACCCGCAGGCGCCAAGCGAGGCCATCGCCAACCCGCCGCGTATCCAGCCCAGACAGGCATAGGCAAAATCGCTTAGACGCCGCGCAATGCCCGATTTGTTGATAAGGTCTCCGGTCAGGATGAACAGGGGCATTGCCAGTAGGGCAAAACCCTTGTTGAACACGTTCAGCAACTCGGCGCCCATGTTGTCCAGCGTCAGACCAAGGACAAATGAACAGCCTATGACCCAATAGCCGATCACCAACAGGACCGGCACGCCCAACATGAACAGAAAAGTGACCCCAAGCGAGATCAGTGTGACCATGGTTCCATCTGTCATCAGTCTGCTCCGATCACTGCCTGCTTGATCAGCGGCTCACCTGTTTTCCAGTTGTGCAGATCGTCGGCGAGGTTTTGAAACACCCGCCCGACCATCAGAAAGAACGACAGTGGTGCGGCCAGAAGGAACCACCACTGCATGATGTTGTCGGTCCCCAGAACGATCTGAAAGTTCGATGCCGATAGGGCGACCAGCCTGGACGTGGTCACGATGACGATCACTGCGAATATGAACCACAGCACGGCGTCAAGGATCAGGCAGGCCAATTGCCCGCCGCGCGGCATGGCAGAGCGGAATTCACTAAAGCTCAAATGTGTGCGTAGACGGACGTTGTACGAGGCCCCGAACCACGCCATCACCATGAACAGCAGCGGTGGAATAGTAGTCGACCAGGGCTCTTGATCGTTGAATACGAACCGGTCGATCACGCCCCAAAAGATGATCAAGGCAATGGCAAGGTAGGAGTACACCATCACCGATCGTTCCAGATGCCGTTCGATGAAGGGCACGGCCCGATAGATCAGCATGATGACGAACCCGCCCAGGGCCGAGACAATCGCGCCTAACACCCAGGTTGCGTTGGATTCCAGTGCGGATTGAATCTCGAACGAATCCTGGCTGAGAAAGGCGCTGAATATCGCGCCGATATCTGCCCAAAATGACATCTACCCCGTCCTCCTAATCGGTATTTGTTGAACCGGCCCAGCGGGGCCGGTTCGGTAAGTCTATCAGGCCTGGCCTTTCCACCAACGGCGCGGCTCGACATTCTCCGGCAGTGTATTGGCCGGAATCTCGCGCGCGATGTCATAGATCTCCTGATAAGTATCGATGCCACCTGCCCATTTGTTCAGGCGTTCACGCCATTGCGCCCAGGGCTCAGGGTTGTAGTTCGGGGCGCACATTTCCTCGGCCAGTTTGATCTGATCATCCGCCAGAAATGCCGGGCGCACGCCGTTTTCGGCAAAGATCGTGTCAGGCAGTTGCGGGTCCGAGAAGCCCACGGTGTTCAACAGCGCCGCCTCATTCGCGCCCTGTATCAGCGCCTGCGTAAAGTACGAAGATTCCATCACAGCATCCTGTAACTCGCCGCTCAGCCCATCAAACACCTTTGCGGACATTGAAGTATGTTCGGTTCCGCAGAAGAATTTCAGGTTCACCGACTGCGAGACCACCGGCGCCATGTTGGCATAGGCAACGGCCGAGGCCCATGTTTCGGCCCCGTCAATCAGGCCAGTCTTGAGCGCGTCCAGAGTCTCTTCCCATGCCACCGGCACCGGGTTCAGGTTCAATAACTGCATCGCAATCCGGCCCAACTGCGTGCCTGTCACGCGGTTTTTGGTGCCAAACAGTTCTTCCAGTTTGGTGACGGTTGGTTTGTCTGAAAAGGTCGATCCCATTTGCAGACCGCGCAATTCGCAATGAGTGAACAGGAACTTCAGCCCGTGCCGTTTCTCCAGCGGATCACGCAGGATGCGCTGGCTCGCAGGACTGTAGAAGAAATGATACTGCGCCGCGCGGCTGGGGAACATATACGCATAATCCAGCACGTTCAGATAGGGCGCGCCGCCGGCAGAGTTCTGGGTCGATGCCGCATAGATGTCGACGATACCCTGCTGAGTCTTCTCAACACAGCTCAACTGACCGCAGATCTGGTTGTCACCGATGAATTCGATCCGAATCTCGCCGTCGGTGCGCTCTTCCAGATCCCGCGCGAACTCGATTGCGCCCGCGCGTTCGATCAGCAGGTTGCGGGTGTTAAACCCCGACGCGCCGAATTTCAGCGTGTGCTTCGGTTCTTTCGAAAAGCGTTTCTCGTAAGTTGATTCGGCAGCCTGTGCCAGATTCGCCAGGCTCATTGCGCCACCGAACCCGCCTGCCGCCAATAAGGTCGAGCTCATGCCGTAACGGCCCGCAACTCGGAAGAAATCCCGACGCGAAATACCACTTAGTTTCCGACCAATCTCCATTGCTTACCTCCCTGATCGCAATTATTGAGACGTTTTGTATCAAAAAAGGCTAGTATAATTCGATCAACTTGCATAGAGTTTTTTTCAGCAACTTTCGGAGGAGGCAGTCATGGAGGTGGATTATGCGGTTGTTGGCGCGGGATCTTCGGGCTGTGTCATTGCCAATCGGCTAAGCGCTGATCCCAATACGACGGTTGCGCTGCTTGAGGCTGGTGGCCGCGATACAAACCCCTGGATTCACATCCCCGTCGGCTATTTCAAAACAATGCACAATCCATCGGTCGACTGGTGTTATCGGACCGAACCCGATCCCGGCCTGAACGGTCGATCCATCGATTGGCCACGCGGTAAGGTGCTGGGTGGGTCGTCCTCTTTGAATGGGCTGCTATATGTGCGCGGCCAGAAAGAGGATTACGACCGTTGGCGTCAGATGGGCAACGAAGGTTGGGGCTGGGAGGACGTGTTGCCACTGTTCAAACGCTGCGAGGATCAAGAGCGCGGCGAGGATGAGTTCCACGGTGTCGGTGGACCTTTGTCTGTGTCCAACATGCGCATCCAACGTCCCATCTGCGACGCATGGGTCGCTGCAGCGCAGGCCGCAGGTTATCCGTTCAATCCAGACTACAACGGGGCTGAACAAGAGGGCGTAGGGTACTTTCAGTTGACCACCCGCAATGGTCGACGCTGCAGCGCAGCCGTGGCGTATCTAAAACCTATCCGGGGTCGTCAGAACCTCAACATCATTACCAATGCCTTGGTAGCGCGGGTGGTTTTAGAAGGGAAAAAGGCAACCGGACTGGTTTATCGGGATCGTTCGGGTGCTGAACAAACTCTAAAGGTCCGGCGCGAGATCATTCTGTCCGGTGGGGCGATCAATTCCCCCCAAATTCTGATGTTGTCGGGTATCGGAGACCCGGATCATCTAAAGGAAAACGGTATCGAACCGCTGCACGCCCTGCCGGGTGTCGGCAAGGGTTTGCAGGATCACTTACAGGCGCGGCTTGTGTTTAAATGTAACGAGCCGACTTTGAATGACGAAGTCCGCAGCCTGTTCAATCAGGCGCGAATTGCCTTGAAATACGCGCTGTTCCGCGCAGGCCCGATGACCATGGCCGCCAGTCTTGCGACCGGTTTCATGAAAACCCGCCCCGAGGTTGAAACCCCCGACATTCAGTTTCATGTACAACCCTGGTCCGCTGACAGTCCCGGCGAGGGAGTGCATCCGTTTTCAGCGTTCACGATGTCGGTTTGCCAACTGCGCCCGGAAAGCCGTGGGGAATTGCGGTTGAACGGTCCCGATCCGTCCAAACACGTCAAAATCATCCCAAACTATCTATCCACGGAAACGGATTGCAGAACGATCGTCGACGGCGTGAATATCGCGCGCGGGATTGCCAAACATGCCCCCTTGGCTTCAAAAATTTCCGAGGAATTTCGACCAACGGCAGAGCTGAGTTGCGACGATTACGAAGGCACGCTGGATTGGGCCAGATCAAATACGGCTTCAATCTATCACCCGACCGGAACCTGCGCGATGGGAAGCAATGACATGTCTGTTGTCGACGCAAATCTAAATGTACATGGAATAAAGAACCTAAGGGTAGCTGATTGCTCCATTATGCCGGATATCGTCAGTGGCAACACTAATGCGCCAGCAATTATGATAGGCGAAAAGGCAAGCGACTTGATAAGTGCAGATGCCTGACAGTCCCTCCGTCTTGCCTGCATGCCAAGCAAAATGCCCAAAACACTTGCAACCGATGGATGAGTGCGCCAATCGCGCAAGCTCAAGCTGTTTGGTCGGTGGAGTCTAGTCGCAACTTGCGCTTTGCCCAACTCATGACTCATGAGTCATGACTGACAGTGATCTGGGAGCGACCATTGGTCAATGATCTGTGGAGCATCTAGCGCAGGGATTTAACACCATACCAACCTCGCGAAGCATGCATAAGCGGACGCGGACACTTTCCTAAAGTTCAACTCTTAACGTCCGCTTTCTATTTTTAGGCGTACAAGTACTGCACTTGCTGAGATAGACATACACAGCCCTGGGTCGCGAACTTGAATGTTCCCTAATTGTCTGGGTGCGGACACTGCGTCGGTGAACGCTATTGGCAGCTAAGTCCCGCTCACCTACCATTTGCCGCCTAGTTCTAAACGTCCGGAATGTGCGGTAGGCTACGTGCCGCACATGCGAAAGACCAAAGCTCGGTCGACGGCAGCTGTGGGCTCGAAACAACCGATGTCGTGGAGGCCGCCAAGCTGCCGTTCGCTGCGGTAGCAGCACTGAGCGCCACAAACGGCAGCTTTACGCAGTCAGAGTTTATAGACTTGATCTTATTCAAGTTGGTGTATCAACGAAAGATTCCTATTGCCGCTAGGCTTGAACCCACCTTCGCACTTGGCGATCAGCGGTAGAGACGTCGGGTAATTTCCCATTGAGTGGTATGGCTGACAAAATCCTCTGTTTAAGTGCGGCTGCTTCCTCGGCCCTACTTGGTGATATCTTGGCCAAGATAGCCTCGGCGCTGACAGCAAACGCCAAAGCTGTCTGATATTCCGCTTTTTCAAATAAAGCCTCAGCTATCCAAACTCTAGCGTATGCAAAGTTTGACAAACGGTAGTGATCGCTACCACTTTCAAGAGCTCTGATCGACTTTTTGTAGCAAACAAGTGCACCTTCGACGTTGCCCATTAAATGAAAGCATCTACCGACGTTCCCTTGCTGCGGACCGTTGTCGACACATACTTGGGAGCCGGGATCAAGGAAGCTCTCCAACGTCTCACCGTTTACAAAGTGCTTCAGCGCAGTTTCATGGTCACCTGAATCTCGTCTTGTAAGCGCCAAATTATGTTCGCAATCATATACAGTGTCGACGTTTGATTGAGTTTTTAAGTCCTTTCCGATTTCACCCCATTCAAGCGCCGACTTGAAATCACCTCTCTTCCAGAAGGAATAACACCGCATATCGGCAAAGTGTATGTAGCGAGCGGTTTTTTCCGGAATAGTTCTAGCAAACCGCTCCAAGATCAGATCAGCGCCTTTCGTGTCGCCGAGATCGTCAAGGCACTCCACAAATTGCTGAACAATCTTGTCAAAGCCATCAATTTCCGTCGGTGCAGTGTTCCAATCGACGGCTTCGAGGAAGAGCCGAGTCACCCGCACGAATTCCTCTGAGTGTCCGCCTCCAACCAGCGCGTCTTTGGCGACTTCAAGAGTTTCAGCGGCGTCCCTGTAATTTCCGGCTGCAATCTCTAGTTCTGCTTTTTGCGTCCAGCGTCCAAGCATCGGAAGAGGAAGTTCGGAGCCGAGCACTTTTTCAAAGCGCTTCACAAGAACCTTGTACTGGCCAATTACAATCTGGATAAAGTCGAGGCGCTCCGCCCTGCTAAAGTTCTGCTTTACAAACTGACGCACCAGAGGGTGTAGATCATAGAGGTCAGGGGAATCCAGTTCTGGCTTGACTACCACAAGATTCAGTCGGATTAGCGATTTTAGTGCTTTGTCGAATTTTGCATATCGAAGTTTTGTGGAAACGTATTCCTCTAAAGTATCCTTTGTTTCTGGCCGTACGGCTTCGGCCATAGTTCGTAGAAGGACCTGCTCTCTTTCCGCGAGGCGAGACCAGATTGACGACAAAATGTTCGGGCTGTCCTCTCTGCCTCTGCGAAGGTCTTCAAGGAAACTCCTTAGCGTTACGCCAGGTACTTGAGCAACTTGGACAGCTATCAGGTCTAGCCAAAAAGGGTTGGACGTGTCGCGGTTTGCTGCCGCTCCTTTGATAGCATTTATTGCAGCAAAGGAGACGAACTATGGGACTGAAACGGACGGACGAATTT
>NZ_JBQFLR010000026.1:0-33089 GCF_056531345.1 Ruegeria sp. N7 | reverse complement strand
GCTCGATCTCGTCGCGCTGACGACCCAGCTCAGACCGGATCGAGCCAAAAAGCTCAGGATCGCGGTCCGACAAGGACTGGGTGAAAAATCCATCTGTTCGATGCGGGGCGTTCACAGTTTTGGTCTCCTGAAAATGGTTAGCCGGTCCAGCCAAGACCAGCGGAAATGGCGTTCATGGATTGCAGCAGGGGCACGGGAACTGACCCTGCCTGCGGTTCGTTGCGGGCGTGTTGCAGCAGTTCGACCTGAAGGGCATGAATGCGGGCCAATTCGGCC
Source organism: Ruegeria sp. N7 (assembly GCF_056531345.1). Classification (NCBI taxonomy): domain Bacteria; kingdom Pseudomonadati; phylum Pseudomonadota; class Alphaproteobacteria; order Rhodobacterales; family Roseobacteraceae; genus Ruegeria; species Ruegeria sp. N7. The sequence goes on along the minus strand of NZ_JBQFLR010000026.1, from coordinate 32,813 downwards.
TGTTTGCGGTCAAACCTCTCGCAAAGGCGGGGAAAGCGATGGCCGATGACCTGGCCACCGGTCAGAAACCGGATCGCTTTGCAGGCACGATCGTATTCCGCCTTGATCACCTGCGATACACGTTGGCGGATCTCGATATCAGAGACCAATTCACCATACTGCGCTGCGATTTCCATATCCGTCTGATAGAGCGATTTTTCCATCTCATCGACGGCAAGGCGGAACAGGCGGGAGTGTCGAAACATGTCGTGCAACACGTCATCACCGCGCGCGCCGCGAAACTTGCGAAAACTGGCCATGGCGGTGCCGAACCCGTACCAGCCGGTGATCAGGTGGCGGTTCTGCGACCACGCAAAGACCCACGGAATGGCCCGCAGGTCATCCAGACTGGCCGCGCCAAACCGGCGGGTCGGGCGGGACCCCATTTTCAGGCGGGCAAGTTCTTGGACGGGGCTCGCCTGCTGGAAATAGTCCAGAAAACCCGGCATCTGCAAAAGCGAGACATAGGCTGTCTGTGACAACTCTGACAAAGCATCCAATGCGTCATCAAATTCAGGCCGTGAAGGCGCCTCGTCAGGGGTCGCCGTATGGCGCATCGTGCTTGACAGCAACAACTCCAGATGCGCCGCAGCCGTGCCCCGGTTGGCATATTTGGCCGAAACCACCTCGCCCTGTTCGGTCACGCGCAGCCGCCCGGCAACTGTTCCGCTGGGCTGCGCGGCAATGGCACGCCCGGTCGGTGCACCACCCCGGCTGACCGAGCCGCCGCGACCATGGAAAAACGTGGCATTGAAACCTTGCGAGGCCAGCGCCGAGACGATCCGGCGTTGGGCGCGCTCCAACTCCCATGTTGAGCAGAAATAGCCCCCGTCCTTGCCGCTGTCCGAATATCCCAGCATCACCTCGATTACCCGACCGTCGGTTTTGAGGCTGCGACGGGCAAGCGGGACAGCCAGAACGTCCAGCAGGATCGATGGGGCATTTCGCAAATCGGCAATTGTCTCGAACAATGGGACTACCGAAAGATCCAGAGTTTCGGAGCCAAACCCGGCATAGCGGGCCAATAGGTAGATGCCGAGAATGTCGTCGGCCGAACGGGTCATGGACAGGATGAAGGGCCCTATTGCCTTGGGGTCCGGTCCCGATCGCACACCATGGACCAGAGCCAGAAGAGCAAGCAGTTCCCGCGCCTGATCGCTTAACGCATCGCGGTCTTGATAAGGCAGGTTCTGATCGGCCAGTTCGGTTCGCAAGCGGGCAGACCATTCGGCTGTGCCGTAAACCGGCACCTTTCCGCTATGCGACCAGATTTCGGCCAGAACGTCGGTTGTGACGGTCGAATTCTGGCGGATGTCCAGCGTTGTGGTCCGGAACCCGAAAACCGAAGCGGCCCGGCGCAGCGGACGGATGTGCTGCCGCGCCAGAATATCCGCGTTGACCGCACATAAAGCGGTATCAAGCGTGTCGAGATCGCCCACGAATTGCGAGATGTGATCATAGCCGCTGTTTGTCAGCCGATAGCGAATGGCATTGAGTGCTTGCCGGAACGGTTCATTCCGATTGCGTCCGGCGACCGGAGCCCGGTCGACTATCGCTTGTACTTGCGTCCTGACAGGTTCAGGTAAAGGCAATATCAGCGCGCTGATGCTCAACCTGCCCGCAGCACGTTCGAGTGCCTGGCGATAAAGCTCCAGAACTGTTTCGTGTCCGCGTTTCAGCGCCAATGCGGTCATCTCGGTCGTGACATTTGGGTTGCCATCCCGGTCGCCGCCGATCCAGCTGTGAAAGCGGATATCGGGTGTATCGCTCAGCGTACGGCCCAGCACTTGCAGGCAGGCCTGATCGAAGCGGCCCATAACCTGCGGGACGGCGTCAAAGATTGCATCGCGGAAGAACTGCAACCCCCATTCGATCTCGTCGTGCAGGCTTGGGCGCGACAGGCGGAGTTCGCCGGTCAGCCATAGGAGATCAATCTCTCCTTCCAGACCATTCAGCAATTCGGCGTGTTCTGTCGGGGTCCAGCGTTGCGTTTCAAGACTGACGAGGTTGCGGTAGATACGCCGGTGAATTTCCAGAACCGTAACCCGCTTGGCTTCGGTCGGATGCGCGGTCAGCGTGGGACCGGTACACAGGTTAGCGGTCAGCTTTTCAACCTGGTTATAGGTCAGGGACAAGTCCGTCAGGGCTTCGGCAAAACCGCCTTCTACCGCTTCTGCGCCGTTTTGGGTTTCGGTCAATCGACGGTCCCGAACCTCGGCGTTTTCATCGATGATGCACAACAATTGGAACCAGATCGAAAGGGCCTGCAAATACGGCGTTGCTTCGGGTCCCGTGGGAATGGCTTTCAGCGGCGTGGCCTCGGCCCATGCCGCCACATGTGGCGCCCGTTTCAGCAATATGTTCCGCCACAACGCCCGCAATTCCGAGCGCAACCCTTCGGCATAGCTCGAGGGGTTGGGAGTGGGCTGCATATTCGGGGCCAGCGCTTGCATCAGATCACGCGGTCCCGGGGTTCGCGGCCTTCAAAGAAATCATTCAGGTTATCGAGAACCCGAAACCCCATCGCCTCGCGCGCTTCACGGGTGGCGCTGCCCAGATGTGGCAGCATCACGAGGTTGTCGCATTGCAGCAGGTCCGGGCTGATACGGGGTTCACCATCGAACACGTCCAGCGCGGCCCCGCCGATCATCTCGAACATCAGGGCCTGTATCAGCGCCCATTCGTCGATCACCTCACCGCGCGCGGTGTTGATCAGAAAGGCGTCGGGCTTCATCAGGCCCAGTCTGCGCGCGTTGATCAGATGGCGGTTTTCAGCCCCGCCGGGGCAATGCAGCGAGACGAAGTCGCATTGCGGCAGCAAGTCGTCAATCGAGGCCACCTGCGTTGCATTGCACCTGGCCAGCACATCCGGCGCTATCTGACTGCGGTTGTAGACGAGGATGTCCATGCCAAAGCCATGATGCGCACGCCGGGCCATCTCTTGCCCGATGCGGCCATAGCCGATGATGCCCAGCGTTTTGCCGCTGACCTTGGTTCCAACCAGATGCGTGGGCCGCCATCCGGTCCAGTTGCCGGACCGAAGCTCGCGCTCACCCTCGCCCGCGCGCCGGGCCACCATCAGCAGCAGGGTCATGGCGATATCAGCGGTGCATTCGGACAAAACATCGGGCGTGTTGGTCACGGTCATGCCCAGCTCACGCGCCGACGGTTCGCAGATGTGGCTGTATCCGACACCGTAATTGGCCAGGATCTTGGTCTGCGCACCAGGGACGTCCATTGCCTCGGCGCTCAGTGTGTCCGTTACAGTTGGCAGCACCGCGTCATAAGTTTTCAAGGCTTGCCGGATTTCGGCCGGGGACATGGGTTTGTCCCCGGTGTTCAGAACGGCGTTATAGGTCTCGGCCAGCTGCGCCTCGACGGCGGCAGGCCAGCGACGGGTCACAAGAACCGAGGGTTTGACCATCACGCGGCCTCCATCACACGGGCAATTGTTTCACCGATCACCGCGGGGTTTTCGGCAACGGTCACCCCGGCGGCAGACAGGATCTCGACCTTTTCGCTGGCGCTTTCGCCAAAGGCCGAGATGATCGCACCCGCGTGGCCCATGGTGCGGCCCTTCGGAGCGGTCAGACCCGCGACATAGGCAATCACCGGCTTGGTGATGTGGTCGCGGATGTATTCGGCAGCCTCAGCTTCCTGTGGGCCGCCGATCTCGCCGATCATGGCGATGACATGGGTGTCCTCGTCCTCTTCGAACCGCTGCAGGATGTCCTTGAAGGATGACCCGTTGATCGGGTCGCCACCAATGCCGACACTGGTCGAGACACCGATGCCGCGTTCTTTCAGCTGCGCCGCGGCCTCGTAGCCCAGCGTGCCCGAGCGACCGATGATGCCGACATGACCGGGCAGATAGATGTGGCCCGGCATGATGCCCAGCAGCGCCTTTCCGGGCGAGATCGTACCGGCACAGTTCGGCCCGGTCAGCACCATGCGTTTCTCTTTCGGGTAGCGGTACATGTACCGCTTCACCCGGATCATGTCCTGCGCCGGAATCCCGTCGGTGATACAGACGCAGTAGCGGATACCGGCATCTGCGGCTTCCATGATTGAATCCGCCGCAAATGGCGGGGGTACGAAAACAAGGCTGGCATCCGCGCCGGTCGCCTCGACAGCCTGTTTGACGGTGTCAAAGACCGGAACACCTTCGACGGTTTCGCCACCTTTTCCGGGTACGACACCGCCCACGACATTGGTGCCATAGTTCAACATGTCCTTGGTATGGAACCGGGCCATGCGGCCGGTGATGCCCTGCACGATGACGCGCGAGTCACGGTCGAGAAGAATGCTCATTTCACAGCCCTCATCTTGGTGCCTTGAGTAAGGTCGTTTTTCCATGCGCCAACAGCGCGTTCTGCCGCCTCCATCAGCGTTGAGGCGCGAATGATCGGCAGGCCGGACTTGGCCAGAATCTTCTGACCCTCTTCGACATTCGTTCCAGCCAGCCGCACAACGACGGGCAGGTCGATGTCAAGTTCCCGCAGGGCCTGAACAACGCCTTCGGCCACCCAGTCGCAGCGGTTGATACCGGCGAAGATGTTGACCAGAATGGCCTGAACATTGTCGTCCGACAGGACCAGACGAAACGCCTTGGCCACACGTTCGGGCGAGGCCCCGCCGCCGATGTCGAGGAAATTTGCAGGTTCGCCACCAGCCAGCTTGATCGTGTCCATCGTGGCCATCGCCAGACCAGCGCCGTTGACGATGCAGCCGATGTTTCCGTCCAGCCCGACATAGGACAATCCGCGGTCGGCCGCGCGGCTTTCGCGCGGGTCTTCCTGGCTTTTGTCACGCAGTTCAGAGATTTGCGGATGGCGGAACAGGGCGTTGTCGTCAAAGCTCATCTTGGCGTCAAGCGCCAGCACCCGGTCGTCACCCGTGATGACCAACGGGTTGATCTCGACCATTGTCGCGTCCAGCTCGCTAAAGGCGGCGTAGCAGCCTTGCAATGTACGCACCATTTGCTGGATCAGCCTGGGTTCAAGCCCCAGATTGAATGCGATCTCGCGCGCCTGAAATTCCTGAAGCCCAACCGCCGGTTCCACGATGGAGCGGACGATGCTTTCCGGGCGGTCAGCCGAGATATCCTCGATCTCCATCCCGCCCTCGGACGAGGCCACGATCATCACCCTTTGGCTGGACCGGTCGAGGACAAAACCCAGATAGATCTCGCGATCAATCGGCACGGCGGCTTCGACATAGACGCGATAGATGCCTTTGCCTTCGGGGCCGGTCTGATGCGTGACCAGCTTGCGGCCAAACAGGTCATCGCAGGCCTGATAGATTTCGTTTTCGGTGTTGCACAGCTTGACCCCTCCGGCCTTGCCGCGACCGCCTGCATGGACCTGCGCCTTGACGATCCATTTGTCACCGCCCAGCTCACGCGCCCGATAGGCCGCTTGTTCCGGACTGTAGGCCAGTGCGCCGGATGGTATGGCGACACCGAAATTCGAAAGAATTTCCTTTGCCTGGTATTCGTGAATATCCATCTGATCCGCTCCTGTTTATGCAGCGATTGAGGTGCCGTAACGGCTTTCCAGCAGGTCTTCGATTGCGTCTTGGTCGACCGTTCCGCCCAGCTCTCGGATGGCTTCGGCGAACAGGCGCACAATCCGGCTGACGGCGTCGCGGTTCAATTGGTTGAGGATGCCGATGCGCACCTGCACGGGTGCGCTGAGCGTCGGCCAGATGCCAAACCCGCGCGCGCGGCAGTTCTGGACCAGCTCCATCTCGCGGCCAGCCAGTTCCGGGGGCAGGTTCAGCACGATCAGGCTGGGCATGTCGGAGGTGACCTCGCAGCCCATTTCGGTGACGGCGTCCCGCAGAACCTTCTCGTGCGTCTTGTACGACGCGGACCGCTTGGCCAGACCTTCCTGAAGGGTCAGGCGCAGGGATTCATGGAAGGCCGCAACGGCGTAGCCCGAATGGGTGCGGTGATAGGTGCCCTTTTCAACATCCTGCCCATCGACAATGCCCCAATGGCGGGCCTCAAAGATGGGATTGTGCACATAGGTATAGGCACCGGTGGTTTTCAGTGAGGTGATATAGCCGTCGGTAAAGCTGACAGGGGCATAGGTCAGCGGCAAGCAGCACAGACCTTTCTGCGGGCAGGACGCCCATCCGGCGATACCCGGAAAATCGTCTATCGAGAAGTCATCGACGCCCAGAGACGACACCGCATCGATCAGACCCATCGCGCCATGACGTTCGCACGCGTCGGAAAATCCGCGCAGGTCATTGATGCGGCCCGATCCGGTTTCCCAATGCGCCATGAAAGCCCATTTCGGTTTGTGCTGCGCCAGCGTCGCTTCGACCAGATCACCGGTGACCGGCTGGCCGTGCGGAACCTCGATCACGGTGACGCTGGCGGCCTGAGGTGCCATCGGGTTGGCTGCATGTTCTTCGGGCGTCGCCGCCTTGATCCGCAGGGTCAGCGCGTCAATCCCCGAGAATGTCCCGTTGGCAAAAGCAACGACCTTATCGCTAGGCATGACAGCCGAAAACATGGTGTCCAGGGCGCTCCAACCGGTGCCGGCAACAGCAAAGGTATAGACGTTTTGGGTGCCCCAGATTTTCCGCAGCATGTGCTTGCATTCGACCATCCCCCTAAGGACGTCCCCCTGCATGTGATCGGCAACGCCTGCATCGGCAAAGGCCTTGAGGACGCGCGCATCCGTGTTGCCCGGCCCCGGCCCCGCTGCGAGGGTCTGAGGGATTTCGAGCGGAGGGAAAATCTGAAAAGTCATGGTCTGGCATCCTCGGCTGTTGGCCGGGCATAGCGGCCCGTTGTGTCAAGTTACCGAGCAGGAAACGCGAGCTTGCCTTATGACGCAACGTAACTTACTACTGCTTTTGGATGGCCAATAGGACGGGGCAATACCTACCCGTTTTGGTAAAAATACGAAGGTATACAAAGAAATGACCTATCCTTATGGGTAGGTTTTTCCGGAATCGGGGCAAAATCATATGGTTGAGACACCGAACAAACCCATCGACATCATGCTGGCGGACGGCAACCCGCTGGTTCTGTCGGCCATGTCCGAAATATTCGAGCGGGACCCCCGATTCTCGCTGATGGCCACGTCAGCAACGGCCGAAGGGTTTCTGGGAACGGTGATGCGGGTTCCCGTTCAGGTTGGTGTCGTCGACTGGACACTTCCGGTTTTGGGGGCCGCCAAACTGATTGAGGTTCTGCGCGATCAGCCCAACGCCCCGCGCTTTGTCGTTTATGGCGACACTGGCGGCGATGTCCCGCGATTGGCGATGCAGGCGGGTGCGGCTGGATTTGCCGCCCGCACGGGCGAGGTTGAGGGTCTGCTGGAAACCTGCGCCAAAGTTGCAGCGGGTAAGATGGTGTTCCCGTTCATCGATATCCGTAAAATGCAACAGGACCCGATCCAGAGCCTGTCGCGTAAGGAGCGCGCAATTCTGGAGGCGCTGGCGCAGGGAATGTCAAACCGGGATCTATCGAAGGAACTTCAGATCTCGACAAACACGGTCAAGTTTCACCTGTCCAACATCTACGAAAAGCTGAGTGTCAAAAACCGAACGCAGGCCATTGCGTATTTCTATTCGTCTCAGCAGTCACGAAACTAGACCAAAGGCGATTTGGATGCCGATGTTTCCGGGCAGGTTATTCGTCCAGCTCTGACCAATTCTGGATACCGTCAGCAGCAAGAGACACGGTGCTTGTCCTGAGCGCTTTGCCGCGCGTGGCGGTAGGCACAACCCTGCGTTGCTTCCGCGAATCCCCCAAACATGTTACCTTGGGTCACCTTTAATGATTTGACTTCTTTTTCTGACATCTCGTTTTTTTCAGCTCTTTCTCGAGAGGTGACGTTCATGTCCGACTCCAGCAGTGAGCCCCCGCGCATAACGCTGTCCATACCAAATCTTCGGCCAAACCCATCGATATCAGCGGAAATTTCCGGCACTGTCGCGGCTGGTGCGCACAGCGTTGAGGATCAGAAGCGGGTTGAGGCGGAAAAGCTCAAGGCATTGCGCCGCGGTGTTGGAGTTGAGCTTTCTGCGGAAGTGATCAACGATCTGGTTGACAGGCGTGTTCAGTCGACAGGCGCAGTTTTTCGCCAGCTTGCAACCATTCGCGAAGATCTGGCCGGAGGCTTTCTGGGGGCGGTCGTTCCCACCCTCGCTCCGAAACTGCGGGGGGAACTGATCAACCCTGACGGGACCCCTACCGAACGTGTGATCGTCGAGGTCCTGCGCCCCACCTTTACCGCCAATGAAGGGATCGACAACGCGGATTTCTCGTGGGCTGTCAAAGCCGCCGTCACGGACGCGCGCGGGCTCTTCTCGCTTGATCTGCCCAATCTTCGCCTGCCACAGAACGGCCTGCGGTTGCGGATCAGGGGTCAAAACACCACCCTGACAGAAGCCGTGCCGCGCGTTGACGCGCTGGACGGCGAAATGGGCCTTGTGGTGCTGGATCGCACGCTCCTCCCTTTGCAGCGTTCGATCGTCGGCGAGCTGGCCGATATCTTGCCGGTGGATCCCGAGGATGCTGAAGAAAACATATCCGATTTCACCGGTACGCAGGCCCCTATCGTGCTGGGCGAGGGCGATTGCGCGTCGGAGTACCGAACCGAAGGCGGCACGGTTTCACGGCGGCGCTATTCGGTTCTTTACCGGCTGATTGATCCGCTCGTCGGGCCCAAGAATATCGTTCGAACACGCCCCATAGGCGGTGGCCGTTTTGTGACGACTATTCCGGGTACAACCTTTGCTCAGGCCAATCTGTCCGCCGAAACGCTTCTGGCCGCGTTCAACAATGACGGGGGTGATTGGGATTTTCGGGACAGGATTCCGATTGATGAACCCATTGATATTGAAGACTTCTTTGAAGATCTTGAAGAGCGGCCTCAGGATGTGCCCAAGGCGTCGAGCCTTGCGCTTGGGTATATTGCCAAGATGCGGTCGACGGCTGTCCACGCTGGCATGTCTTTGGGTCGGCTGGTCTATTCCCTGCCGCTTGCCCCGGGAGAAGAGCAGCGGATTGTCGTGTCGGAACAGCGCGAAACGCTGAGCGTACGTGAACGAGAGAGCCTGACATTTGAAGAGCAACAGGAATTCGAGGAAGCCCGCGACACGTCCTTTGACAGTACGTTTGAAAGCGCGCTGGATGAGGTAATTCAGGGCACGTCTTCGTTTTCGACCCGCGCTTTTTCAAAGAGCTTCGGAGGCGCAGGTGGCGTTGGTGGCGGCCTGTTCGGAGGCATCGGGGCCATCGTCGGCGGCGTGGGCTTCAGCGGCGCACGGTCCAGTTCTAATTCTTCCGGCAATTCGTCCAACACGCAGAACACATCGCGCGATTTTCTGTCCGACACCCATGAGACATTCTCTGCCGCGCTTGAACGGGCGGCTTCGGTCAAGCGCAATTCTGCACGGACCAGTGTGCGCACTGCAACTGCGACGGATCGGCGGACGGCAACAACGAAATTCGTGGCCAACCGCAATCATTGCCACGCAATGACCATGCAATGGTTCGAAGTCCTGCGGGACTTTTCCCTGGAAACGCGTATCGAGGGCGTGCAGCTGGTGGTCTTTGTGCCCATGCAACTCATCCGCTTCCGCCGTCTGGGGCAAGGCGATCAGTTGCCGGGCAATGTCACCCGGTCCGGATTGCTGAGCCGGTACAAGGTCATCCTGCGCCATGCCGAAGTGTTCCGGCGCGTGTTCCGAAACCGCCGCAGATTCCGCAGCGCACTGAAGCTGCTGGAAGAGTTTTATGCGGACAAGGATGCAACACCGCAGAACGCGCCCGGCGTCGCACAGGACATCGTCAGTTTCGAGGCGCAGGGCACGTTCATGCCCAATGATGACATTTCTGTCGTGATCTTCACGCAGGATGGCGACCGGGTCGGACCTGTGCCGCTGACCGGATCGCCGATCGACATCGACAACCTGCATGACCTGCCAGCGGAAACACGCGAGAACCTGCTTGTCCGGCTGGCTGATGCCCGGCGTGATCCGACCAAGCGCCGGACCTATACCGGCTCTGTGGCTTTGCCCCGTTCGGTCGAGCGGTCGGATATCGCCCGTGTCGAGCTGCGCAGGCGGACGGGTTCGTTTGCCTACTCGTTCTACACCGGTCCTGATCCCATCAACATTTTCAACATCTGGGAGCATCTGGCCAATCTGGAAGATGCCGACGATCTGGATCGGGCCACCCGCAATATCAACCGCAGCCTTCGCACCACGATCTCGGGCTCGGACTTTGACGATCTGGTGGGTCCGCCCATGGTCAGCGAGTTTGAGGCGCGTATGAACGAAAACGCCCAGACCGTTGTTGATGACAATACGTTCCAGGCGCTGCCTGCCACCCTGCCCTATTCGGTGCAGGAAGTGCCGGACGTTCTGTCACGCCGGGATCTGCGCCGCATCGAAGAAATGTACCAGCATATTGTGGCCAACACCGTTCGCTATTCCCGCGTGATTTGGGCCAGCATGACGGACGAAGAACGTGCGATTCTGCTGGAGCGTTTCACCATAGGGGTACCGGAAGGCGGGCTGGACGATGCCTCAAGCGAGATATCGCTGCTCAGCACCGTCCAGAACAAGGTGTTGGGGTTCTATGGCAATGCCATGATCATGCCCTTCTCGATCCCGCCCGATTTGGCCGACCGGATGGAGATGCGGACCGGTGACATTCAGGACAGTCTTCTGGCCTTCCATCGCGAAGACTTCCGACCACCGCGCCGCACGATCTCGCTGCCGACCAGGGGCCTGTTGGGCGAGGCTGTACTGGGCCGCTGCAATTCCTGCGAGATGATCGACCATCGCCGCTTCTGGAACTGGCAGGACAGCCCGACACCGCCACCGGTTGGCGACGCGCCGGTCCTGCCTGCTGACAGTGACGCCATCTTTGGTACACGTGCGCCGTCAGACCTGCCGAACAACCAGCCTTCGAACACGCTGACCATTGCAGGGGGCGACATTGGCACCGGCCAGGCTGTGCCCACGTCGCAACTGGCCGAAATCCTCAAGGCTGCGCCTGATCTTGCAAGGGCGGGAACTGATCTGACGGGCCTGAAGGAGTTGCAGGCGCAACTGGCGCTTGAAACGCAATCGGTCGCCGCCGGTCGGGACAAGGCCATCGACACGGCGACGGATCTGACCAAGGAGCTGGTTGGAAAGGCCACGGAACTTGCGGGTAAAGGTCAGGAAATCGCTGCCGCCCGCAAAGAGGAAGAAGCCAAGAAGGCCGCCGCTGACAAGAAGGCATTCGACGCCAGCAATGCCGCCAAGATCAAGGGGTTTGAGGATATTGCCAAGAACGCTTCGGGTGTTTCCGCGCTGATCGGTGGGCAACCGGATGGCAACCGGGCCGGTTTCGTTCAAAACCTGTTCAAGGATTTCCCCGGCGGGGCTGCTGCTTTGGCCAACCCATCCAACACGCTGCTTCTGGCCAAGCTTTTCGGGGCCTTCACCAAGGCGAACGCGGATGCCGATGACGGCAGCGCGACCAAGGCCGGCAGCCAGTCGGTGCTGGATTTCCTCAATGGCCTGAACGCCCCTGCGGAGGACGACAATGAGTGACACGAGCACAAATGTGACGGACAAACCGGGAATTGATGAAAGCCTTGCCGAGGCGATCATCAACATTCTTGAAACGACCAACTCTCCGGCGATCCAGCGTGCCCGTGAGGTGATTGCCCATAGGCTTGCCATTGCGGGCGATATTGCCCCATCGCGCATCCCTGCGCCGCGCAACATCACCGAGATCGGCGGCTATATCAATCTGCTGAGCGAGTATGGTGAGGCCGAACAGCGCGCACGCATGATCGCGGCCGCTTTGGGTATCGCGGGACCGCAGATTTCGCTGCCGCAGCCGGGTGCCATTCCGCCGATGTCTTTCATCACCCGCGACGGGGCAAGGCCCGTAGGTCCGCAACAAGCCAGTTTCCCGCTGAGCTTCACGATCCGCAGTGATTTCGTTCCGGCCTTCGACAATGCGTTGCAGGAAATCGCGATACGTGGCGGTGCGGTGCCGATCCTGACACCTGTCAGGGTCCTGCCGGCCGCCGGATCAGGCCCGGTGACCGACGGTATTGCACAGCTGGCTTTGATCGGTCGGACCCTCAGCCTGGCACCAACTGCGGCGCTGCATGCCGTGGCCACCGACCCCCTGTCGCTCAGCCGTCCGACTGCGGGTGGCGGGTTCGAGGTTCTGGCACGGGTCATCGACGCCGCCGCCCCGATTGCCGGGACCATCGCGGCGGCAGACTGGACAAGCTGGGAATGCGATGCTGCTGCCTGTTCCGAGGTTGACAGCAACGATGCGCGCTTTGCCCTTTCACCGATCCTGAATGCGGCCGGTTGGCACCAGGCGGCTGATCCCGGCAATCCCAACAGCCTGTCCGATCCCGGCAGCTGGGCCGCGTGGCAGAACATCACCGGGCTTGTACCCGGCGTCACACGGTTCGCGGATGAGCTGCAATTGCTGTACCCTGCCGAGATGCTCATCACCTCGCCGGTTTTAAACCAACTGGACAATGTCTGGACGGGAAGCGCATTCGCCGCGCCATAGGACCCCCTCTGCGACCGCAACAATGTGATTTGGCGGCACTTGGCTTTTGGGGTTACGCTTGAACAGGAGGGCCGCCATGCAAAACCCGGAACGTTTCGAAAAATTCTTCTTTGCCAAAGTTGGCATGGGCGAAGCCTGCGGTTGCGCCGAGCGCATCATCGACGTTTTCGAATTCAACCGAAAAGGTGGTGCGCAGTCGAAACACCCGGTGAAACAGGACCGGCGCGGACGCCTGTCGTTTCGGGCATGGGCGGTCAGATATGGGCTTATAAGCCGAAAGCGGCACAGCTGAACACGGATTGGTCCTGTCAGACAGCCACCAGTTTTCCGTCTCGCAAATCGAGCGCATCCGGTGCCAGTTCGGCGCGGAAGGCCGGGGAATGGCTGACAAGAAGGATCGCTTGCGGCAATGCCCGGAGGATTTCCAGCAGCCGGGCCTCGTTCCGTGGGTCCAGCGCGTTGGTAGGCTCATCAAGCAGCAGAACCTCGGGCTCCATCGCCAGAACGGTCGCCAGCGTAACCAGCCGTTTTTCACCCCCTGACAACTTGTGGGTGATGCGGTTCTTCAGATGCATCAGGTCCAGATCACCCAACACGCTTTCAACGATGGCAAGTGCTTCGTCGCGTGTTCTGCCCAGGTTGAGCGGGCCAAAGGCGATATCCTCGGCGACGGTCGGGCAGAACAACTGATCATCCGCATCCTGAAACACAAGTCCCACCCGGCGGCGCACGTCGTGAAAATCGGCCTCTTGCACCCTTTGCTGACCAAAGATCGTGACCGTGCCGGACCGTGGGCGCTGCAAGCCAAGCGTGATACGCAGCAAGGTCGATTTTCCCGCCCCGTTCGGGCCCGTCAGCGACAGGCGTTGACCGGCGGACAGGCTGAGGCTGGCACCATCCAGAACGGGTGGCTGACCGGGGTAGGCAAAGCAGATATCTTCAAGCGCAATCAGTGCCATGCAAAATCCAGTATGATCAGACCCGCGCAAAGAGCACCAAGACCTGCGGCAAAAACAATGTCCCTTCGGGTCAGGGCAAAATCCTGAAGAAGCAGCATACGGCCTGAAAACCCCCGGCATTTCATCGCATCAAGTATGCGTTCGGATCTTTCGATCGCGCGCACCAGCATCATGCCAACGAGATAGCCAAAGCTGCGATAGGTGTGCCAGTTTGTTGCCGGGCGAAAGCCGCGCACTTTCATAGCCGCGCGCAGGCGCAGGTATTCTTCCCGCAGAACCTCGATATAGCGGATGGTGAACATCAGAAGGTGAACCAGCTTTTCGGGGCAGCGTAGGCGGTGCAAGGCGTGGCCAAGCGTAACCGGCTCCATCGTGCCGACCAGCACCATAAGGGACAGGATGACCGCGTTGGCCGTCAAGGCGATCTCGACCGCTTTCCAGAAACCCTGCCAGCTTGCAGGAAACCCCCAGAGCGTAAACATCGGGTCGCCGGGCATGGAGAATGGCAACAACACCAGCATGAACAGGATGAACCCGTCCATCATGGCCATGCGTTTCAATGTCTTCCGCCAGGGCAGACGCGACGCGGCAAGAAGCGAAAGGGACACCGCCAGAGCCGCGCACAGCGCTGTCAGCGAGGACACCGCCACTGTCACCACCGCGAAGACAACCGCCATAACGATCCGCATCCTAGGATCAAGCGGGTTGATCGCGCCGCGCCGCTGCGCGCCCGCTTTGACCAGCGTGTTTTCCTGTTGCCCCAGAACGTGCGCCATCAAGCCGCCAGCTTGCGGCGTGCCGCAAAGTAAAAGCCCAGACCAAACAGACCGACGATATATCCGATCCCACCCAGAACAGTTTGCAGGTCATTTTGTTCGCGGTATGCCGCTATTTCCCGACGCAGCGGGCGCAGCTCATCCCGAACGGCCCTGGCAATGACCTGTTGTTGTTCTGTGCTGAACACCGCCACTGTCTGGGCAGGTGCGTTTGTTGGCGGGGTGTCGGGTTCCGCTTCAACGCCCATGATCCGGGCGACATCCGCAGCGGGCATGGTGACCTCGGCCACATGTCCGGCACCAAGGTTTGCAAAGAATGTATGGGCCACCGGCGCGTTTGGCGTGTAGATAAAAAACCCGTCTGCATCTGTTACGATACGGCCCAGCTCGGCTCCGTCCGGGCCGTTGACGATGACCTCGGTATCGCTTGCCATGTCGCCGTTGGAAAAGCCGATTTCGCCTTCGATGGCGTCACCGGATTTAAACACTCCGGCTATGACCTTATGCGCCAAGGCAGGTAGGGGTGCGCAGCACAGCGCCAGAATGATTGCCAGATACCTCATGCGACCGCTCGTTTGACAAACAGCTCGGGCTTGACCTTGCGCGCCAGCAAAACCGCGAACCCAGTCAGGATCGCCTCGATCGCCATGACAGGAATATGTGCAAAGAAAACAAGCTTGGCCACTGGCAGGAATGCATCCCCGGACAGGGCCAGTGAAAACGCAACCATGCCGGTTGTGGCGGCGATGGCAAAGGCACCGCCGACCCCGCCCCATATCGCACCTTGCAGAGGTGAGCCATGGGCGATCAGGCGGCCAAAGATCAGCCCGGCCAAAACCGCGGGCAACGCGATGTTCAGGGTGTTGATCCCCAATACCGTCAACCCGCCAAAGCCAAAGAAGACGGCCTGCAGCAAAAGCCCGACGAACAAGGCCGGGAATGCGGCCCAGCCCAACAAAAGCCCGGCCATACCGTTGAGGATCAGATGCACTGACGAAGGGCCAATCGGCACATGGATCAGCGATGCCACGAAAAAGCTGGCAGAC
This sequence comes from Ruegeria sp. N7, assembly GCF_056531345.1. Taxonomy (NCBI): domain Bacteria; kingdom Pseudomonadati; phylum Pseudomonadota; class Alphaproteobacteria; order Rhodobacterales; family Roseobacteraceae; genus Ruegeria; species Ruegeria sp. N7. The sequence goes on along the minus strand of NZ_JBQFLR010000026.1, from coordinate 17,428 downwards.
AGCACCCCCGCAGTGGGGATGCGATCAAGATCCAGCGACCTGAGGCCCATGGCAATCCCACCCGCCGCAGCGACGGCTCCGCCGATCACGACCGGGTTGGACAAGGCTCCGTCAACGATGTGCATCTACGGTTACTCCAAATCCCAGGCGCGGATCCAGATGACCGCGTCCTGACTGAGTTCTTTGCCGTTGTGTTCGGTCACGGGACCGGCGCCGAGTGCGGCAAATCCCCAATATCCGGCTTTTGGAACGCCAAACGTGAAATACCCGTTATCATCCGAAGTTGCGACCAATGCACCACCCGGCATCGGCGAGACCGACGGGGCGGAAGCGGCCGCGCTTTCCATGTTCGGTTCTGCGGCCATGTACTCGATCTCGATCTCGGCACCCGCAACCGGTTGGCCTTCGGCCATAACCCGACCTGTAAACGTCGAACCCGCGATGATGTTGGTTGGTTTGTTGAGCGGGATGATCTCAACCGGCAGGCCCACCGGGTTCATCCAGTCGGTCGGCAGTTCATTGCGGTTCATGAATGCCTTGGCGATCTGCTGGATATAGATATCCTCGGATTCCTCATAATAGGGCTGGGGAACAGTCACCAACACATAGTCGCCCGACCGTTTGACGGGAACATAACCCTTGAATGCCGCGCCTTCGTTTTCGCCGCCGGTGAAACGTACGGGTTCCAGGGTATCCAGCAGATCGGTTTTCTGACCGTTGTGGATCACGTAGAATTCCTGCGGCTTGTCCAGATCCATGACATGCCCGTTCGAGAACGGATGCCAAAAGATCAGCTTGACCGGAACATTCCCCGGTGCGTCGATCATGGTGTCAGCGGTGTATTCCAGCAGGAAATGCGCATTTGCCATCGCTGGAAGCGCCATCGCCACAGCGGCTGCGGAAAGCAGCTTGGTCATCAATAGTCGTCCTTGTCCCATCGCACCAACCCCGGTACGAGATGCGTTTTGACTGCGGGGACGTCCAAGCTAAGCTGCTTTTTCAAGCATCCTGCTCCGACGCACATCCCGTCGCCGATTAGGAGTGCCCTTGTCAAAGGCACATGTCCGGCAGGTATCCTGACTTGCGGGTCAAAGCGTTGGGCTGGCCTTCCCGGATTAACTCCAGTGGCACTTCAGCCCTGCTCGCCGCTTACAGTTGCGGGTGCAGTTGCGGAGTTGGGCCAAAGCCCGCACCGCATTCCCTATTGATTCCAGAGCACGCCCCGGAACCGGACATGCCGAGCGGCTTGCCAGACTTCTTCGGCATCCGTCAACGATCAATTGCGCTGGCTGTCAAAAAGTTTAGCGGGCAATGCCCTTTTTCCGGCGGATCCGCTTTGGATAAAGGTCGGGGTTTTTCGGGAATGAACTACCCTTCGAGCAGGTATCTTTCCGACAATGGCAAACTGGCCGCCCCCAATGAGCGGGCATCCGGGCCTGCCGTCCCCACCTGCACCAAGGGCCGTTCAAGCCCGGTCAGGTTCATGTCAGATAGTTTGACCTCGACCAATTCCACCAGCCGCGCCTTGATGCCTGCGGGCATCCAGCCATCAATCTTGACAGATTCGAAGTCGATCAGGCTGCAAGACGAGACGATGGCATGTGCGATCCCGTGCGCCGCTTGTTTCAGCCAGTTCTCAAGGTGGGTTTCCGGTAGGTCCCAATGCTGTGTCGTTTCCCAGATTGAGCCGGCTGTTTCGGCATTCCCACCAACTGCGCGCTCCAGCACATAAAGACTGGCGACATCTATCAATGGTTTCACTCCGCCTGCGTCGTCCGGCACGGGCAATGGGCCAAGCGCACCGGCGTTTCCCCGCCCCGAAAAGATCGAGCCGTTCAGAACCACCCCGCCCCCGATGAAGAAGCCCACATAAAAATACAGGAAATCTCGTGGGCCTTCCGCCGGGCCAAAGACCAGCTCGGCACCGCAGGCGGCCGTTGCGTCGTTCTGCAGGAATACCGGCAAGTCATAGCTTGCGGCCAGCGCGCCTTTCAGGTCCGCGTCACGCCACGGATCCATTTTCTCCTGCGGAACCTGCAATGTCTGCGCCCAGTCCCAAAGGTAGAACGGCATCGCAATCCCAAGACCCGCGATCCGGCTGCGCGCCTCGGGCGACAGTGACGCCATCACTTTGTCGAGGCTTTCTTTGGAAAAGCTCAATGTCGCCTCGGGCGTCGGAAAATCATAAGTCCGCCGCTCACGGTGCCTGACATTGCCAAGGAAATCCGTCAGCACCAATTCGGTACTGCGCCGCCCGACTTTGAGCCCAAAGAAATAAGCGCCATCCGGGTTCAGGCGCATGGGAACCGAGGGCTGTCCGACTTTTCCCCGGATCGGTTCGCCCCGCAGAAGCAGCCCATCGGTTTCCAACTGGCGCATGATGACCGAGACCGTCTGCGCCGACAGCCCGGTCATCCGCGCGATTTCAGATTTTGCGAGGGCCTGATGGCGCCGGACCAGTGACAGGACAAGCCGTTCATTTCGGGCCCGCATTCCACTTTGGTTGGTGCCGCGCATATCTGGCTCGCGTACGCCAGTGGTATTGTCCAAAGAGTTCATTGCAGACACGGCCATCCCCTTCATGACGACAATGTTGAAACCCTTCCTTTCTGTCAATAATAATTAAGAGTGATTTATTTATTGACTCGAAATTCGAATCTTGTGATGGTTTTCACGTTCGATCGGGCCGGTTTTCGCCCGATCAAACGTATGCCCGGACGGGCATTGGGAAAACTGGGAGGACTACCGATGAAACTTGCGAAACTTGCAGGCGCCACGGCGCTGGCGGTTACGGCCATGGCAAGCAGTGCAATGGCCGAAGGTGAAACCGTTTGCCTGATCACCAAGACGGATACCAACCCTTTCTTTGTTAAAATGAGAGAGGGTGCGACCGCCAAAGCCGAAGAGCTTGGCATGACGCTGAAGGCCTTTGCCGGCAAAGTCGACGGAGACCACGAAACTCAGGTTCAGGCCATTGAAACCTGCATTCTGGATGGCGCAAAGGGTATCCTGCTGACCGCGTCGGATACGTCGTCCATCGTTCCGGCGGTGCAGCAGGCCCGCGATGCCGGGCTGCTGGTGATTGCGCTGGACACCCCGCTTGAGCCTATCGACTCGGCCGACGCGACCTTTGCCACCGACAATTTCCTTGCGGGGCTTCTGATCGGACAATGGGCAAAAGCCACTCTGGGAGATGCGGCAAACGACGCCAAAATCGCCACGTTGGACCTTGCGGTCAGCCAGCCCACTGTGGACGTGCTTCGCAATCAGGGGTTCCTGCAGGGGTTCGGTGTTGATCTGGCCGATCCGAACGTGATCGGCGATGAAGACGACCCGCGTCTTGTTGGCAGCGATGTCACCGCTGGCAACGAAGAAGGCGGCCGCCGCGCGATGGAAAACCTGCTGGCCAAAGACCCGATGATCAACGTGGTGCATACCATCAACGAACCGGCGGCAGCGGGTGCTTACGAGGCGCTCAAGGCTATCGGGCGCGAAAATGACGTGCTGATCGTTTCCGTCGATGGCGGCTGCCCCGGCGTGCAGAACGTGGCGGACGGGGTCATCGGCGCAACATCCCAGCAATACCCGCTGCTGATGGCATCGCTGGGCGTTGAGGCTGTCAAGAAATGGGCGGACGAAGGGACGAAACCCGAGAACACACCCGGTAAGGACTTTTTTGACACTGGCGTGGCGCTTGTGACGGATAAGGCCGCCGACGGCGTCGAGTCCATCTCGGTTCAGGAAGGCATGGACCTCTGCTGGGGTTAAGCTGAACGTGTGGAAGGCCGCTGCGCGGCCTTCCACTTATCAAAACCACCCACACGCCCGAAACCTTGCTAAAGTCGTCATAAACCTGACGCTTTGGGGGAAGTTCCATGTCCGATTCTTCACGACAAGCCGACGATTTCGAAACCGCCGCAAAGGGCAGCCCAGAGCAAGTTGCCGAATTTGACGATCACCAACGCGGATTTGTCGGAACGGTTCAGCATTTTCTGCATGTGAACCCGTCGCTGGTCCCGCTGATCGTCCTTGTCGCTGCAATCGTCATCTTTGGTGTCTTGCTGGGCCCCAAGTTCTTTTCGCCCTTTGCGCTGACATTGATCCTGCAACAGGTTCAGATCGTCGGGATCGTGGCCGCGGCGCAGAGCCTTGTGATCCTGACCGCAGGCATCGACCTGAGTGTTGGGGCCATCATGGTGATGTCGTCGGTTGTGATGGGGCAATTCACTTTCCGCTATGGAATGCCGCCTTCGGTTGCGATTGTGTGCGGCCTTGCTGTTGGCTCGGCAATCGGGGCCTTGAACGGGTTTCTGGTCAGTCGCATCAAGCTGCCGCCATTCATCGTCACCCTTGGCATGTGGCAGATCGTTCTTGCGGCGAATTTCCTTTATTCACAAAACGAAACGATCCGGTCGCAGGAGATCGAGGAACACGCCGCCATCCTGCAACTGTTTGGTGCCAAGTTTAACGTGGGCGGGGCGGTGTTTACCGTTGGTGTTGTCTTCATGCTGGCGCTGATCCTCGTCCTTGCATACGCGTTGCGGCACACGGCCTGGGGCAGGCATGTCTATGCCGTCGGAGATGACCCCGAAGCGGCAGAACTGTCTGGTGTCAACGTGCACCGTACGCTGATATCCGTCTACATGCTGTCCGGGCTGATCTGCGCCTTTGCGGGCTGGGCCCTGATTGGCCGGATCGGGTCGGTTTCGCCAACCTCGGGCCAGCTGGCCAATATCGAAAGCATTACCGCGGTCGTGATCGGGGGGATATCTCTGTTTGGCGGACGCGGGTCTATTCTGGGGTCCCTGTTTGGTGCCCTGATCGTGGGTGTCTTTACGCTTGGGCTGCGGTTGCTGGGCGCGGATGCACAATGGACGTTCCTGCTGATCGGCATCCTTATCATCGCAGCGGTCGCGGTCGACCAGTGGATCAGAAAGGTAGCAGCCTGATGGAACCCATTCTCAAAGGACGGAACCTTGTGAAACGCTACGGCAAGGTGACTGCGCTGGATCACTGCGATTTTGACCTGATGCCGGGTGAGATTCTGGCGGTGATCGGCGACAATGGCGCGGGTAAGTCGACGCTGATCAAGGCAGTGTCCGGCGCAGTGACGCCAGACGAAGGCGATGTTTGGCTGGAAGGTCAAAAGGTGAATTTCCATTCCCCGATCGACGCGCGTGAAGCCGGTATTGAAACCGTCTACCAGACGCTTGCCATGTCCCCTGCCCTGTCGATTGCGGACAATATGTTCATGGGGCGGGAAATTCGGCGAAAGGGGCCATTGGGATCATGGCTTCGAATGCTAGACCGTCCGGCAATGGAAAAGTTCGCCCGCGAAAAGCTGAGCGAACTGGGTCTGATGACCATCCAGAATATCAATCAGGCCGTCGAAACCCTGTCGGGTGGACAGCGCCAGGGCGTTGCCGTGGCACGCGCGGCGGCATTCGGATCCAAGGTCATCATTCTGGACGAACCGACAGCAGCACTGGGCGTAAAGGAAAGCCGCAGAGTCCTTGAACTGATCCAGGATGTGAAATCACGCGGCATTCCGATCATCCTGATCAGCCACAACATGCCTCATGTTTTCGAAGTCGCAGACCGGATTCACGTGCACAGGCTGGGAAAACGCCTGTGTGTGATTGACCCCAAGGACTATTCGATGTCCGACGCCGTAGCATTCATGACCGGGGCCAAGGACGCACCGCCCGAGGATCAGGCTGCATGACCGGTGGCAGCACCGCCCCTGACGTTCTGGCCGACAGCATCGTCGACGCCGTTGAGGCGCTGCCGCCGGCCCGACACCGGCAACTTGTCGCGATTGCCGGCCCGCCCGGATCCGGGAAAAGCACCGTTGCCAGCCTTGCCACAGCCAAGCTGAACCGGCGCGGTGTGTCAGCAGGGCTTGTGCCAATGGACGGTTTTCACTTTGACAACGCGATCCTGAAAGAACGTGGGCTTTTCCCGCGCAAGGGCGCGCCGGAAACCTTCGATCTTGCCGGGTTTCGTGCCTTGCTTGTGCGTTTGCGCACCGAAGATGAAGTTGCAATTCCGGGCTTCGACCGAAAGCTTGATCTGGCAATCGCTGCCCGATCAATGATCTCGCCTGATCAGCGGGTCATTCTGGTTGAAGGCAATTACCTTTTGCTGGATGAACCGGGCTGGTCGGGCCTTCACTCCCTATGGGCGCTCAAGGTGTTTCTGGGCGTCGATCTTGCAACACTGGAAACCCGGCTCACCGACCGTTGGGTTGGGTTTGGGCTGGACAAACAGGCCGCAAGAGAGCGGGCGCTTTCAAACGACATTCCGAATGCCGAGCGGGTGATCCGGAACTCGGTACAAGGCGACCTGAACCTGTGACATCTTAGGGCAGGTCAGTCAGAGCGCCCGTGTCACCTGTCTAGTAGGTGGGCGGAACAAGACCGGCCTGAAACCACTTCACGAAAGACACGATAGAAAACACGGGCAGCCCTGTGGCGCGCTGAATATCGGGCGCGTAGGGGCACATATTCGTGCATTCCAGCACGATCGCGCCAAGATCGGTGTGTTCCGATGTCAGGGCCATTGCGGCTTCGACATTGTCTTTGCGGGCCTTTTCCACATCAAGACCAAGCTCATTTCCAAGGATTGCGCGGGTGAACTCCGCCCCGCCTTCGGTTGTGCCGATAGGCGTGTCCAATGGAACATTGGCGGCCAGCAAGTGATCTTGGGTCAGAGTGGAGGCTGATATGGTCAGAACCCCGGCGCGTTTTCCCGCCGGCAGGATGCGGTTGACCATTTCAACCTGCATCAGGGACGATGTGGCCACCGGAACCGGGACCGCCTGGGCCAGCTCTTTTTGGAACAGCGACAGAAACCCGCAATTGGTGGTAATCCCGTCCACACCATCTTTGACAAGCTCCTGCGCCGCGTCGATGAACACGTCGAGCATGCCTTCGGCTTTGTGCCGTACCACCCGATCCGGCGAGGCATCACGCACAATGCGGTAGTGAACCGGAAAGGGCCAGGTCTGCGCGTTGCCCATATCGCCGGGAATGCGGGGAAAGCGGGCATCCAGCATCAGAATGCCGACAGACGCACCGTAGATGGATTTTCCGCCCTGCGCGATCATCCCTCAACCTCCTCGATGATACGGGTCGAAATATCGTCCGACCCTTCCATGTAGATGTTCGAAATCCCGTGACGCACGGCATCCTGCACCTGATCCATACGCTTGGAGATATGTGCAGCCAGAACCCGTGCCGCCTCATCCGCGTTCCGGTCCATCAAAGCCTGCATGACGCGTTTGTGTTCGTCCTTTGAGCGTTGCACGCGGTCGAGGCTCATGGAAATCCAACGGATATAGCGGATACGGTCGTTGATCCGCGTCAGGGTTTGCAACAGTTCCATATTCCCCGACAGCTTCGCGATACCCAAATGAAACGCCTCATCCCGGTTGACGGCTTCTTCGACAGTCAGACCGGTGATGTCGATGCCCGTTGCGTAAAGCTCGTCCCGCAACAGCTGCAGGTCTTCGTCCGATGCCTTGGCACAGGCCGCACGCGCCGCCGCTGTTTCGATGATCTGGCGCAGTTCGAACAGGTCGAACACGCTTTGCGCGTCCAGCGGGCGGCAGAAAAAGCCTTGTCCGGGGCGGAAGTCGAAAAGCCGTTCGGCAACCAGACGGTTCAACGCCTCGCGCAGCGGGGTGCGGCTGACGCCCAGATCCCTGGACAACGCCACTTCGTTCAGGCGGTCGCCGGGGCGCAGGCGAAACGAAACCGCCATCGCCTTGACCTGATCATAGATATCATCGACGCGCGGACCCGCCATTACCCCAGCCCTTCTTCGTTTGAATCACAGGTGCCACACGCTGAGCTTGAAATCAATATACAAAACTGTATACAGGTCTGCGTACAGATTTGACACAAGGGACTCGCAACCATGACAGGGACAAATTTTCTGACCGGAGCCGAAGCCATGGTGCGCATGCTCGAAGCGCATGGTGTGACGCATATGTTTGGCCTGTGCGGCGATACCACTTTGCCCTTTTATGATGCCCTTGCCCGGATGGATCACAGCATTCAGCACATTCTGACACGGGATGAACGGCACGCGGCCTATATGGCGGATGGCTATGCCCGCGTCACCGGCAAGCCCGGCGTGTGCGAGGGCCCGTCCGGTGGTGGTGCGACCTATATCTTGCCCGGAGTGGTCGAGGCCAACGAAAGCTCGGTTCCGATATTGGCAATCACGTCGGATGTGGCGACGACCAGCCGCGGTAAATACCCGTTGACCGAACTGGATCAGCCTGCGCTGTTCCGGCCTCTGGCCAAATGGAACACATCCCTCGACGACGCAGCGCGGCTTCCGGCCATGGTTCGGGCCGCCTTCAGGGCGATGACGACCGGCACGCCCGGTGCGACGCATCTGGCGCTGCCGTTTGACACGCAGAAGGGGCAGGTAGACGAGGCTGAAATCTGGGCGGATGACAGGCACCGCAGCTATCCCGCTGAACGGGCCGCACCTGACCCGGACGCCATTGAAGCAGCGGCTGCCATTCTTGCAGGGGCCAAATCCGCGGTTGCGGTCTGTGGTGGCGGGCCGGTTTTGTCCCGGGCGACCGATGCGCTGCGCCGGGTTGCAGGCCTGCTGGACATGCCCGTGGCCACAACCGTATCGGGTCAGGGGTCCATTGCCGAGACCGACCCGCTTGCCCTGGGCGTTGTCGGGTCGAACGGGGGCATCCCGGCAACCCGCGCCGTCGTGGATCAGGCCGATGTCGTTTTGTTCATTGGCTGCCGCGCCGGTTCGGTCACAACGGAACGGTGGAGAAGCCCCGGACGCAACACCACGATCATCCATATCGACAGCGATCCGATGGTGATCGGCGCCAATTACCAGACCGAAGTGGCTATCTGCGCCGATGCCCGTCTGGCGCTGGAGGCTTTGGCGCTGGCACTGGAAAACCGGCAGGACCTGACCAGCCAAGGCGGAGCAGCCAAAGCCCGCGCCGCTTGGGAGGCCAAGAGGACCGCGTTCGCCCCGCTGGCCGCAAGTCGCGAGACGCCGATCCGGCCCGAGGCTGTCATGGCGTCCTTGATGGACATTCTGGATGACGACGCGATTGTGGTCGCTGACCCCGGCACCCCCTGCCCCTATTTCAGCGCATATTACCGCTGGCGGAAACCGGGGCGCCAATTTATCACAAACCGGGCACATGGGGCGCTAGGGTATTCGCTGGGCGCGGCCATGGGGGCACATGTCGGGCGGCCATCGGTCAAAACCCTGTCGGTCATGGGCGATGGCTCGTTCGGGTTCACCTGCGGCGAATTTGAAACGATGGTCCGGCACAACATGCCAATCACTTCAATCGTTTTCTCGAACTCGGTCTTCGGATGGATCAAGGCTGGTCAAAATGCGGGATTTGGTCAGCGCTATTACAATGTTGATTTCAACCGGACGGACCACGCCGCTGTTGCGGCCGCCTTTGGCGTCAAATCCTGGACCGTCAAAGACCCAGAGGATCTGACGCGTGTGCTGAAACAGGCGATCGAGCATGACGGCCCAACACTTGTCGACATTCATTCACAACCGCTTCACGAAGCCGCCGCGCCGGTCTCGGAATGGGTCGCGTAAGCGGCAATTGACGGGGTCAACTGGGCCAGAAATTCCTGCGCAATCGTGGACAAAGGGCGTCCCTTTGCCGTGATGATCGCAAGATCCAGCATGACTGGCGGCGCAAATGGGCGGGTCAGGTACCCGCTCTCGCCATCGAAGGTGACGGTAAAGGGGTCGATCATCGCGACCCCCATACCCTGTTTGACAAAACTCAGAAGGTTTTCGGACAAATGGGTGTGTATCTGGGTGCGCCATGTGTGACCGGATGCCTGAAAGATGTCGCGGGTCCGGCGATGGGTCTGGTGTTCCGGTCCCATCACGATGAAGGGTTCGTTTTCCAATATCTCTGGCGTCAGAACGTCGTGCTCGGCCAAGGAACTGCCCTCAGGAAAAGTCGCGAGCGTTTCAAACTGAAACTCCTGATAGTTCAGTGTGTCATGCAGAATGGGCATCTCGACGATACCGATTTCAAACAGGCCCGAGATGACCCATTCCTGAATCTTGGATGAATATTGCGACTGAAAGCTGACAGACAGGTTCGGGCGAGTTTTGGCAAACCGCGCGATCTCGCGGGGCATAAAACCAAAGGACAACAGGTGCGGCGCGGCAACCTGCAACTGTCCGGGATGTTTGTTCTGCAGATCGGTTACGGCCTGCGCCACGTGGTCCAGCCCGCGCACGACCGTGTCAACCTCGCGAAATAGCATCTCGGCCTCAGGTGTTGGCAGCAATCGGCCTTTTGTCCGTTCAAACAGAGGCAGACGCGCCTCGCGTTCAAGTTGTGCCAGAAGGTTGCTGATGCCGGGTTGCGATATCCCAAGAACCGAGGCCGCGCCGGTCACGGTTCCGGTTTCCATTATGGCATGAAATGCCTGAAGCTGACGAAAGCGCAGGGACAACGATAATCACATCACTTTTTCTGATGAACTTACGAGAATATAATATTTGAAATGATAGCCCGGTCAAGGCAGGCTTTCCCCATCGACAGGGGGCGAAATGAGCAATCTGGCACAGAAAATCATCGGTTATGACCTGTGGCATCTTGAACTGCCGGTCACATCCCGCCGGGATCACGGCATCGGGTCGGTTGAAGGCGTTTGCGAAGTCGTCATCCTGCGCCTGACATCCGAGGATGGCACCCAAGGGTATGGCGAGGCATCGCCCTGGTCGGTATTCACCGGAACACCCGAAGCGAGTTTTGCCGCGCTGGACCGTTATCTGCGCCCTCACGTTCTTGGGGCATGCGTTGGGGATCGGGCCGCAATCATGGCACGTGCGGCTTACGCCGTGGCACATTGCACCGAAGCCAAGGCGGCGCTGGAAACCGCGCTGTTGGATTTGGCAGGCCGGATCAGCGGTGTTCCGGTCTGGTCCTTGTTGGGTGGTCGCTTCCGCGACAGCATTCCGCTGAGTTGTTCCATCGCAAACCCCGACTTTGCCCAGGACATCGAACTATTGGCACGCCTGCGTGAGGATGGTGTTCGGATTGTCAAACTCAAGACCGGGTTCAAGGATCACGCCTTCGACATCATGCGGCTGGAGTACCTTGCCCAGAACTACCCGGAGCTCTCGGTCCGCGTGGACTATAATCAAGGGCTCAGCATTGATGATGCGCCATCGCAGGTGCGGGACGTCGCTCAGTTCAAACCGGACTTCATTGAACAACCTGTCCGCGCCCATCAGTTTGGCATGATGGCAAAGCTGCGGCAGATGACGGATGTTCCCCTTCTGGCCGACGAAAGCGTCTTTGGTCCCGAAGACATGGAGCGCGCGGCCAGCGAAGGGATCTGCGACGGGGTTTCGGTGAAGATCATGAAGTCAGGCGGCCTGACCCGCGGGCAGACGGTTGCGCGCATCGCTGCGGCCCATGGCCTGTCGGCCTATGGTGGCGATATGTTCGAGGCTGGACTGGCCCATTTGGCAGGCACGCACATGATTGCCGCGACACCGGAAATCTCTCTGGGCTGCGAATTCTATCAGGCGTCCTATTTCCTGAAAGAGGATATTCTGGAGGAAACTTTCCAGGTCAGGGACGGTCAGGTTTGTGTGCCTCAGGGCCCCGGACTTGGCGGCAGACCCGACCTGACCAAACTGGATCATTATGCGGTTGCCAAGGTGGTGACAGAATGACGGACAAGAAAACCATAGCCATCATAGGGGCCGGAATTGTCGGCGTGTCGACTGCGGTCTGGTTGCAGCGGGATGGTCACGACGTGATCCTGATCGACAAGGCAGGCCCTGCCGAAGGTACCTCGCACGGGAATGGCGGGGTTTTGGCCTCGTGTTCGATCGTTCCGGTAACAGTCCCCGGATTATTGGGAAAAGCACCGAAGATGCTGCTGAGCCCCTCGCAACCGTTGTTTCTGAAATGGGGGTATTTGCCAAAGCTTCTTCCGTGGCTCTGGAAATACCTCAGACATGCAAACGCCGCCGACGTCGAGAGGATCGCCGCAGCACTGACATCCATCGTTGGCGACAGCCTGAATGATCACAAGGCGCTGGCGGCCGGAACAGGGGCGGAAAAATGGCTGGTTCCGTCAGATTACCTGTTTCTTTACAGGGATCGCGCGCATTTTGAGGAAGATGCCTTTGGTTGGGAGATCCGGCGCCGGCACGGGTTTCAGTGGGACGAATTGGAAGGTCGCGCCTTCCATGAATATGACCCGGTTTACAGTCAGGGCATCGGATTTGCCGCCCGGCTTTCGGATCATGGCCACATCACCGACCCCGGCCGGTACGTGAAAGACCTTGCCGCGCATGTTGAGGCGAACGGAGGTCGTTTCATACGTGCAAATGTCGAAGATGTGGTTCGGGAAAACGGACATGTCACCGGTGTTCGGGCCGGTGGCGAGACAATTGCTTGTGACGCAGCCGTCGTGACGGCCGGGATCTGGTCGGGCCCATTGGCAAAGCGCTTGGGAGTTTCTGTTCCTCTTGAAAGCGAACGTGGTTATCATCTTGAATTGGTAGAGCCTTCCGCGATGCCGCGCAGCCCGGTTATGGTTGTCTCGGGCAAGTTCGTTGCGACACCGATGGATGGGCGCATACGCTTGGCGGGCATTGTTGAGTTCGGAGGGCTGGATGCGCCGCCCTCGCGCGCACCGTTCGAGTTGATGCGCAAAAATGCCCGGGCGGCGTTCCCAGGCGTAACATGGAAGGAGGAAGTGGAATGGATGGGGCACAGGCCCGCCCCGGCTGACTCGATCCCGGTCATTGGCGATGTGCCCGGCATCAAAGGGGCCTACATGGGCTTTGGGCATCACCATATCGGCCTGACAGGCGGGCCAAAAACCGGGCGCCTTCTGGCGCAGATGATTGCGGGCAGAACGCCAAATGTCGACATGAGCGTCTACGCGCCGTCGCGATACGCACAATAACAAACAAACCGGTGAAAAACGCCGGTGTTTCCAAATTCAACTGGGAGAAGAATGATGAAGAAACTGACAAACCTTCTGGCGGCGACTGCGCTGACTGCCACCGCCGCTGCACCCGCCATGGCCGAGAAATGGGACATGCCGATGGCCTATTCGGCGTCAAACTTCCACTCGGCCACGGGCGCGGAATTTGCCAAATGCGTCACCACCGGCACTGGTGGTGAGATTGAAATCGTCACGCACCCGTCCGGATCGCTGTTCAAGGGCGCCGACATCAAACGCGCGATCCAGACCGGACAAGCCCCGATCGGTGAGCGGCTGCTGTCCGGGCATCAGAACGAAAACGCATTGTTCGGGTTTGATTCCATCCCGTTTCTTGCAACTTCATTCGACGACAGCGCCAAGCTTTGGGAAGCAGCCAAACCTTCGATCGAAAGCCTGCTGGCCGAACAAAACCTGACACTGCTTTATGCAGTGCCGTGGCCGCCGCAGGGTCTTTATTTCAAAAACGAGGTGAACTCGGTCGCCGAGATGAAGGGTATCAAGTTCCGCTCGTACAACAACGCCACTTCGCGGCTGGCCGAGTTGACCGGGATGCTGCCGGTCACCATCGAAGCGGCTGAAATCAGCCAGGCTTTTGCAACCGGGGTCGCGGATTCAATGATATCGTCGGGATCAACCGGATATGACCGCAAGGTTTGGGAAAGCCTGAACTATTTCTACGAGGTCGACGCCTGGCTGCCGCGCAACTACGTGATGGTCAATTCCGACGTCTGGTCTGGTGTGTCCGATGCCAACAAGAACGTCATCAAAGGCTGTGCGGAACTGGCGGAATATGCCGGGAACTGGCGCGCCAAGGAATACACCGGCTTTACATTGCAAGGCCTGCGGGATGGCGGCATGACCGTTGGCCCGGCATCGGATCAGATGGTGCAGGAATTGAAAGAGATTGGCGTGACCATGACCAATGAGTGGCTGGAGGCCGCTGGGGACGAAGGCAAGGCCATCGTCGACGCCTTCAATTCGTCGCAGTAATCCTTTCGGAACGGGCGGTGGCATATCCTGCCGCCCGTTTCACATCCAATCAGAACACAGCGGGGACGGCATGGCGGTTTTGCGAGGGCTTCGGTCCGTATTGGATTTCATTTATCTGGCGGCAGGGGTTCTGGCGGCACTCAGCCTGATTGCCATATTGCTGCTGATCGTAGTGCAGATGCTGGCCCGCTGGACCGGCGAAGTGTTTCCCGGCGCACCGGATTATGCCGGTTATGCGATGGCTGCCGCCTCTTTTCTGGCTTTTGCCAACGCGCTGAACCGGGGCAGTCACATCCGTGTATCGATCCTGCTGAACGCAGTGCCGGACGGGGTGCGGCGCATTCTTGAAGTCTGGTGCTTTGCCATTGGCACGGCTGTCATGTGGTATTTCTGCTGGTATGCCTATCGCTTTGTCTACTGGAGCTGGAAATTCAACGATGTCAGCCAGGGGCAGGATAGAACCGCCCTTTGGATCCCTCAATCGGCGATGCTGATCGGTGCCGTGATCCTTGCCATCGCCCTGACGGATCATCTGATCCATGTCCTGTTCCGCGGTGAACATCGCATCATCCGCGATCTGGCCGATCAGAGTCACGGAGAGTAAGCGCATGGAAAACCTGGCCGTTATCATCCTCTTCCTCTTTGTGCTTTTTACCCTGTTGGGCACCGGTGTGTGGGTCGGACTGGCCCTGATGGGGGTTGCCTGGGTCGGGATGGAGCTGTTCACGACACGCCCCGTGGGTGACGTCATGATCACGACCATCTGGTCGGCATCGTCCTCGTGGACCCTGACCGCCCTGCCGATGTTCATCTGGATGGGCGAGATCCTGTACCGAACGCGATTGTCCGAGGACATGTTCAAGGGACTGTCGCCCTGGATGGCCCCCCTGCCCGGTGGTCTGGTGCATACGAATATCGTTGGATGTACTGTCTTTGCCGCTGTCTCGGGGTCATCGGCGGCAACCCTGACGACCGTCGGAAAGATGTCGATCCCCGAGTTGCGCAAACGCAATTACCCCGAACGGATGATCATCGGCACGTTGACCGGTGCCGCGACGTTGGGGCTGATGATCCCGCCCTCGCTGACCCTGATTGTGTACGGGGTGACGATCAATGAATCGATCACCAAGCTGTTCTTTGCCGGTATCCTCCCCGGTCTTGTTCTTGCGGCGATGTTCATGGGCTATGTCGCGCTGTATTCCAAGCTGGGAAAGGACTGGAACCCGAATGACGAAAGCAAGCTGAGCTTTTCCGAGAAAGTCAAAAACTCACGCTTTCTGCTGCCTGTGATCCTGCTGATCACAGTTGTCATCGGCTCGATGTATCTGGGCTATGCCACCGCGACCGAAGCCGCGGCTTTCGGCGTGATCGGGGGGCTTTTGCTGGCCGCCGGTCAAGGGTCGCTGACTTGGAAGACCTTTACCGAAAGCCTGATGGGGGCCACGCGCACCAGCGCGATGATCGCCCTGATCCTTGCGGGGGCGGCCTTTTTGTCGCTGTCGATGGGGTTCACCGGCCTGCCGCGCGGACTGGCCGACCTGATCGCAGGATGGGACCTGACTCGGTTCGAGCTGCTGATGGTGTTGCTGGTTTTCTACATCATTCTGGGATGCTTTCTGGACGGGATATCCTCGGTCGTGCTCACCATGGCCGTGGTTGAACCGATGATCCGTGACGCCGGGATCGACCTGATCTGGTTCGGCATCTTCATCGTGGTTGTTGTCGAGATGGCGCAAATCACACCGCCAATCGGGTTCAACCTGTTCGTGATGCAGGGCATGACAAACCACGAGATGAGCTATATCGCA
Organism: Ruegeria sp. N7; assembly: GCF_056531345.1. Classification (NCBI taxonomy): domain Bacteria; kingdom Pseudomonadati; phylum Pseudomonadota; class Alphaproteobacteria; order Rhodobacterales; family Roseobacteraceae; genus Ruegeria; species Ruegeria sp. N7. The sequence goes on along the minus strand of NZ_JBQFLR010000026.1, from coordinate 1,614 downwards.
CGCGCCGCGATCCCGATGTTCCTGATCATGGTTTTGATGGTTTTCATCCTCATCTGGTTCCCGGATCTGGCGACATGGCTGCCGGAAAATCTGCGCCAAAGCCCGGGCGGGTAGAACGGCCTTGAACCCGCTTCATCTGGTCGCGCGCCATGGCCCTCATGTTCTGATCGCCGGGCTGGCGGCTGGGCTTCTGCTGCCGTCCCTGGCCGAGCCGATGCGAAACCTGCTGCCGCCACTGGTCGTGTTATTGCTGTTTGTTACCGTCCTCAGGATGAACCCGGAAACCATTCTCGGGTCGCTGAATGATCTGCAGAAGGTTGCATTCACAGTCATCGGGTTTCAATTCGTGATGCCGCTGATCGTGCTGGCCATCGGGTTCGCGGGGGGATGGACTGGAACGCCTGTCCTTTTGTCCCTGCTGATCATGGCGGCGGCCCCGTCCATTTCAGGCAGTCCCAATATGTGCCTGATGATGGGCCATCCGCCTGAACACGCGATGCGGCTGATGGTTGTGGGTACGGCGCTGTTGCCGCTGACCGCATTGCCCGTATTTCTGCTCATGCCCGAACTGGGGGATATTAAATCTGTATTGCTGGCCGGGTTGCAATTGCTGCTGACCATCGTACTTGCAACCGGGGCTGCCATTATCACCCGGCGCACAGTTCTGCGCACACCCTCACCCGCGACGCTAATGAATTTGGAAGGCTTGGCGGCACTTACCTTGGCTGTGTTTGTCATCGGGCTGATGCCTTCGGTCAGTGCCACGGCCCTGAACAATCCCGCCATTGCAGCCTTCTGGATCGCGCTCGCCTGTCTGGTCAATTTCGGGGCACAAGCCGTTGCATTTCACCTGAGCCGAAACCGGCTGCCCGCAGACAAATCGACCGCGATATCGATCATCGCGGGAAACCGGAACATCGCCATATTCTTTGTCGCCCTGCCACCCGATGTCACCGCCCCGATCATGGCCTTCATCGGCGCGTATCAGATCCCGATGTACCTGACGCCCATGATCATGCGACGCCTTTATGGCAAGAACAACCACCCCGCGTAATGGCATTTGCGCTTCTGAGCACCTTGTAGGTCTTACGTGCAATCCCGGATCACAAAGTGCTTCGTCGTTTCCTCGATGACTTCCCAATAGCCGCGAAACCCATTCGGGATCAGAAAACTTGCCCCGTCACGAAAATCTTGCCGGGTGCCGTCTTCATGGATCAAAGCGCAATGGCCTTTGACAATATAGCAATATTCGTCCTTGTCCGTGAACGCATGCCATTTTCCGGGTGTCGAGGTCCATGTGCCCGCCGACAACTTGCCATCCGGACTGGTAAAATGCATCCCGATCTGGTGATACGGGTCGCCGTCGACAACGCGGTCCGGAAGATCGGCCAGACGCCGTTCGCTGCGTGTTGCGGGCGCACCGAAGAGATTGAGAACCTGAGGTGTCATGACTTCATACCCTCCTGCTGAGCGTGTATTTCAAAACAGCACGACCCTCCCTCTGCGCGTTGATGGCCCCTTTGGTGATGCGGGGGTCGTTGCCTTCGCTGAGGGCGATTATGGGACGGGTGGCCGGAGCGTTTTGCCGCAACAGCTCGACGGGTGTCAGGGTCA
>NZ_JBQFLR010000025.1:0-34765 GCF_056531345.1 Ruegeria sp. N7 | reverse complement strand
TGCAGAAAAACGGACCCTTCAAAAACCTCTTCGACCAACAGTTCAATAAACACAAACACAAACAAAAAGTCGCAGAATAATAAGGGGAGGCTGAAAATCGGGTGACCGGAGATGGGTACATCTGAATCGCGTTTCAGTTTTTGTTTGCGAGGCACATTTCCGCGCGCTGGTGTTGTGGCGCGGCAGACGGATCTGGGGTCAGCATTCGCCGCAATTTGGCGGCAAAACCTTAGGGTTGCGGAGACACCACTGTCCCACCAATAGCCAGCGTCAACTGGCGCGCGGCTTCCATCACCGGGCGGCTCAGCCGTTCGATTTCGGTTGCTCCCACGCGGCTGGTTGGCCCGGACACGGAAAGCCCTGCGACCGCCTCTCTGTTCATATCGAAAACGGGTGCTGCAATGCATCGCATACCTGTAGTCTTTTCTTCGTTGTCCACGGAAAAACCCCGCAATCTGATGGCTGCAAGATCTTTCTTCAACGCCTCGGGGCTGGTAATCGACTGATCCGTAAAAGCCTGTAAATTCGCGGCGGCCAACCTTCGGTTCAATCTGTCTTCGTCCATATGGGCCAACAACGCTTTTCCGATGCCCGACGCGTGCATGGGTGACAATGTGCCGGGGGGAAAAAACGCCCGGATGCTTTCATGTGTTTCAACCTGGCTCAGGAACAGCACCAGACCTTCTTTCTCAATTCCCAAATTGGCGGTCTCGCTCGTGGTTTCCATCAGCTTGCGCATGATCGGCCTTGCCCGTTCCACCAGACTGGTACGGCGCAGAAACCGCGAGCCGATCACAAACGCCTGCGGGCCAATGTGCCAAACCTGTTCTTCATAGTCGAACTCGACCAGGCCCCTGCCCTGCAACGTCACGAGGATACGATAAACAGTGGCCGGTGCCTGGCGCATTTCATCTGAAAGTTCAGTAAGCGCTTTGCCTTGGGCCTGGCTCAGATACTCGAAAACCTCCATCGCCCGATCCAGTGATTTGATCGTATTCTGCGCGGTTTTGTCATCCCACCCCCGCGGCCTTCCCCGGGCTTTGCGACGGAGCTTCGGGTCATTGTCTTGCGATTCCATAAAAACCCTCTGATCATTTATGAAAGACTATTTCAGGATATGAAAAATATAACTCACTGACAACTATAAGTTAAATCTCATTAAACAAATTCTGAAATGCGTTTTCAAAAAAATTTCCAATCAGGCGGATGGAACCTATTGTGCAGGCAAGGACGCAAGGAGACCATCCATGAGCTTTCAAAACCCCGTTTTCATCCCAGGCCCGACGAACATCCCGGAAAGCCTGCGCAAGGCGTGCGATATGCCCACGATCGACCATCGTTCGCCATTGTTCGGGCAAATCCTGCATCCTGCGCGCGCGGGCGTTCGGAAAATTCTGATAAGCGACAGTGCCGAAGTCTTCATTTTCCCGTCGACCGGCACCGGGGGCTGGGAAACCGCCCTGACCAATACGCTGTCCGCAGGTGACAAGGTTCTGGCGGCCCGCAACGGCATGTTCAGCCATCGCTGGATCGATATGTGCCAACGCCATGGGCTGAATGTTGAGATCGTCGAAACCCCGTGGGGCGATGGGTTGCCGGCTGACCGGTACGAAGAAATCCTTACCGCCGACAAAAACCATGAGATCAAGGCGGTTCTAGCCACGCATAATGAGACGGCAACTGGCGTGAAGTCGGATATCGCTGCCGTGCGCAAGGCGCTGACTGCTGCGCAACACCCGGCGCTGCTTTTTGTTGATGGCGTCTCATCCATCGCGTCGATGGATTTCCGGTTTGATGAATGGGGCGTGGATGTTGCCGTTACCGGGTCGCAGAAGGGTTTCATGTTGCCCGCTGGCCTTGCCATCGTCGGTTTCAGCCAGAAAGCGATGGAAGCAACCAAAACCGGCACCCTGCCCCGCACATTCTTTGACGTCCGGGACATGACCAAGGGATACACCAACAATGCTTACCCCTATACACCCGCTGTGGGGTTGATGAATGGCCTCAATCAAGCCTGCGCTATGCTGTTGAGTGAAGGTCTGGAGAACGTTTTCGCCCGACACCACCGGATTGCCGAAGGGGTCCGTGCCGCTGTGGGGGCGTGGGGGCTGGAGCTTTGTGCCAGCAGCCCGGCGGTCTATTCCGATACCGTAAGCGCAATCCGCACGCCGAACGGCTTCAACGCGACGGATATTGTCACGCACGCAGCTGAAAAATACGGCGTTGCCTTTGGCGTGGGCCTTGGTGAGGTCGCGGGCAAGGTGTTCCGGATCGGGCATCTGGGCAGCATGACGGATGTCATGGCTCTGTCCGGGATCGCCACTGCTGAGATGTGCATGGTTGACCTGGGCCTGAACATCGACCTGGGGTCCGGAGTTGCTGCCGCACAGGAATACTATCGTGGCCATCCCGGTTCCGTTCAGAAGAACGCGGCATGATGAAGGATTGCACAATGTATATCCCAACCTATGAAGACATGCTTGCGGCACATGACCGGATCAAACCCCATATCCGCCGCACCCCGGTGCGAACCTCGGACTTTCTCAACGAACTGTCAGGCGCGCAGCTGTTCTTCAAATGCGAAAACTTTCAGGAACCGGGCGCTTTCAAGGTACGAGGTGCCACCAATGCGGTTTTTGGGCTGGATGAGAAACAGGCCGAAAAAGGTGTCGCCACCCATTCTTCGGGCAATCACGCCTCGTGCCTGTCTTATGCGGCGATGAAACGGGGCATTCCCTGCAACGTGGTCATGCCGCGGACAGCGCCGCAAGCAAAGAAGGACACGGTCCGCCGTTATGGAGGGAAGATTACAGAATGCGAACCTTCCACCTCGTCGCGCGAAGCGACATTTGCCGAGGTTCAGGCGGCTACGGGCGGTGACTTTGTTCACCCCTACAACGATCCTCGGGTCATCGCCGGCCAAGGCACCTGTTCGCGCGAGTTTATCGAGCAGACCGACGGTCTGGACGCAGTCGTCGCGCCAATCGGCGGCGGTGGCATGGTATCCGGAACCTGTTTGACCCTGTCCAATCTGGCCCCAGAAACAGCAATCATAGCGGCAGAACCTGAACAGGCAGACGACGCCTATCGCAGCTTCAAGGCCGGTCATATCATCGCGGATGATGCGCCAAAGACGATTGCTGACGGGTTGCTGGTGCCGCTGAAGGATCTCACCTGGCATTTCATTTCAAACCACGTCTCAGAGATTTACACAGCCTCCGAGCAAGAGATCATCGATGCGATGAAACTGACGTGGAAGCACCTGCGGATTGTAATGGAGCCATCTTCGGCCGTTCCGCTGGCCACGGTTCTCAAAAACCCGGACGCCTTCAAGGGCAAGCGTGTCGGACTGATTGTTACAGGTGGCAATGTCGATCTGGACCGGCTGCCCTGGATGAATGTCTGAATACACCCCAACAAAAAACTATCCCGGTATAGGATTACGGAGATGAAAGATATGAGCACTCTCGACCAGTTCGAAGTAGGTTACGACATTCCGGCCAAGCCCGGCATGGACGAAGCAGACATCCAGACACCCAGCCTGATTTTGGATCTCGACGCGCTTGAACGCAATATCAGGAAGATGGGCGATTATGCCAAGGCGCACGGGATGCGTCACCGCGTGCATGGTAAAATGCATAAGTCGGTTGATGTGGCCAAGCTGCAAGAAAAAATCGGTGGTGCCGTCGGTGTCTGCTGCCAGAAAGTTTCCGAGGCCGAAGTTTTCGTTCGTGGTGGGATCAAGGACGTTCTGGTTTCGAACCAGGTGCGTGACCCGGCCAAAATTGACCGCCTCGCACGCCTGCCAAAGCTGGGCAGCCGCATTATCGTGTGTGTCGACGATCTGGAAAATGTCGCCGACCTTTCGGCGGCGGCAGTCCGGCATGGAACACAGCTGGAAGTCTTCGTGGAAATCGATTGCGGCGCAGGGCGGTGCGGGGTCACAACGACACCCGAAGTGATTGAAATCGCCAAGGCGGTTGAGGCTGCAGACAACCTGAAATTCAGCGGAATTCAGGCCTATCAGGGTGCCATGCAACACCTCGACAGCTATGAGGCACGCAAGGAAAAACTGGATACCGCCATCGCGATGGTCAAAGACGCGGTAGACGGTCTTAAAGCCGAGGGTATCGAGTGTGATCTGGTCTCGGGCGGCGGTACGGGGTCTTACTACTTTGAATCCAACTCGGGCGTGTATAATGAGCTGCAATGCGGGTCTTATGCGTTCATGGATGCTGATTACGGTCGCATCCTGGATGAGAACGGCAAGCGGATCGACCAGGGCGAGTGGGAAAACGCCTTCTTCATCCTGACCAGCGTCATGAGCCATGCCAAGGCGGACAAAGCAATCGTCGATGCAGGTCTGAAGGCGCAGTCGGTGGATAGCGGCCTGCCTGTTGTTTTCGGGCGTGACGATGTCGAATACATCAAATGCTCGGATGAACATGGCGTCGTGATGGATCCGAGCGGGGCGCTCAAGGTCAATGACAAGCTAAAGTTGGTGCCGGGGCACTGTGACCCAACCGCAAACGTACATGATTGGTATGTGGGCGTCCGGAATGGCAAGGTCGAATGCGTGTGGCCAGTGTCAGCCCGCGGCCGCGCGTACTGAGCCTGATTGCTCAAAGAATAAGCTTTCGGCCAAACATGGCCGGACAGTCGCCCGTGCGCGCCCGCTTTTGTCGGTGAAACGCACGGGCGCACGAATTTTGAATGGAGAATGACATGCTGATCGTACCCGAGCGCGAAATCGCCAACCTCATGACCCGCGACGCGGCCTTTGAAGCCGTCGAACAGGTCTTTGCCTCTATGGCCGCAGGGGACGCCTACAACTTTCCTGTCGTGCGCGAAGCCATCGGGCATGAGGACGCTCTGTACGGCTTTAAAGGCGGGTTTGATCGCGCCGGGCTGACACTGGGCCTGAAGGCCGGGGGGTATTGGCCGAACAACCTGGAAAAGCGCGGGTTGATCAATCACCAATCCACTGTTTTTCTTTTTGACCCTGACACCGGGAAACCGTCGGCGATGGTTGGCGGCAACCTTTTGACGGCCTTGCGCACTGCAGCGGCCTCTTCTGTATCTATCAAGCACCTTGCCCGTGCGGGCGCGCGGGTGATCGGTATGATCGGGGCCGGGCATCAGGCAACCTTTCAGCTACGCTCGGCGCTGGAGACCCACACCTTTGAAAAGGTCCTTGGCTGGAACTACCACCCCGAGATGCTGCCCAACATTGAAAAGGTCGCCAGTGAAGCCGGTGTTCCGTTTGAAGCAGTCGAACTTGATGGCATGACCGAAGCGGATGTCATAATCTCGATCACCTCGGCTTTTGCGCCATCGCTGATGGCAAACCATGTCAGCCCTGGAACGCATATCGCGTGCATGGGAACGGACACCAAGGGCAAGCAGGAAGTCGAGGCGGCTTTGCTGGCCAAAGCATCTGTATTCACAGATGAAATCGCACAGTCGATTTCGATTGGCGAGGCTCAACACGCCGTGGCACAGGGCCTGATCAGGGAAAGTGACCTGGTCCAGTTGGGTGCGGTCATCAACGGAACGAACCCGGGCCGGACATCAGACGATCAGATCACGTTGTTCGATGGCACTGGCGTAGGTCTTCAGGATCTGGCGGTTGCTGCGTCTGTTGTCGAGCTGGCCGTACAGAAAGGCATCGCGATTGAGGTCGATTTCTGATGGCATCCCCGTGTGGTCGCCTAAGCGTCGCGTCGAAATACGCGTTTCTTATGTGAGCGATGGGCCAAGCCTGCCAGCCCTGAAATGAAGAAGCGGCGCACTACGTGCGCCGCTTCTTCATCTACAATTCCGGGCCGAACCGGTCAGACGTGATCGTCCTGTTTGATAGAGCCCAACCCGTGGCCTGCCATTCCACCGGACACCTCTTCCGTCGCTTCATCCGAAAGCTCTTCGGGCAGAACCAGATTCAGGACAATGGCAATGATCGCAGCAGGCAAGATCCCGGATGTCGCCAGAACTTTGAGAGTTCCGGGCAGATGCTGTAAAGCGCCGGGCTCTAACTGCAAGCCCAGACCAAGGCTGAGTGAAATCGCAAAGATCACCATGTTGCGGCGATTCCACGTCACGTCCGACAGCATCGAGACACCGGCTGCAACCACCATACCGAACATCACGATCACACCACCGCCCAGAACCTCGATCGGAACGGATGAGATCACCGCGCCGATCTTGGGGATAAGCCCGCATATGATCAGGAACAGGGCACCTATGGTTACGACCGTGCGGCTCATGACACCGGTCATGGCGATCAGGCCAACGTTCTGACTGAACGACGTGTTCGGCAGGGCCCCAAAGACGCCTGATACCGCAGTTCCAAGACCATCGGCAAAAGTCGCGCCCTGAATTTCCTTGTCGGTTGCCTCGCGTCCCGCGCCCCCCTTGGTGATACCGGACACATCCCCGACCGTTTCTACAGCCGATACAAAGGACATCGCACAGAACCCAATGATCGCCGCGAATGAAAACTCGATACCGAAGTGAAATGGGTTCGGCATTGCAAACGGAGCCGCGCGCCCAACATTGCCCAAATTTACCTGACCCAGTGCGAATGCCACAACATATCCGACCAACAGGCCAATCAGAACCGCCGACACCGACAACATACCGCGGGCGAAAAACTTCAGGCCCAGCGTAACAACAATCACAGTTCCGGCCATGAGCCAGTTCAGACCAGAGCCGTATTCTTCGGTACCGATGGCGGGTACACCCCCTGCGGCGTACTGGACGCCGACCTTGACAAGCGCAAGCCCGATCATGGTCACGACAAGACCGGTAACCAAGGGCGGAAGCGCAAAGCGAATTCGGCCAATGAACAACCCAAGGCTGGCATGAAACAGGCCGCCTACGACTATACCACCCATCAATACAGCAATCGCGTCAACGCCCTTTCCAACCACCAACGGGATCATGATCGGAATAAAGGCAAACGACGTTCCCTGCACGATTGGCAGGCGGGCGCCAACAGGCCCCAGCCCAATGGTCTGGAACAGTGTCGCAACGCCCGCAAAGAACATCGACATCTGGATCATGTAAATCATCTGCGGGAAATCGGGGCTGTTTGAACCAAACCCGAAACCCGCCGCACCACAGACGATGATGGCTGGCGTGACGTTGGAAACGAACATCGCCAGCACGTGTTGAATTCCCAAAGGGACCGCCTTCAGAATTGGCGGGGTGTAGTTCGGGTCGCGGAGCTGCTCCGGCGTCCCTAAAGTTGCATCTGACATCGCGTTTTTCCTCCCAAAAAAACTACGTGGACCGGCCCCTCTTCCGGCAATGTCCCTTATTCAGTGATCGTGTAGGCGTTCTGGAACCAATATTCCTCAAGGTTGGGCCCGTTTCCTATTCGGTCGACCACGGCGAACAACCCGGGGGGATGAAGCGGTGTCAGTACCCCGTGCCAGGTGTTCCGATGATAATTCACGCCCTGTCCGGGCGCGGTCATGAATGCAACCGGCTCACCCGGTACACCCGCGTTGTCGGGCGCTACGACAACGACAAAGGGTTTATCTGAAAGCGGTAGAAAGGCCTGGCTGCCGTCGGGATGACGCTCGACCATTTCAAGTTTGATGGGCAGGTCGAAGGCCTGGGATTGGAAAACGCTGATCCCTGCGCGCCCCTCATGGAAATCCAGTTGGGCGCGATCATGGTATCGCGCGCATTTTCCCTGATTGATGTATTTGTCCACCGCGCCAGACACTTCGATGACATCGCCGAACGGTGCAAAGACCTCGGCGGTCAGTGGCCGGAGTTTCAGCGTGGATGTCAATGCGCGAATTTCTCGATCAGCCGCAACTCGGCAATCCGTTCGACCTGACGGCAGGCCTCGGCGAATTCGGTGTCTCGATCACTGTCTATCCGACGGCGAAAAGCCTCCAGAATGGTTGCTTTGGTGTTGTCCTTGACCGCAATGATAAAAGGAAAGCCGAACTTGGTCGTGTAGGTGTCGTTCAAGGCCGTGAAGGTCGCACGCTCTTCATCCGTCAGCATGTCGAGACCTGCTCCGGCCTGTTCTGCCGTGCTTTCCTTGGTCAGACGACCCGCAGCAGCAAGTTTGCCTGCCAGATCCGGGTGGGCTGTCAGGACGCCAAGCCGCTGCTCGGCTGTGGCAGATCGGAATACGCGCGCCAGAGCATTGTGAACCCCTGCGGCATTGTCATGCGTGGGACCCAGCTCCAGATCAAAGGCCGCTTGGGCAATCCACGGGCTGTGTTCGAACACGCCGCCAAATTCGGCGACAAAGGTTGGCTGGTCCATTTCCGACGGGGTCAGCCGTTGACTTGGCGGATGCATTTGCGCCCAATGATCAGCGATTTGTTCGCGGGTGGCAAACCAGACCCCGTCATGTTTCTTGAAGTGGTCGAGTGCGCGTTTCAGGGCCATGGCGCGACCAGGGCGGCCGATGAGGCGGCAATGCAGTCCGATCGAAAGCATCTTCGGCACGCCCGCTTGGCCTTCGGCATAAAGCATGTCGAAGCTGTCCTTGAGATAGCTTTCAAACTGTTCGCCGTTGGTATAGCCCGCCTGAATTGCAAACCGCATATCGTTGCAATCCATCGTGTAGGGCACGATCAACTGATCCTTGCCACCGGCCTTGACCCAATAGGGCAAGTCGTCGGCATAGCTGTCGGCAATATAGGCCAGCTCGCCTTCGGCGGCGGCCAGATCGACCGTGTTCATCGAACAGCGGCCCGTGTACCAGCCACGCGGGGGCTTGCCGACGACCTCGGTATGAAGCCGGATCGCCTCACGGATCTGGGCGCGTTCTTCTTCCGCGTCCATGTCCTTGTGCTCAACCCATTTCAGGCCATGGCTGGCAATCTCCCAGCCTGCGGCCTTCATCGCCGCAACCTGCTCCGGTGCACGGGCTAATGCTGTGGCAACGCCATAAACCGTGACAGGAAGGTCCTGCAAAAGCCGATGCACCCGCCAGAACCCTGTGCGGCTGCCGTATTCGTAAATGGATTCCATGTTCCAGTGCCTTTGCCCCGGCCAAGGGGCCGCACCGGTGATTTCGGAAAGAAACGCCTCGGATGCGGCATCCCCGTGCAAAACGTTGTTCTCGCCGCCTTCCTCATAGTTCAGGACAATCTGAACTGCGATTTTGGCCCCGTTTGGCCAGTTTGCGTTTGGCACTTGCCGGCCATAGCCGGTCATGTCTCGTGGATACCGCGTCACATCAATTTCCCTCTTGCTGAAAAGACGAATAACCCAAACAATCACCTATGTTTTTCAAAAAATACTGTAAGCAGTCTTTTGACAGACTGCCTTTGCCTGCCGCGAAGGTATTGCAATAGTAACAGCAATGCTTAGCGAGAGGTGCAAATGGCCGGTTACCTTACAACACATGTCCTGGATACGGCGCGGGGCTGCCCTGCCAGTGGGATGAAGATCGAGTTGTTCCGGATCAACGGAACAGACCGCACGTTGCTGAAAACTCTGCTCACCAACGAGGACGGCCGCACCAATGAACAAATTCTTCCCGAGGCCGAGTTCTCGACGGGCGAATACGAGTTGATGTTTCATGCGGGCGAATACCTCGACACCACTGGCGTGCCACCTGAAAGCCCGCGTTTTCTGGACTTGATCCCGATCCGGTTCGGGATGTCCGAACACGCCCACTATCATGTTCCGCTGCTACTTTCGCCTTTCAGCTACGCGACCTATCGCGGCAGCTGAGCGTTGCACCGCGTGATCCTGTAGACTGACATTGTATTGTTATTTTTGATACTGCTTGATCTTTCGTAGCAATACCCGATGAAACCTCTGTCGCCTAGAGTGCCAAAGAACTTGGATATGTAGGAGCAACGCCATGTATGACCTGGCTGTTTTGTGGGAGTGGATGGCCTTTTCCGTCCGCTGGCTGCATGTGATCACGGCGATGGCGTGGATCGGCGCGTCATTCTATTTTATCGCGCTCGACCTGATGCTTAAGCCGAACCCTGCCTTGCCAGAAGGGGCCTATGGCGAAGAGTGGGAGGTGCACGGGGGCGGGTTCTATCACACCGTCAAATATCTTGTCGCACCCGCGCGTATGCCCGAGCACTTGACCTGGCACAAATGGCAGAGCTATACGACGTGGCTTTCGGGTGCGGCCTTGCTCATGATCATATATTGGGTCGGGGGCGAGTTGTTCCTGCTTGATCCGACCAAAGCGGATCTGGCGTTGTGGCAGGGGATATTGATTTCAGGCGGGTCACTGACCATCGGCTGGCTGCTTTACGACCAGATGTGCAAGTCGCGCCTGAGTGAGCAACCCACCGCGCTGATGCTGTTGTTGTTCTTGATTCTGGTGGCCATGTCCTGGGGTTACAATCAGATTTTTACCGGTCGTGCCGCGCTTTTGCACCTGGGTGCGTTCACCGCAACCATCATGACGGCCAACGTGTTCTTCCAGATCATGCCCAACCAGCGGATCGTGGTGGAAGACCTCAAGGCCGGTCGGACGCCGGATGCCAAATATGGGAAAATCGCCAAGGTGCGTTCGACGCACAACAACTACCTGACCTTGCCTGTCGTGTTCCTGATGCTGTCGAACCACTATCCTCTGGCCTTTGGCACCCAGTATTCATGGATCATCGCCAGCCTGATCTTTCTGACCGGCGTGACCATCCGTCACTACTTCAACACGATGCACGCAACCGGGAAAGGGCCGCACTGGACCTGGGGTGTTACTGTCATCCTCATGATCGTGATCGCATGGCTGTCTTCTGTCAGAACCGGCGAGACATGGGAGGACGCCGAAGCAAGGGCATTGACACCTTACGAAGAAAAATTTGCGTCGGCTGCTGGGTTTGAAGAAGCCTATGACACCGTGCTGGGCAATTGTTCGATGTGTCATGCCCGCGAGCCGGTTTATGGCACCATGAAATGGGCCCCGAAGAAAGTTTATTTGGAAACGCCGGGCGATGTAGCCCGGCACGCCGACCAGATTTACCTGCAGGCCGGGATCAGCCATGCCATGCCACCGCCTTCAGCGGTTCAAATGGACGTGGAAGCGCGCCAAACCATCATCGCATGGGTGCGCGAGGTCAGAGGGCAGTAGGATTTTCGCAGGACGTCCTGTCCTTCGCTTCCTACCCCCTGCCGCGGGACAAATACCCAGTTTCTAACGCTCAAACAAAGCAGGTCGCGCAAGACCTGATGCCGCCCCGGGCCTAGCGCGATGGCGGGGTCAGCCATTGGGCCGACATGCCAAAATTCGAGTTCTTCAACTCTTGCTTGGCAATCGCCTGCAAATGCACCTCGTCCGGACCATCCGCATATCGCAGCGCGCGTGCCCAGGTATAGCTGTCGGCCAGCGGTGTATCCGGGGTCATGCCCATCGCCCCAAAGACCTGCATCGCACGATCCGTGACAGCAGCATGCACATTGGGTGCCACCACCTTGATCAATGAAATCTCTCGGAACGCTTCTTTGGCACCCACCTGATCAATCTTCCAGGCCGCTTTCAGGGTCAGCAACCGCGCCTGTTCGATCTCTAACCGGGATTTGGCGATCCACTCGCGGATCACGCCTTGTTCTGCAAGCTGCTTGCCAAACGCCTTTCGCTCCTGCGCGCGTTCGACCATCAGGTTAAGCGCCATTTCCGCCGCACCGATCGATCGCATGCAATGGTGGATGCGACCCGGCCCAAGCCGGGCCTGCGCCAGTGCGAACCCGCTGCCTTCCTCGCCCAAAAGATTGCTGACCGGAACGCGCACATCCTTGAAGACCAGCTCGGCATGGCCTTCGGGGTCGTGCATGTTCAGAATGGTGGGGTTGCGAACAATCTCAAAACCGGGCGTGTCCTTCGGGACAATGACCATGCTTTGTTGTTTGTGCCGATCCGCATTGGGATCCGTTTTGCCCATCACGATAAACAATCTGGTGTTTGGGTGGCAGGCGTTTGTTATGAACCACTTGCGGCCATTGATGACGTATTCATCCCCCTCACGCCGTATCGAAGTGGTAATATTGGTCGCGTCCGAACTGGCCACATCCGGTTCAGTCATCGCAAAAGAGGATCGGATTTCACCGTTCAACAGCGGCACCAGCCACGTCTCGCGCTGTTCCGGAGTGGCGAACATGTGCAACAGTTCCATGTTGCCGGTATCGGGCGCGCTGCAATTGAACACTTCCGAAGACCAGGCCACCTGCCCCATAAGTTCGGCCAGCGGCGCGTATTCCAGATTGCTCAGCCGGGTGCCGGGTTCATCGTCGCGCAGGCTGGGCAGGAACAAGTTCCACAACCCTTCGGCCCGGGCCAACGCCTTGAGATCTTCCATAAACGAAACCGGGAAACTGCCTGCCGCCATTTCTTCTTTGTGATCGCGTATGCGCGGGTAGATATGCGCCTCCATAAACGCTTTCAGGCGGTCATACATTTCCGTGGCGCGCGGCGATGGGGCAAAATCCATGGCGGTTCCTTCCGGTGCGTTGTGGCGGTGATGTCCTCAAACTCTGCTCGCGCCAGAACGGCCGCCAAGGCACTGTCTTCTGGTGAGTTTAATCCGGCGCTTGATTACGCTCAGTTTGCGCAATCACTCCGATATGAAAAGAGGAAAATACCAATACAGCAACCAGTCGGCGTGAAACGTCAGGTCATTGTTCTCAGAACCTGGTGGACCAACAATACCTAAGGGGATGATCGGGCCGCATTCGGAGATATGCACCGCCGGGCGAGTTTCACATCGCCCGCGCCCGGAATTGCCTCTCAACCCGCCTTTGGCGTTCACACTGAACTAGACCGGTGGTTTCAGACCCAGCTGTTTCACGGCGGCACCTGCTGTCTGAACCCAACGCTCTTTCAGTGCGTTGTTGCCATTGTGGCGCAAGCCCAGCGATTTCAGAAGCTCAAACCGTTTCAGATCATCGCCACCAAAGGATACAGCGACACGGGGCCACCAATAGTTAACCGCGTCCTGCATCTGCTCTGTCTCTCCGCTCTTGGCAAGCTTCACAGCACCTTCCAGCGCCAACGCACCATGATGGGCTTCGACCGGGGCGATGCTGCGGAACGCTTCGGCCAACGGTTGATAGGAAACCATTGAAAACTCGGCCAATTGTTCCATGACCGCACGGCTCATCAGCAGGTTCATGATGACGGCGTCGGTCCAGCCCGAGATCGGATAATTGAATACGGCAAGGCGCATGTCATGCGCGCTGCGGGTCGCGCCGATATCTGCGTCTCGATCCAGGCGCGCCGTCCACGGATGATGTGTGGCATATCTCTCGGTATCGGCCCCGAACTCACCCATTATCCTGAGAACCTGATCGGCGTGATCCGTTTTCTCAAGAACAATCCTGGCGGCTGCGATCCGTTCCTTGATGCCCGGCCCCTGATTGATGATGTCGGCGAATCCGGCAGCACCGGCAAGTTCGCTGTCCACGAACGTGGCCATCAGCTTCATGAGTTCGGCGCGGTAGCGTGGCGGAACATTGGTTGGGTTGGTCAGCACACCGCCTGCGGCCAGATAGCTGTCGAGTGTCATGGTGTCAGTCATCGGTCTTCTCCCTTTACTGGTCGTAGTCCACGACCACGCGGTCGGTAACCGGATAAGCCTGACAGCTCAGCACATAGCCTTTTTCAACCTCGTAATCCTCTAGCGCGTGATTGGCGAGCATCTCGACCTCGCCTTCCAGAACGCGGCAGCGGCAGGTTGAACAGACACCGGCCTTACAGGCGTATGGGGCGTCCATGGCATTTTCCAAGGCTGCGTCCAGAATGGATTGGTCCTTGGGCAGAGTTATCGTCTGAGTGGACCCATCAAGAGTAATTGATGCACTGGTTTGGTTCGCCTGCGTGCCCGAATCTGCCGCACCTTCCTTGCGTTTGGCCCGGCCCGGCTGAGCGCTGGCAAAGAGTTCAAACTTGATCTGCCTGTCGTCAAGACCATGCGCGCGCAGCGCGGCAGCGATCCCCAGCATCATCGGCTCGGGACCGCAGATAAAAGCTGTGTCCACGTTCTGAATATCGACCCAATGTTCGAACAAGTCAGCACATTTTTCCTGCGTCACCAGACCGGTGAACAGGTCGATCTCCTGTGCATCCGCCTCAAGAATATGGATAACGTTCAGGCGGCCCATATAGAGGTTTTTCAGGTCTTCCAGCTCCTCGCGGAACATGATCGTGTTGATGCCCTTGTTGGCGTAGATCAGCGTAAAGCGGGATTTGGGTTCGCGGGTCAGTGTTGTCTTCAGGATCGACAGAACCGGCGTGATGCCAGAGCCGCCAGCGAAGCCAAGGTATTGTTTATCTGCATTCGCATCGATCGGAGTGTGAAAGCTGCCCATCGGTGGCATCGCCTGCACTACGTCCCCGACGTTAAGCTCGGAATTGGCCCAACTGGAGAATGCACCGCCCTCGACACGTTTGATCCCGACTTGCAGTACCCCGTCATCCTTGCCCGCACAAATGGAGTAGGACCGGCGCAGCTCTTCTCCGTCAAAGTCGCGGCGAAACGTCAGGTATTGGCCTGCGGTGAAATCGAACTGATCCGCCGCGCCGTTGACAGGCTCAAGCGTCACGACAACCGCATCGCGGATGGTTTTGTGGATGTCGGTGACTTTCAGGTCATGAAAACGTGCCATCCGGTGCTCCTCCTCAGATGCACTTGAAATAGTCAAAGGGTTCCAGACAGTCGGTGCAGCGCCAATGGGCCTTGCACGGGGTCGAACCGAACTGGCTGACCTTTTCAACTGCTTTACTGCCGCAATGCGGGCAGCGCTCTGGCCCGCCCGCCGGTTGTGGCGGGGCGATGCCAAACTCTTCCAGCTTGGCGCGGCCTTTTTCGCTCAGCCAATCGGTTGTCCAGGCTGGAGAGATGCAGGTTTCGATCCGCACGTCTTTGACGCCGTGATCGTGCAAAGCGGTTTCGATATCCATGCTGATGACGGATGTTGCCGGACAGCCCGAATAGGTTGGTGTGACCGTCACGAGCAGCGTTTCGGCATCCCAACGCACATCGCGCACGATCCCGAGATCGACAACCGAGATTACCGGAATCTCGGGATCCGGTACGGCATCCAGCCAATCCCAGATCTGGTCGGTCGAGTGGCGTTGCATCACATGTTACCAGCTTGCACCGGGGTATGCGCGCTGCAACCACTGCATCTGGGTCAAAAGGTGCCCCAGGTGTTCTGTATGCATGCGCCCGTCCCGCCCGCCTTTGTGGGCAAATCGGCTTTCCGGAAGGGTCAATGTCGCCTTGGCCAGAACCCGTTTGACCAGCGCATCATATTCTTCGCGCAGATCGACCGGGTTCGGCGCAATCCCGGCCGCAGCCATCTGAGCGTCGATGTCATCGCTGACAAACATCTCGCCCACATAGGGCCAGAGGTAATCCAGTGCTGCCTGCATCCGGGTGTGGCTTTCTTCGGTTCCATCACCCAGACCTACGACCGTTTCTGCCGAACGCTCCAGATGATAGGCGACTTCCTTGCTGGCTTTGGCAGCAATCGCGGCGACACGATCGTCAGAGGATGTCAGAAGACGGCCGAGCATGATCGAATGCCAGGCATCGAACAGGAACTGGCGCATCAGGGTGCGGCCGAAATCACCATTCGGAACCTCGACCAGCAACACATTGCGGAAATCCCACGCGTCGCGCAGAAATGCCAGATCATCGGCGGTTTTGCCGCCACCTATCTCGCCGGCAAGGCCAAGCCACATCTGGGTCTGCCCAATCAGGTCCAGCGCTGTGTTGGCCAGTGCAATATCCTCCTCCAACACTGGCGCGTGGCCGCACCATTCACTGACGCGATGGCCCAGGATCAGGGTATTGTCCCCCATCCGCAGCAGGAACTGCTGAAACGCTTCGTCGCGGGTCATCACATCGCCCCCACTTCTTCGGGGATGTCGAAAAAGGTCGGGTGGCGGTACACTTTGCTTTCGCTGGGTTCATACAACGGGCCTTTGTCGCTGGGCGACGACGCCGAGATGTTGTTGGCTTCTACCACCCAAATCGACACGCCTTCGTTGCGGCGGGTGTAAACATCGCGTGCATTCTTGATCGCCATTTCCGCGTCCGGGGCATGCAGCGAGCCGACATGTCGGTGGCTCATCCCATGTTGACCGCGGATGAAGATTTCCCACAGGGGCCATTCGGTATTCATCGGGTTTCCTCCTCAGGGTAAGCTTATTCGGCGGCCAGATTGCCGGCCTGTTTCTTGCGCGCATGGGCCAACAGCCCGTCGCGCACCCATTTGCCGTCATCCCAGGCCTTGTTGCGCGCCGCCAGTCGGTCGACGTTGCAGGGGCCGTTGCCCTTGATCACATCGAAGAATTCCGACCAATCCGGCTCTGAGAAATCGTAGTGCCCGCGCTCTTCGTTCCACTTCAGGTTCGGGTCGGGGATTGTCAGTCCCAGATATTCGGCCTGTGGGACGGTCTGGTCGACGAATTTCTGGCGCAGCTCATCATTGGTGTTGATCTTGATCTTCCAGGCCATCGACTGCGCGGAGTGGACGGAATCCTTGTCGGACGGTCCAAACATCATCAACGACGGGTACCAGAAGCGATTCATCGCGTCCTGCGCCATCTTGCGCTGCTCGGGCGTGCCTTCGGCCATTTTGCGGATCGCGTCATAGCCTTGGCGCTGATGGAAGCTTTCTTCCTTGCAGATGCGGATCATGGCGCGTGAGTACGGCCCGTAGGATGTCCGCTGCAGCGGAACCTGATTCATGATCGCCGCCCCGTCAACCAGCCAACCAACCGCGCCGATATCGGCCCAGTTCAGGGTCGGATAGTTGAAGATCGACGAGTATTTCATGCGACCATCCAGCAGCATCTCGGTGATCTCATCGCGGCTGACACCCAGTGTTTCGGCCGCACAATACAGGTAGAGCCCATGGCCGGCTTCATCCTGCACCTTGGCCAGAAGGATCGCCTTGCGTTGCAGCGTCGGCGCACGTGTGATCCAGTTCCCTTCGGGCAATTGCCCGACGATCTCGGAATGCGCGTGCTGTCCGATCTGGCGGATCAGCGTCTTGCGATACCCCTGAGGCATCCAGTCCTTGGGTTCGATCTTGATATCCGCGTCGATCCGCGCCTGAAATTCAGCAAGCTTTTCAGGATCATCGTTTGACGCCTCGGATTCCACCATCTGGGCATACATGTCCCGTCTCCTCCGTTACACGCGTTCAAGAATAAGTGCAGCGCCTTGCCCGACGCCGACGCACATTGTGCAAAGCGCATAGCGCCCTTTGGTGCGTTTCAGTTGGTACGCTGCGGTCAACACAAGTCGGGCGCCGCTCATCCCCAATGGATGACCAAGGGCGATTGCACCGCCATTCGGGTTCACATGAGCTGCGTCATCGGGCAGGCCAAGCTCTCGCAGCGTTGCCAGACCTTGCGACGCAAACGCCTCGTTCAATTCGATCACATCCATCTGGTCGATGCTCAGCCCCGCGCGCGCCAAAACCTTTCGGCTGGCAGGAACCGGACCAATACCCATGACCCGAGGCTCGACGCCCGCGACAGACATACCAACCACACGGGCAATCGGGGTCAAACCATTCTTTGCCACTGCCACTTCATTCGCGATCAGGATCGCGGCGGCACCGTCATTCACGCCCGAGGCATTCCCAGCGGTCACTGTTTTCTCCGGCCCGTTCACACCCTTGAGGCCCGAGAGTTTTTCCGCTGTGGTTCCCGGGCGAGGATGTTCATCCGTATCGACAACAATCGGATCGCCCTTGCGCTGCGGAATTGAAACCGGTGTGATTTCCTCTTGGAACACGCCTGCCGCGTGCGCCGCAGCCCATCGTGCCTGACTGCGCGCGGCAAAGGCGTCCTGGTCTTCACGGCTGATCCCATAATCTTCAGCGACATTGTCAGCCGTTTGCGGCATGGAATCGACGCCATACTGCTGCTTTAGCCTTGGGTTCACAAAGCGCCAGCCAATCGTGGTGTCGTAAACCGCATTGCTGCGCGTAAACGCCGACGTCGCTTTGGGCATTACAAACGGTGCGCGCGACATGCTTTCCACGCCACCCGCAACAGCAAGATCATAATCGCCTGCCTTGATACCACGCGCCGCCATTCCGACAGCATCCATACCACTGGCGCACAAGCGGTTTATCGTTGTTCCCGGCACGTCCGTCGGCAATCCAGCAAGCAGTGCCGCCATCCGGGCAACGTTGCGATTGCTCTCTCCTGCCTGGTTGGCATCGCCATAAATGACGTCATCCACACTGGTCCAGTCGACTTGCGGGTTGCGCGCCATCAGGGCCGCCAGCGGGATAGCCGCCAGATCATCCGTGCGAACCGATGAAAGCGCACCACCATACCGCCCAATCGGGGTGCGGGTTGCGTCGCAGATGAAGGCGTCCATCAATTGGGTCTCCTGTTGGAACACAAGTCATTAACCGTCTGGTCGGTTAATAAATGCTCAATCGATTCGGCGCAAGCATTATGTTACCACGTAATCGCTTCTGTCAGCTTTCTGTAACATTAAATGGCACTTCTTTCACATCCGTCTTCCAACCCCCAAGAGCGCCATCCCGAGCTCGGCAAAAAACGAGTCAACCACCCGCCGCAGATTCCAGCGTTGCAAGATCCGGTTTGGACAATTGTCCCAGCAGTCGGGACACCGCCGCGCGACACTCCGCGCCCTTCCAATCGGCGGGCAAAAAGGCCGGAGGCAGGGACGGATGGCGCAGGACCAAACGACGCCACCCATGCACAATCAATACGCGCAGCACCGCTATTTTAAGCGGATCGCCGACGCCATCGACAGGCAGCATTTGCTCGGTGATTTGAATGGAATGCAAAAACTGATCATAGGCAGACTTCAGCACTTCAGGGCCACAAAGGTCGCGCAGCCAGCCGGGGATCGAAGTAGCGCTGCTTTCAACACCCAGCAGTTCTTCAAGGTTCTCCGGGACGGGTCCTGCCGACATGGCTGTTGTGTGGTTAACTGAAATATAGTCTCCAGTAAGCATCAGATCTGCCAGCTCTTTTCGCGAACTTTCTGAACTGCTGGCAACAAGCACATGCCAGGTTTCTGGCGTATTCGTCTCGCTGGAATAGATGCGCGGGGCAGCGGCGGCGCTTTGACTGCGGCCATATTCGGTCAGTCTGTGCACGCTGTTTCGCCCGACCCGCGTGCTTTCGATCCAGCCTTCCTTGCGCAGCCTGTGCAGCGCAACACGCGTGGCTTCGGCCTTGATCCCCGCAAGGTTGGTCAGTGCTGTGATCAACGCGCCGCTAACCTGGTCAGACCCGCTCTGGGCCAGATCACCGAATATCGTGACCAGAACTGACCACACACGTTGCGTGCCAGTTGTGGTCAACTGGCTGACGCAGGTTTCGAACCATTCTGGAGCCGTATCTTTCATAAGCACAGTATAATCGGGCCGGAGGGAAATGCCATCCAGCCCCTGCGCACCTGCACTTGTGCCTAGTAGGCAACCATGGTCAGCAACTCGTATTCTGCGACCAGCTCATCATCCTGCTGTGTCAGGGTAACGTGCCAGCGAACCTCGCCGTAGTCATCATTGCGCTTGGTCTTGTGCTTGACCGTCAAACGCACCTTGATGGTGTCACCTGCCTCGACCGGTTTCATGAAACGCAGCCCGTCAAGACCGGTATTTGCCAAAACCGGCCCCTCGTTCGGTTCGACGAACAATCCGGCTGCGAAAGACAACAGCAAGTATCCATGTGCAACGCGACCCGGGAAGAACGGGTTACGTTCCGCCGCCGCCTGATCCATATGCGCATAGAAGGTATCACCGGTGAAGTTGGCGAAGTGTTCAATGTCCTCCATGGTGATGGTTCTTGGCGCCGTGTAAAGGGTCTCACCAATCGACAGATCGTGAAACCGGCGGGTAAAGGGATGAGCAGGACCTTCGATTTCGGTCGCGCCAGGCACCCATTTCCGGCCAATCGCTGTCAGCAGATCGGGCGAACCCTGAATGGCGGTGCGCTGCATATAGTGTTTCACACCCCGTACCCCGCCCATTTCTTCGCCGCCACCAGCGCGTCCCGGACCGCCATGAACCATGTGCGGCAGAGGAGAACCATGACCGGTGGATTCCTTCATCGAGTCACGGTTGTTGAAATACAGACGCCCGTGATACGCCCCTGATCCCATGGCAACCTGTCGCGCAACCTCGGGATCATGGGTGATCACCGACGCCACCAAAGAGCCCTGCCCACGGTTCGCCAGCTCGATGGCATGGTCAAGATCGCGATACCCCATCACTGTGCTGACCGGACCAAAGGCTTCGGTGTCGTGCACGCGCTGCGCCGCGTCAGGATTGGCGCAATGGAAGAGAATGGGCGGCAGGAACGCACCCTTTTCGGCATCAGCGCCCTCAACCGCGAAATCATCGGGGTTGCCGAAGACACGCTCGGCCTCTTGCCCAAGGATAGCAGCCTTTTCCAGAACATCACGCTTCTGACCGTTCGAAACCAACGCACCCATACGGGTGGTTTCCAGCTTTGGGTCACCGATGACCGTTTTCGCCAGTCGCGCCGACAACGCTTCGATTACCGCCTGTACCTGCGGTTCGGGCGCGATGATCCGACGGATTGCGGTGCATTTCTGCCCTGCCTTCGTGGTCATCTCGCGCTGGACTTCCTTCACGAAGAGGTCAAATTCCGGCGTGCCCGGCGCGGCATCGGGGCCAAGGATCGAACAGTTTAGGCTGTCCTGTTCCGCGACAAACCGTACCGAGTTCTCAAGGATCACCGGGTTGGAGCGCAGTTTCAGGGCTGTATCGGCGGATCCGGTAAAGCTGACCACGTCCTGCATGGTCAGACGGTCCAGCATGTCACCCAAACCACCCGAGACCAACTGCAATGCACCCGCTGGCAAGATGCCGGACTCAAGCATCAACCGAACACATAGCTCGGTCACATAACACGAGCTCGTGGCGGGTTTTACAATCGCCGGAACGCCCGCCAGAAGGGTTGGGGCAAGCTTTTCCAGCATCCCCCAAACCGGAAAATTGAACGCGTTGATGTGAATTGCCACACCTTGCAGCGGGGTGCAGATGTGCTGCCCCAGGAAAGTGCCGTTGCGCGAAAGCTGCTCGACATCGCCATCCAGATAGACATGACCGTCCGGCATTTCACGACGGCCTTTTGCGGCAAAGACAAACATCGTTCCGATGCCGCCGTCGATATCAATCATATGATCCGATTGCGTGGCACCGGTGTTGAAAGACAAATCATACATCGCCTGCTTGTGCTGACCCAAATGGACGGACAGCGCCTTGAGCATTTTGGCCCGTTCATGGAACGTCATTTTGCGCAGTGCCGCCCCCCCGACATTGCGCGCATAGTTCAACATCCCCTGTACATCCAAAGCATTGTTACCCGCTGTGGCGATAACCTCGCCGGTCACAGCGCTAGCTATCGCGCGGGCACCCTCGCCGGGCAAAACCCACTCACCGGCTGCAAAGCTGGAAATCTGTTGGATAGTCATGAGTGTCTCCTCATCTAAGTCGCGATCCCCGCGCTGCCACAAGCCGGTCTCGTGAAATCATATTTTAAACCGTACGGTCGGTCAATAAATTACCGAGCAAATTTCCCTCGCCGGATTTCTCAGACCCGCGCGGGTAAACGTGCAAACCCCCGAAACCGGATGCGCCCGCCCCGTTCGGCGCCGTCGGTGATGCGATAGTCTGGAAAACGGGCCAGAAACCGGCCCACGGCCACCCGGCCCTCCAGACGCGCGAGGGTCAGACCAACGCAGGTATGAGGCCCTCCGGCAAAGGCGTGATGCTTGTTGGGGCGTCTGTCCAAGATCATCTCGTCGTGCCGGTCAAACTGCCGTGGGTCACGGTTGGCCGCACCGATACACAGATGAACATCAGTACCTGCCGGAATGGTCTGACCGTGGATCGTTACATCAACGGTGGTCAGGCGATTGCCGAACTGGTTCGGGCTTTCCAGCCGCAGAAACTCGTCCACGGCCGAACCGATCAGATCCGGGTCGGCCAGCAACTCCGCCCGCTTGTCGCGGTGCCGGTCCAACAACTCCAATGCGTTGCCGATCAGGTTCGTTGTGGTCTCATGCCCAGCATTCAGGATGAAAATGCAGTTCTGATACAGCTCGACCTCGGTCAGGCCACCATCCGTGTCGTCCTGGATCAGCCGGGTCAGGACATCCGTTGCCGGATCTCCGGGGTTGGCGCGACGATCCTCGATGATATGCCGCAGGAAGTCTTTGAAGTCCGAGACCGATCTGTTACCCCACTCTTCCTGCTCCGGCGTCAATTGCGGCTCCAACGCACCAAGAATGGCCAGAGACCAATCGCGCAATGGCCCGCGTTCGGATCGTGGTATACCCAGCAGATTGCCGATGATCTCGATCGGGATTGCCCCGGCAAAATCCTCGATCAGTTCGACGTTGCCCTTGACCTGCATCTCGTCCAGCAGCCCATCGACAAGCTGGATCAGACCCGGTTCCATTTGCGCCAACGCGCGCGGGTTCATCGCGCCGACCATTACCTTGCGAACACGGGTATGCAGCGGCGGGTCATTAAACACCAAACTGGTGGTGTGGTGTTCATACAAGGGGCTGTCGACCCCGTATTTGGGGCCAAATACCGCTTTCTTGTCCGATATGAATCGCGAGGTGTCCCGGTAAACAAGGTCCAGATCCTCGTATCGGGACAGGATAACCGATCCGTCACGTTGCCAGCAGACGGGCGTATCTTCGCGCATAACGGCGTAGGCAGGATAGGGGTCTGTGTGAAACCCGTCCGGAAGCGCGGTCAGAGAGAACATCAGTGCCCCATCGCCCCCATTTGTTCAGGCAGAACCAACACTAACCATGGCACCAGAACGATCAGGGCCAGTCGGAAGATATCCGCCACCCAGAACGGAGTAACACCCTTGAAGATTGTTCCTGTTGACACATCTCCGACCACGCCTTTCAGAATGAAAACGTTCAAACCGACGGGTGGAGTGATCAGGCTGATTTCGGTCACGACAACCACAACAATGCCGAACCAGATCGGGTCATACCCCAACGACGTGACCAGCGGGAAAAAGATCGGCACTGTCAGCAGCAGCATCGAAAGGGATTCAAAGACGCAACCCAAAATGATGTAGATCCCAAGGATCATCAGGATCACCACAAAGGGTTCAACGTCGTACGCCGTAACCAATGCGATGAGCGCTTCAGGCAGACCGGCAAGGTTGATGAAATTCGAAAAGATCTGTGCGCCGATCAGAACCGAAAACAATGCTGCGGCGGTATAGGCGGTTTCCTTCAGCACCTCAAAAGTCGACCCCAAAGTAAGCCCACCTCGTGACAGAGCGATCAGGAAAGCGCCCATTGCACCCATGCCTGCCGCCTCGGTCGGGCTGAAGGTCAGGTTCAACGGATGAAAATCAAAAGCACCGTACAATCCACCAATCACCAGAAAGAACAGCAGCAAGACGGCCCAGACCGAGCGAACTGCGGACAGACGCTCGGCCCAGCCGTGGCGTTCGCCCGCCGGTCCTGACTCGGGCTTGCGCGCGACGGTCCAGCGCACGGCGAGCAGGTAGAACAGAATGCCAAGCAGGCCGGGAATGATACCCGCAACGAAAAGTTTCCCAATCGAGGTTTCGGTCAGCAGCCCGTAGATGACCAGGATCACCGACGGCGGAATAAGAATTCCAAGTGTGCCGCCCGCTGCAATCGATGCTGTCGACAGCTCGTCGGAATAGCCATAGCGGCGCATCTCCGGCATTGCGACCTTGGACATGGTGGCCGCCGTTGCCAGAGACGAGCCGCAAATGGCTGAAAAGCCTCCGCATGCCGCAACCGTCGCCATGGCGATACCACCCCGAAAATGGCCCAGAAAAGCGTTTGAAACTGCGTAAAGCTCACGCGCAAGCCCACCCTTGTTCACGAATAGGCCCATAAGGATGAACAGCGGGACCACCGACAGGCCGTAATCCTGCGCGGTGTCGGTGATCTGACGACCCACCATCGACATCGCGGCCTTTAACCCGCGCTCGGACAGAATGCTGCCGCCGCGTTCATAGGCAAAGCCAAGCGTTCCGACCAATCCCATTGCAAACACGATAGGCAAGCGCACCAGCACAAGAACAAGAACAAGAACAAAACCGATCAGCGCAGCGGTCATTGGGGGTGCTCCGACAAGGTATGGGGGGCAAAGAAGTGCAAGAAGCCGGTGATGATCATTGCAACAGCGGTGATCGCTATGAACCCCGAGATGAACCAGCCTACATAGAAGACTGGGATCGAAAGATATTCCGTGACGTCCCCGTAATCCCGCGCACGTTCAGCCAATACCCAGACACGCTGAATTGGCCAAAAAAGCATGATGCCAGAGAACAGATATACAATCGCATCACGTACCCGACTTAACCGCAGGCGTGAAAACAGCCCATCCGTCAGATCCACAGCGATTTGACCCTTGCCTGCTGAGATCATCGGCAAGACCGAGAACACGAGGACGGCCATCAGGATCCGGGTCAGTTCCGTGGCCGCCTCGATCGGGGCATTAAAAACAGAACGTAGGATGACATCAAAGAAGGTCATCACCATCAGGATGAACAGCGCGGCACAGGCCAGCAGCGTGGGCACGATACTGACGCGACGCGCAAAGGTCACGAGAGATTGCATAACGGGTCCCCAGCGGGTGAAATCGGCTGGCGGATCGCGTCCGCCAGCCCGACTGCGTTATTGCGCAGCCATTTCATTTACGATCATGTCGTAGGCGGCCTGGGCGTCGATGCCTGTGCCATTGACTTCGTCGATAACCTTGGCGCGTACATCCGCGGCAATCGCATTGAACTTTTCCAGATCTTCAGCGGATGCGGCATGGATTGCGTTACCTTCGGTGCCTTCGGTCTCTTCCCGGCCGATCGCATCGATCTCATCCCAGATCTTGCCAATTTCGCGGCTCAGCGGTTCCCCGAAAACGTTTTCTTCCAGCGCTGCCTGCAGATCGGCGGGCAGATCAGCAAAGGTGTCTTCGTTCATAATAAAGGCAAACGAACCGCGATACAGGCCGCCAGGGACCTCATAGACGTTCTGGGCCACTTCCGTCAGCTTGAAACCTTTGCGGGATTCAAAGGGCATGACGACGCCATCTGCGGCTTTGGAAGCCAAGGTTTCATACACTTTCGGTGCAGGAACCTGGATACCGGTTGCACCCAGCGCCGTGCCCACGTCACCACCAACACCGCCGGGGATGCGAACCTTGAGGCCCGAGACTTCGTCCAGTGTTGTTACCGGGTTGCTGGAATGCAGCTGAGCCGGACCATGTGTGTGCAAAGCGATCACTTTCACACCACGGTGTTCATCTGCCGCCTTCAAATGTGTGTCATATGCACGCCAATATGCGACCGACGCAGCCTCGGCCGAGCCTTCATATCCGGGCAGTTCGATCATCTTGGTGGTGACAAACCGGCCCGGCTGATAGCCGTGGAAAATGATCGAGGCATCAGCGGCGCCATCCATGATCAGGTCCATCTGCGCAGGGGGCGGGGCAAGGCCCAGCTTCAGTTCGGCGGTGACCTGACCATCGGTGGCCTCTTCGATCATCTCGACGAATTTCGGCCACATCTTGGCATTGATGCCATGGGTCGGCGGGGCCCAGCTGGAAATGGTCAGCGTATAGTCTGCCGCAAGCGCCACTGTACCTGAAACGGCCAGTGCAGCTGAGGCAAGAAGTGTGCTCAACCTTGTGAATTTCATAGTTCTGTCTCCTCCCTGTGAAACATGAGTCAAGAATGCGTTAATGGTCACTTTTGTAACCATCAACTTGTTAATTGTCCCCAAGACAACCCGCGACGCGCCATGAACCGGGGCTTTCCTTGGCTACGGTTTCCATCATTGCGTGCGACGTGTTGGCTCCGATTTCCTTGCAATAGTTCATCGGCCCGCCGCGCCAGCGCGGAAAGCCGTAGCCGTGAATTTGAACCATATCGACGGCTTCCGCGGACTCGGCGATCCCCTGCTGAATGATCAACGCGCCCTCGTTGGCCAGCACCGCCAGGATGCGCGACACGATTTCGTCCTGCGCATATGCCCGCCGCGTTATGCCCTGATCCGCCGAGTGGGACTCGATCAACGCCTCCACTTCGGGATCGCGGATCGGTTCGCGATGACCCTCTTCATAGCGATACCATCCTTTGCCCGTACGTTGGCCAAGACGACCCATCTCGCACAGCTGGTCAGCAATCGTCACATAACGTTCGTTCGGGTCGCGGGTTGCGGCATTGCGTTTTCGGTTGGCCCAGGCGATTTGGAGGCCGGTCAGATCCTGCAGCTCGTAAGGCCCCATGGGCATCCCGAAAGCTCGCATTGCCTGATCCACCTGATAAGGCAACGCCCCATCTGCCAGCAAATAATCGGCCTCGCGCCGATACGCAGCCAACATCCGGTTGCCGATAAATCCATCGCAGATGCCCGACAGGACAGAAACCTTGCGAAGCCTTTTTCCGAGCGCAAACCCTGTGGCGACAACTTCGGGCGAAGTTTGCGGCGTATGCACGACTTCCAACAGCTTCATGACATGGGCAGGGCTGAAGAAGTGCAGGCCAATGCACCGGGATTGATTTTCGATACCCGCGAAAATCTCGACCGGGCTCAGGTAAGACGTGTTCGTGGCCAGAATCGCGTCACGCTGCATATGGCGCGCCAATTCTGCAAAAACCTGTTGCTTGACTGACAAGTCTTCAAACACAGCCTCGATAGCCAACTGAATGTCGGCAGCTTCGGAGTAGCTGTCAACGGCGCGAAATGCAGAAAGGCGTTCCTGTAGCTGCGCTTCGGACATCTTGCCCCGCTTGACTGCCCCCTTTAACAGCCCCTCAACCCGATCATGGGCTGCGGCCGCTGCTTCCATATCCCTCTCGATCAGAGTGACCGAAAGACCGCCATTCAGGGCAGCGGTTGCGATCCCTGCCCCCATCAACCCGCCACCGACAACTGCGATCCGGCTGATATCGCGCGGGGCAACACCTGCGATCATCGAAGGTCTGGCCACCTTGCGCTCGGCAAAAAAGGCGTATCGCAGGGCGCGGCTTTCAGGGCTTTGACGCAGCGCCAGATGGCGCGCACGCTCTTTCGGCTGTGCGAAAGCAAAGGGTTCTGACGACCAGCTGAGCGCGGTCAGGTTTTCCAGCGGTGATTGCTGACCCCTGGCGGTTCTTTTCAAAGCCTGACGGCTCGTCTCCAGAAGGTCAGACGCGAATTCACCGACGGGCCGTTGACTGACAGGTGCCGGGCGCTTTGGCAGGTTGGCGACAAAGTCCAGAGCAGCCGCCGTTGGGTTATCGGCAATCAGGTCAATTCCCCCGAGATTGGCCATTTCCTCGGCTTTCAGGATTTTTCCCGAACAGGCGATGTCGATCGCCGCTTCCATTCCAACTAGGCGCGGCAATCGTTGCGTGCCCCCCGCCCCCGGGATCAGGCCCACATTGACTTCCGGCAGCCCAAAGCTGGTGCCCGGCGCTGCGATCCGCCACGCGCAGGCCATGGCAATTTCAAACCCGCCACCCAACACATTGCCGTGCATACAGGCGATAAACGGCACATTGCTGTCTTCGATCTTCTGAACAACATCAGGCAAATGCGGCTCAGCCGGAGCCGCGTCAAACTCGGACATATCACCGCCTGCGATGAATGTCCGACCGGCGCAGCACAGGACGGCAACCCGAGCTTTCTGAACTGCATCGACCGCGTCGGCCAGACCCTGCCGAACCCCCGTCGAGGTTGCGTTCACCGGCGGGTTGTCGACCGTGACCCAGGCCACGTCGCCCTTAAAGTCAACACTCACCAGCGACGGTTGCGGCATTTGCAATCCCTTTGATCAGTCCAGATTCGGTTCGGGTTTATATATTGACCAACCGTTCGGTTAATGCAATGATTAAGTTGTCACGGGAACAGATGAGACTGCCATGAGCGATACGATCCTTGTACATGATCACGGAAACTGGGTTGAAATAACCCTGAACCGCCCCGACAAGCTGAACTCGTTCAATGAGGAGATGCATCTTGCCCTTCACGACGCGCTGAAGAGCGCGCGCGAAAATGGTGCCCGCGCGATTTTGCTGACCGGCGCAGGGCGCGGTTTTTGTGCGGGTCAGGACCTTGGAGACCGCGATCCCTCGAAAATGGATGGCCCGCCCGACCTGGGCAAAACTGTACGCACTTTCTATGCCCCTTTGGTTCGACTGATCCGGTCTTTGAATTTCCCGGTCGTTTGTGCCGTCAACGGCGTGGCCGCGGGCGCGGGTGCGAACCTTGCACTGGCCTGCGACATGGTTCTGGCCAGGGAAAGCGCGAAGTTCATCCAAAGTTTTTCTAAGGTCGGGTTGATTCCGGACACAGGCGGCAGCTGGCACTTGCCCCGATTGTTGGGCGAGGCGCGCGCAAAGGGGCTGGCCCTGACAGCAATGCCCCTAACCGCCAAACAGGCGGAAGACTGGGGGTTGATCTGGAAGGCGCTTCCCGATGATCAGTTGATGACCGAAGCACGCGCTCTTGCCACGCAACTCGCAAACGGCCCCACCCTTGGCTTGGGTCTGACCAAGCAGTGCATTCAAACAGCAGCCACTACATCCTTGTCCGATCAGCTTGAAATTGAAGCGGACGCGATGAAAACCTGCGGGGAAAGTGCTGATTATGCCGAAGGCGTGTCCAGTTTCCTCGAAAAACGCGCACCGCATTTTCAGGGAAGATGATGATGACACCAAAAGAACGCGCCCAAAAATCCGCGGCGGCGATGTGGGCCAATGACGAAGCCAGTAAATGGTTCGGGATGGAGCTTGTCCAGGTCGATGAAGGGCGCGCTGTCCTGTCGCTGACTGTTGCGCTGCATCACTGTAACGGACACGGTATTTGCCATGGCGGCGTCACGCACGCTCTTGCTGACAGTGCTTTTGCCTTTGCCTGCAACAGCCGGAATGTTGCAACTGTAGCGCAGCATACGATGGTCAGCTATCTCGCACCGGGACGGAAGGGTGACCGCCTGACTGCCACCGCGACAGAAGTGAACCTGTCCGGTCGCAGCGGCATCTACGACGTCCGCGTCATCAATCAAGACAATACTCTGATCGCTGAATTTCGCGGCATGTCCCGCACCATTGGCGGCCAGAATTTTCAAGAATAGTTTCGTGACTGGAGGAGTTACGCGATGAAAGACCTTTCCCCCAACAAAGCGGACCTGGACCCGATCGAAATCGCCTCGATCGACGAAATTCGCGCCACACAGCTTGAGCGGCTGAAGTGGTCCGTGCGCCACGCCTATGAAAACGTTCCGATGTACAAACAGCGCTTTGACGAGGCTGGCGTGCATCCTGACGATCTTCAGCAGCTTTCGGATCTGTCAAAGTTTCCGTTCACGTATAAAAACGACCTGCGCGACAACTATCCGTTTGGTCTTTTTGCGGTTCCGCGCAGCGAGATAATTCGCCTGCACGCGTCCTCCGGCACGACAGGCAAACCGACAGTGGTCGGCTACACAAAGAATGACATAGACAACTGGGCTGACCTTGGCGCGCGGTCTCTTCGCGCGTCTGGGCTGCGCAAGGGCGACATGGTGCACAACGCCTACGGCTATGGGCTGTTCACCGGTGGGCTAGGTGCCCATTACGGGATCGAACGCCTTGGCGCGACTGTCGTCCCGATGTCGGGCGGGCAGACCGAAAAACAGGTCAACCTGATCAACGATTTCCGTCCTGACGGGATCATGGTTACACCCTCCTACATGCTCAATATCCTTGAACAGTTCCACAAGGCGGGTCTCGACCCACGTGAGAGCTCGCTGAAGGTTGGCGTTTTTGGTGCCGAACCCTGGACTGACGCGATGCGGGCCGAGGTCGAGGCGGCCTTCGACATGCACGCCGTCGATATCTATGGCCTGTCCGAGATCATGGGCCCCGGTGTCGCCAATGAATGCGTTGAAACCAAAGACGGGCCTGTAATCTGGGAGGATCACTTCCTGCCGGAAATCATCGACCCGGCAACCGGAGAAGTCCTGCCCGATGGCGAAACCGGAGAATTGGTGTTCACGACACTAACCAAAGAAGGGTTGCCGATGATCCGCTATCGCACACGCGATCTGACATGCCTGCTGCCGGGGACGGCGCGGTCCATGCGCCGGATGGCAAAAATTACAGGTCGCAGTGACGACATGATGATCCTGCGCGGCGTCAACGTCTTCCCCAGCCAGATCGAGGAACAGGTCATGGCAACGGGCGGTCTTGCCCCCTATTACCAGATCGAGCTCTACAAATCCGGTCGCATGGATGCCATGCGGGTCTTTGTTGAATCCTCCCCCGATTCCACCGACGAGCTGTCAAAAACGGCCGCTGCTCGGATGCTGACCAAGCGGATCAAGGACGTCGTTGGCGTTTCAACCGAAATTGTAGTAGGGGACCCCGGCGACGTCGAACGCTCTCAGGGCAAGGCGAAGCGCGTTGTAGACAATCGCGATAAGGACTGAGCCGTGGCCCGGACAATTGCTAAAGACCACGACCAAAAGCGAGAGCAGATCCTGAAGATGGCGGCAAAAGTGTTTGCCGACCAGGGGTTTGACCGTGCTTCGATGACCCTTTTGGCCAAAGAATGTGGGATCTCGAAAGCAAACATATACCACTACTATGACAGCAAGGATGCCATCCTGTATGACATCCTTGAAACGTACTTGCGTGAGTTGCGGGACCGGATTTGCAATGTTGATCTGGACGGCCTTAGCCCCGAACAGAAACTGCGCAAAGCAGTGCGCGAGATCCTTTTTGCCTATCAGGGTGCAGATGACGAGCACCGGGTTCAGATCAGTGGCATGAGCGCACTGACCGAGGAACAGCAAAAAAGGCTACGGGGCTATCAGCTTGATCTGGTGAACTTTGTACGCGACATACTTCTGGAGTTGTCCCCCGGTTCTTTTGACGGAGCCAAGGACAAGCTTCGGGGAGCGACGATGTCAGTCTTTGGCATGTTAAACTGGTATTACATGTGGAACACCGGCGCAGGCCCCAAAGCCCGCGAGGATTATGCCGATCTGGTGAGCACCCTGACCATGCATGGTGTGCAAAAGCTATAGGCGTGCCCCCTTGGGGAAAACACGCTTGGGGCTGGTCACGTGTGTTATTCTGAAATCTCAGGTCAGACTGGTCGGCTATCCTGAGGCGCGCCAATAAGGACCGTGGCTGCAGCGAGCGCGTGGCCTTCTTTCTTACTTTTTGCGCATCTTCAAATCGTCTAAGAAATTGCGTTTCGCTGCCATGACCTCTTCGTCCGTCATGTTTGATCTGTTCAATTCCAGAAAATACTCTGCGGCTCCAACCGGTTGGACATTCAAGTTACTGACAGGCGTAAGATCATCGGACCTTACGTTCAGCATCGATAGCACCTTTGTGGCGGGAAATAGACGGTCACTCATGTTTGAGGTGTCTAGGGAAACGACGTCGGCTCGGGAGGATACGGCATCCTTAACTCGGGCAACCACACCAGCAAGATCTGCGCCTTGCTGAAGTAGGTCCGCGTATTCCGAAAGGCCTTCCTGAATTCGGTTCGAACGTATGTTTTGCCAATAAACACTCTTAATCCAATCAGAGGCGTTCCTGGTGGTAAAAAAGAAGGTTGCACGCGCGTTACCATCAGCGAACTTCTCGATCTCATCCAATAGCACTTCAGACAAAACCGTTACCATGGAATAAGAATACACATTTTTACGCCCTGGAATCAGGCCCGCAAACTCCTCGTTACTAATCAAAAGCGGTTTGTCTGTTTCGTTTTCAAAGCGCGCCAGAGCTTGTCTTAATTGTTTACGAAACTTATTTAGCACTCGTTCTTCTTGCACTACAGAAAAGCGCCGTGCTGAGAAGCCCGCCTCTTGCAGATCACTCGGAACCAGAATATTCACTCTGCCCTTTAATCGGGAACGATTTCTGAGCAACATTGTTTGCAGTGTTCGAGTGCCTGTTTTATGAAACCCCTGATGTATAACGACTTTCAACATTTTCTTATCTCTCGCTAAACTCTCGTCGAAGTTGCCGGAAAAGCGCTTTCCTCAATATCCTTTCATCCTTCAAAGACCTACAAGTGACCTTTGACCTACCCACCGATGGTCCCTCACTCATAACGAGAGTGAGCGTGTTAGATATTCATAGTCTT
Source organism: Ruegeria sp. N7 (assembly GCF_056531345.1). Taxonomy (NCBI): domain Bacteria; kingdom Pseudomonadati; phylum Pseudomonadota; class Alphaproteobacteria; order Rhodobacterales; family Roseobacteraceae; genus Ruegeria; species Ruegeria sp. N7. The sequence continues at coordinate 2,651 of NZ_JBQFLR010000025.1, read as the reverse complement.
CGGTTTCGGCTTGGGCAAACTCACCTGCGGCAATGACTTCATACAGGCTGGAAAACTCAGGAAAATCACCGTTCAGGGCGATCGCACCATCATCGGTAATCACCCAAAAGAAGGTATCCCCTGCAGCACTGAACGTTGCGAATTTCATAACAGGCTCTCCCAGACATCGCGGATGACATCCGCCGCCATCAGCACGTCATCGCGGGTTGTGTCGAATTGCCCGACCTGAAAACGGATGATCTTGCGGCCATTAAACATGCCTTGCGTCAGGTAAATTCGGCCATCGTCATTCAGCGCGTCCACCAGTCGCTGCTGAGCGGCGTCATCCCCTGGACAGCGAAAGGAAAACAGGCTCAGGATCGGGCCGGTGGTGATCTCAAACCCCTCTATCGCGCCGATCTTTTCTGCAAGTTCATTGGCCCAGAGCACATGGTTGCGAATTCGGCTCCGCAACCCGTCGAGACCGTATGACCGCATCAAGAACCAGATCTTCAATGCCCGGAACCGTCGACCCAGAGGGATTGTCCATTCCGAATAATTCGTTACCTCTGCCCCTGTGGTCTTGAGGTATTCCGGTTCGATCTTAAGCGTGTTGAGCTGTGGCGTGGCGTCCCGCAGAAACTGGATCGCGCAATCGAACTGCGCCCCCATCCATTTATGTGGGTTGAAGACAATGCTGTCGTAACGATCCGCCCCGGGCCAAAGGGCCTCACGAAGCTCGGGGCAGATCATCGCCGACCCCGCCCAGGCCGCGTCGAGATGCGTATAGAGGTCGTATTTTTGCGCGATGTCAGCCACCGCCACCAGATCATCGCAGGCCCCAACCCCGGTGCCGCCCGTAATTGCAATGATACCAGCAGGTACATACCCGGCCGCGATGTCACCCTGAATTGCGACATCAAGAGCCTCTGCATCAATCGTATAGGTCGGACCACGTGTCGGCAGTTTCACCAGATTGTCCTGACCGATCCCTGCAACCCAGCAGGCCCGATCAATCGACGAATGAACCTGATCCGAGCAGTAGATGCGCAGTGCGCCCTTGGCGTTCAGGCCTTCGCGGTTGCCGGTAAACCCTGTGGCCCGTTCCCGCATGGTCAGCACAGCCGACAACGTGGCAGATGATGCGCTGTCCTGAATAACTCCGGTCGTTCCTTCCGGCAATCCAAGCGCCTGCCGCAGCCAATCGACCATGACACCTTCGACCTCGGTCGCAGCTGGTGAGGTCTGCCATAGCATGCATTGCGCCGCGATTGTGGTCACCAGCATTTCAGCCAGCATCGACGGCGGCGCTGCGTTGGCCGGGAAATAGGCAAAGAACCGGGGATGTTGCCAATGTGTGATACCCGGCATCACGATTCGTTCGAAATCGGCCATGATGGCTTCCATGGGCTCGCCACTATCGGGGGGCGATGCCTTTAGCTGGGCCGCGATTTCTCCTGGTGTGGTCTTGGCCCGAACAGGACGTTCAGCAAGTGTCTTGTGGTAATCGGCCGCCCATTTCGAAATGTGCTGACCCCAATGCGAAAACGCGTCCCAATCCATGCGCAAGCCTTCTCTTGTAACTGAACACCAATTTGTCCAGTCCCCGACCTTACCCGTTCGGCTCGCGGATTAAAGCCGAACAGGTGTGCTTTCTTCAAATGAAAAGGTCCCGAGTTCTGCCTTCAGACCGAAAAGCTGACATTCGCCTGACCTGTGCCAGAGCTGCCGAAGTAGGGGGTGTAGATGTCGATCTCACCCTTGTAGCTGCCCCAGCCCAGAGCTCCGAACAGCAAAGCCGTGTCATTCATGGCGCATTCGCCTGCGCATTTCTTCGCATAGTCCGGCAGCATTTCAAGGAACTCTTCGAACCGTCCCTGTTCCCACATCTCCAGCACGTGCATATCCATCTGGCGGTTGAACTCGCCGTTTACCGCATTCAATCCGTGGACCGAGCGCTCATTCGGCGTGAAATCATGGCTGAGTGAGCCAGAGGCCAGTATGGAAACGTTCCGGTCGGAACGCCGGATACCTTCGGCAATGGCCTCACCCCAGACGCGGTTTTCCTGGATCGACGAGAACTGGTTGACTGCAACGGGCAAAACGCGCGCATTCACCCCTTCGTTGATGAAATGCATAGGCAGAAGGGTGCCATATTCCATTCCCATATCAGGGTGCGAATGGCCAAGCGCTCGCTCGCCGCGCTCACGCAGAACATCAAGGATGGTTTCCCCCAACGCGTTATCTCCGCGATAATCAAACTCCATGTCTGCCAGCATGTGCGGCAGTTCATGACTGATGAAGCGGCCTTTGTGGTGCTCTTTGGTATTCAGGTGAAACCCCTGATTGGTGATCCAATGGGTGTCGAACACAAGAAAGGTCTCGACCTCGCGGTCTATCGCGTCCTGGCGCAGGCGCGCATAACCATCAATGGCAGACTGCCGGATGCCTTTGTATTTTGGCATCGTGTGGGACATCCAGATACTTGGCACATGCGTGATCTTCGCGGCTTGTACGATCTTTCCCATGGCAGTTCCTCCTCGTGTTTACCGACGTCTGTGTACCAGAGCCCTTGCCCGAGTTCACTTCCCCAGCTGCATGATGTTGTGATTTCCGGTTGCGAAGCCGACGTGTTTTTGTTCCATGTAGAACTCGAAGCTCCAGTTGCCGCC